>CANQQA010000004.1 GCA_947625885.1 uncultured Bacteroidales bacterium
TCGTTGAGCCAAAGGCTTTTTCCGTCGCGCAGGATTCCGAGCGTGAGGTTTCCGCCCATACGGGGCATATAGAGGGCGAACTCGGGCACATCGCCGGTTTCGAGGCGGAAGCCGGTATTGGAGCCGTAGAGGGCGCGGGTAAACTTACGGTCGCCGTTTTCGATGACGAAGTCGGTGCCGTCGGGGCGGTAGCGCAGGGTACGCATCGCGCCCGGGTCGGTGCGATCGGAGGTCGATGAGGTATAAAGCTGCGCATTTGCCGGCGCAACACATGCGGCAGAGAGCAGCAGAAACAGGCTTAGCGTTCGGAGTTTCATGGCAGATTTCGGATTCGTTAAAAACTACGAGTGTCCGGAGCGAAAACGTTCCGGACACTCCGTGTAGCAAAGATAAAATATTTATTCCACGTTTATATCATAATCGAGGAACCATTCTTCGTTTGTTTGCAATTTCGATTCGATTTCATCGCGACCAGCTGCCATAAATTTCACGAGGAAATCTTTGTGGGCTGGGTCTTCTCCATGTCGTTCCATCATGCGGTAGAATATGGGCATCACGTGTCCTTCGCCGGAAAGCTCGAAGAATGCCTCTTCACACAAGAGCGAATCGACTTTCCATACTTTTTCATCTAACGTATACGAATTTACGTAATTTCCGTCATTATCTTTTGTTGTAATCTCGGTACCGACGTTACTCATGGATACGCGTCCGCGCACGCCGCGATTCAAATACTGTGAAGCACTCATCGTGTGATCGTTGCCCCGATACAAGTTGGTGGGGAAATTAGGAAGTTGGGCGATGCACAAGGAGTCCTTGTACCTGCCGTTCGCCGCATCCCAATAGGTGCTGATACCTTCGTTGAGCAATACCAAAGCCGATTCGATGTAAGCATTTTGCAAGACGGTATCAGCGGTTTCTTTTGCCATACCGGTCAAGGCTTCGCAGAGCATCAGGTGGAGATGTCCGGCGCGGTAAAGCGGCAAGGATATTTCGGTATTTGTCGAGCGGTCGGCATTACTTACCCATTTCGAAAATACCATTTGCCCGTTTACTTCCTTGAACGATTTTCCGCGTCCGCGATATTTGTCGCTCATTTCGGAACTTTCGCTGTTGGCTACGCTGGTCGTATCGAAACGAGCCATACCCACTGCGGTAGGACGTACATAGTAATGATAGGGAATAAGGTTGGAGGCATAGTCGTCCATCCGGTTGTACTCGCCCTGTCGGGGTGTGAATGTCGCCATTGTTATATCTTCCCAACGATAGAATGTGTAAAATACATTCGACCATTCACCGTTGTATGCGCCTCGGAAACAGAGGATATACGCCTCGCCGCCCGAAAGGAAACCGCTGTTGCTAATTTCCTTAGTAGCATTGTCGTAGGCTTTTCTATACTCCTTTTTCCAGAGATACAATTCGGTAAGCAGCGTCCACGGGGTAAACTGATAGCGGTCGTACTGCTGTATGGAGGCATTTTCGCCGACCATACTCGGGAAAAGGAATGTCGCCCATCGGGTTATCTCATCTCCTTTGACACCGTAAGTACGCGGTTCTTCTATCAAGGCGATACACGTGTCTATGACTTGATAGAAATCGAGCCATTTGGCATATTGAGGGATATTCACTTCGTTTTCGTACTCGATTTCGGGGTCATCGAAATAGTAAGCGCCGCCATACATTTTAGCCAGCATCAGGTATGCCCAGACTTTGTAACGGACAGCCGTCGAGATGTAAAGTTCAAACGTCACGCCGTATTTTTCTTCAAAGACGATGGAAGTCGGGTTTTCCGCACGATAGTCGGCTACATGTTTTACATAGTCGTTCACCTCTCTGATGACCCGATAATATCCGGCAGGGTCGGCAAGGGAGCACTCATCGAGGTTCTCATAATTATACACCGCCATCATTTCGCTCGTGGCATTTTCGGTGGGTTCGAGCATGCCGCTGCGCAGACCTTCCAATATCGGAGCCTGATCGGCAACATCGGCAACCGCAGAAGCTATGCCCCAAAGTCCGGAATAAAGTTCGGTATTTACACCGACATAATTATCTTCGTTGAGGACGTCAATCGTATCGTCGGAGCAAGCCGCCATGGACAAGGCGACAAACACGGCAATCAAATTTTTCGTTATCTTTTTCATAATCATAAATTCCCAATGGTTTAGAATTCGATTTTAACACCTGCTTTGAACGAACGGGGAAGAGCTACTTTCGCATAGTCGAATCCGCGCAATGACGCATCGTAAGAATAAGTCGTTTCGGGGTCGAGACCCAGATATTTCGTAGCAGTGAATACATTTTCGGCGGAAGCGAATATGGTAAGTCCGCGCAGCAGATTGAAGCGGTAGCTTACATATACTTCTTTGAGCTTGATGAACGAAGCGTCTTCAATCCAACGGTCGGAGAAGCGGTTGTTGTCCATCGGGTCACCGTAAGTCGCTTTCGGTACGAGGGTCTGGTCGCCGCTGGCTTTCCAACGACGATTGACCGAAGTCAGCTGGTTACCGTAGTCGCTCATGGCTTCGCCTATGCGACGCACGGCATTGTACACTTGATTGCCTTTGCTGTAACCGAACGTAAGCGATACTTCAAAGGCTTTATACCGCAAAGTGGTATAAAACTCGCCGAAGAATTTCGGGTCGGGGCTGCCAAGATTTACACGGTCTTTTTCGTCGATGAAACCATCGTCGTTTTGGTCTTTGAAGTGTATATCGCCGGCACCGAATGTTTTGCCGCCCGGAGTTCTCAGACCGGCAGCGGCAGCTTCAGCTGCCGATTCGAATACGCCTTCCGTCTGATAGCCGTAGAAGCTGTACAGCGGTTTATCGACTTCGGAAATGATAGCCGAACCGTCACCCATTTCGGTAATAATTTTGTCGTTGCCATCGAGCGAGGTGAGGGTGTTTTTATTGTGTGCCAACGTGGCTCCGATATACCATTTGAGGTTTTTGGTATAGACGGGCGCTACTTGGAAAGCAAGTTCCACACCTCTGTTTTCAAGGGTTCCGATATTGTCGTACATGGTATTGGTACCGTACACGGAGGAAACGTTGCGCAGCATGATGACATCGGAAGTTTTTCCTTGATACAAATCCACGTTCACGTCGATGCGGTTGTTGGCAAGCGAGAGGTCGATACCCAAATCGAAGGTACAGTCGGTTTCCCATTGCAGACCGGTATTGGGAACGCCGGCACGTACGAGACCCGACAGCGAACGGAAGTTCGACCGCGAGTAAGCATATTTGCTGAGACTCGTCGAGAAACGGCTGTTACCGCTCGTTACATATTCGGCACGAATGGTAAACTGGTTGAGTGCGTGGGCATCGTTGAGACCGGGCAGGTTTTTCAGATAGAGAGCTGCATTTACCGAGGGGAACACCGCCATGGCGGGAACATCGGCGCCGAACGAAGAGGCATAGTCGGCAGCCAGCGTTACGCCTGCGCTTACCAAGTGGTTGTAAGTATAAGATACATTGGCATTAAGGTTTACCCAATTGTATTTGTCGATGTAACCCGATACCTTGCGACCGATAGTAGAACTGGTATTTCCGAGCAGGAAGTAATAGTCGCTCGAAGCATTGATACCTTCGGCATAGTCGTATTCGGTCTGGTTTATAGCCGTCTGTATACCGAGTGCACCTCTGAGGTTATGCAGTCCGTTGATCGTATAGTTGAACGTCGAACGAGCCGAGAAGTAGAGGTTCATCAATTCGGTTTCACCTACGCGGGAGGTGTTTTCAGCCAATCCGTCTTGCAGGGGCATGATAGTCTGGTTGGTGGTACCCGGAATGAATATCGACTCTTGTCTCTTGTAATAGTAGATGCCGGCATTGGCACCGAGAGTCCAATGGTCTTTTATTTTTCCGTCGAGACCGAAAAGTCCCTGTATGTCATAAATGTTGTTTCCTGCATCGACCGTATTGACGATAGCCGTAGGATTGGAAACGGCATTATTGACGAGGATATTTCCTTTGTCGTCGCGAATGGAGGCATAGTCGGGCAAGAGATGGTCTTCGGCATCTTTTTCATAGGGCGAGAACACGGGAGCTTTGCGCATGGCAGCCAGCATGGGGTTGGTTTCGAGCGAAAGACCTTGTTCCTGCAAATTGCTGTTGATGTATGCCATCGACAACGACGACGAGAATATGAGGTTACGCGTCAGGTTTATATCCGAATTCAACCGTGCATAGTAGCGGTTGAGGTTGGTGTTATCTATTTGTCCGCCTTTGCGTTTGTAACCGATAGAGAGGTCGTATTTGGCGATAGCGTCGCCGCCTTTTATCTTCAAGGTGTTATCGGTTACGAATCCCGGGGTGTAGATTTCGTCCTGCCAATCGGTATTGTTGTTATAGAGATAGGGATTGACATAGGTCGACGGGTCGTTCGAGAGGTAGGGGAATGCGTTGAGCAAAGCATCCATATCCTCATAGGCGGGGTCGCTCAGACCGATGTCGGAAACGAGTTTCTTATAGTCTGCCACGCCGAGTAAGGGGTAGGTCGATTGGTTGAGATCGACACCGTACTGACCGATAAATTCTACTTTGGTCTCGAGGTCGGTGGCACGTTCGGTTTCGATAGCGATGACGCCGTTCGATGCCAAGGTGCCGTACATGGCGGCATCGGCGCCTTTGAGTACGGATACGCTGGCTATATCCTGTGCGTTGATGGCATTGAATATGCCGGTGGAGTATCCGTTGATGGCGCCTGAGGTATTTACGTCGCCGAAATAGGGTTGCCCGTTAATGACGATAAGGGGCATACTCGCCGCATTGAACGTGCGGTTACCTCGCAGCTGGAAATAGGCACCCTCGCCCGGCATACCGCTTTTCTCGGCTACGTAGAGACCGGGAATGCGGGTAAACGTTTTCTCGACATCGACGGTCGAAAGCGAAAAGTCTTTGTTATGACGGGTGTAGGTATTGGTATTTTTATCCTGTGCTGCAACCGAAGTATAGGGTGTTTCTACGGTATTGGCATATCCGTATTTGTCTTCGGGTATCAATATCACCTCTATTTTCGTGCGATTGCTGATAGGAACTGTCTGCGTATAGAAGCCGGGATACCAAACTTGCAACTCGCCTTTGAGGGCAGGGAGTTCGATGGTGAACACACCGTCCGCATTGGTAGGTTCCGATTGTTTCAATCCTGTGGCTGAAACGATAGCTCCTTCGATAGGTTCTCCTTTGAAAGAGTCCATTACCTTACCGGTAACCGTATAGGTGCGCTGCGCCATGACAGGCATCGTTGCCAACACGGTAATCAGGAGGAGAAATAGATTTCTAAGTTTTTTCATATCGTATTGTGTGTTTGATATCAATAATTATTCTCAGTAGGTTTAAGGCACCAGTGGAAAAGTTCGATACGTTTGCTACCGGTAACGTATTTTACTTTGATGCGTACGGACTGCATCGTTCCCGGGTCGCCTTCCACTTCGACAGTACCTACGGTACCGCCGTCGGAGTTCCATTTACGACCGTTTCTCTGCATATATTTGTCCTGTCCGCCGGTACCGGAACGGTCGAAGTTCCACGGGGTGGAGGCGGTGAAGTCGATGCCACCGCGCACGAGGCTGTAACCCGATTTCAAGAGTACATCGCCATCGGCATCGGCAGGATCTTTTTGGAGGTTGCCGTTGTCATCGGTCTGCGCCGTTCCGAAGAGTACGTCGCCTGTACAGCAGTCGGTGGAACGGAAGCCCATACAGAGGGTGTATTCGCCTGCGGGTATTTTATACTCGCTTATTGCGCCGGTTGTTTTCATAGCGGTAGGTTGAAGCGGCGTGAACGAAATGGAAAATTCCGTCGGTTCTTCCTTTCCGCGTACATCTATATAGGTATACACCGGCTCGCCTTTTTCGTTTTCATTGAAATAGGTATAGGTGTATTCCGACCATGCGTCCGAAGGATAACCTGCTGCTACAACCGGGCTGACTACGGCAGCGTCAGTGGCGATTTTCGGATAGGTCTTGTCATCGGCGTTGTTTTTGACGCATACGAAAATCTGCTGTGCAGGGTCGTTCTTGTCGCGATAACCAATGTGGTATGCGTATTGTTTCAACCGCGATATGATGACGTTGTTGGGTATTTTCAAGTCTTTTACTTTATATACCCGACCGTTGGAGAGTTTTTTGTAGGGGAAACTGCTGCCCTCTTCATAGGGGACGCTGCCCTCGACTATCTGTACGGGTGCGCCGGTGCGGTCGATATTTTTCCATTGTTTTTTGAATATGGAGTAAATATCTTTTTCCTGTGTGGCTTCCGGCTCGAGAAGTCCCTCGTAAAGTACGGCGCGCTGTATCCAATTGACAGCCATGGTCAGGTCTTGGGGGAACAAATGGTCGTAGCCCGTGTAGAGCGAATCGCCTTCGACGCTTTCGTTGAGCGGACGACCGATACCCGTGTAGGTAGCGTTGAGTTTATCAAAGCAGTTTTTCATTACCTCATTGTCGGGCAGGAAACAAGTAAACTGCAAATACTCCGAGTTGATGCGTGCGGTATCGAACAAGGGGTTGTACTCTACTTCCACCCAATCGTAGATGATGTTGCCGGTCTCATCGACGCCTGTCGGAGTCGAACGTGCCGTATCATACACCATGCGGCTGCGATTCATTATCGAATCGCGGAAAATGGAATACGAATCGTCCAGCGATTTGATGTAGTTATAGAGATTGATACGGGGTTCCATCAACTCTTCGATTTCATATACCACACCGTTGTTCAAACGGTAAGATTTCAACACCTTGATATCGTTGGCTAAAAGCCCCCCTTCATTGTTGGTAATCTGTATATAGGTACCATTCAATGTTTTGAGTCGTTTTCCGTCGGTCAGCTGGTCTTTGGTCATCGACAAATAGTTGACGTGATAACGCAGACGTGCCGTATCGCTCTCCAAGGGTGTTTCGCTTTTTTCGGCTTCGGTGGCGATATTGGAGTTGTTAACAGTCCAGAGGGTAAATTCCTGACCCGAATTTTTCAATTCTTCGGTTATGCCCACACTTCCCAAAAGGTTGAAGAAATCGTTGTATTCGGCATGCTCGTCAAAAAATTCCATTACGGTAACATTCTCGATTTCCTCGATATCATCGGTGGGATTCTTCGATATTGTCGACGAGTTATAATAATCGTCCCATGTCTCCGTGCAGGCTGCTATCAATCCGCAGCCGACCAACAAAAGAGGATATATCTTTTTCTTCATGGCGTCTATTTTTTAGGAGTGAACAACATATAATCGAGTTGCAGGGTGGCGCCTGTATTGTCTTCGATACGGACGTCATGTCTGTCTGTAACAGCGAATTTCACAGTACCTACCAATGCGGTGCTGTCGGTTCCGTTTACTACGACCGAGCGGTCGGGGTATTTGCCGTTGGTGAAGAGCCAGCCGATTTCTTCACCGTCGATATAGACGGTAATGCGGTTGCCTGCTTCGTTGGCAAACTCGTTGTAGTGAGCCAACCCTACGGTGTAGGTGGTGGAGTCGGCGATGATAGTGGGAGTCTTCATCGTAATGGAATTGTACTGACGAAGGTTGAGTTGGAGAGCATCGTTGTTGAGAAGTCTGTTCCGTACCGTATCGGTCGAAGCAGCCACATAATAGCTCACACTGCTTACATCAGGATTCCACGAATAAGTAAAGTCGGGGTAGTTGGGATTATCAACCAACGAATCCATGTAATGGACACTAGCCTCCCGCAACGAAGTCAGGCGATAATCGGGATAGAGGCTCTCCAACACTTTGTTGTCGGACAAATCCCATGTAACGCTCGGCAAGGTCGAGGGGTCTTTGATGGTCATCAGAGCGTCGATGATGTGTACCACGCCATTTTTGCAGGTAACATCGCCTTCGATAATCTGTACGCCGTCTTTTGTATCTTTATCGTAATTGATGTAGAACTCGCCATCGGTGATGGACATTTCGATATATGCGGCTTCTGCCTCTGTTTCGAGCAACGGGTTGCTGGTGCTGGGCAGATAGTTAAGCCGGTTGGTGGAGAAAGCACCTCTCGAAATGAAGTGGTAAGCGGCGAAACGATACATGGCGTTGTCCTGTGTGCGCCATGCATCTCTGTTCTGTCCGGCTCCCAAGCGATCGGCAAGTGCGTCAAGCGTGGTGATGTTGGCGTTACAGAAAACGCTGTCGGGCACGACGAAACAGGTGTACGAAGCGCGCCCTTGCGGCTGTGCGAATGCCATCGTACCGGTGGCATCGAGCAACTGGTAGAACATAGACCAGCCGTTTTCCTTATTATTTTCATTTATGAGGTCGGCAATGGATTCATTGACAGGGTCGAGCACTTTGTCGATAATGAATATGCTGCCGTTGGTAACTTCGATGTCGGCATCGTTAAGAATCTTGGCATCTCTATTGACCCAATAGTTACCTTCTTCGTCGAATGTGATGGTCAGATAGTCGCCGGAGGCGGTGGTATCGGGCAGCACATCGTTGGAGAAGTCTATCCGCGAATATACGTTATTGGCAATCGTGGAATATTTCACCAATCCGCGAGCCGTAAGGCTGTCGATCTCGAAAACGGAACCGAGCCCTCTACCGGTAAGGTATGTCGTAACCGCATCGTTGTTGGGAACAAAGAGGGTGTAGGCGGCATCGAGGTTGATGGTGTTGAACAAATCGGTGTGTTCGAGCAGGTCGGTCCACATCGTGTAACCGTTTTCCTTAAGCCAAGTGGCGGCAGGTTCGTCATCGGAGATTCTGAACGTGGAATCTTCGAGATCGTCATTGCAAGCCGAAAGCATTGCAGCCGCTACGAAAAAATATAAAATTTTATGTTTCATAAGTGTATGACTTTTTCATAGGTTATTTTCCGAGCTCGGCATATGCCCTATTTTGTTCCAAAAGGGTATTTTTCTCCAATTCGGAACTGTTGATGGGCAGATACCATGAATCGGGGTAATTCTTGTTCATCTTGGAGAGTACCAACGCACGAGAGATAGGAGCCAAATCTCTTGAACATTCGGTAATCAGCCAATCTATTCCATCGGCGTGGTAGTTGTAATTGTACAAGCCGACGCGCAAGATGTCGAACCAACGTTTGCCTTCGGCATAAAATTCGATGCTGCGTTCGTCGACAATGGATTGTATGACATTGCCCGCGTTGACGAGCGACGGACTTCCACCCCGTTGGTGCACCCGATTGACAAGGTTGAACGCTTCTTCGGTGTTGCCCGTTCTTGCCAAGGCTTCGGCTTTCATCAGCAGGACTTCGGCGAAGCGGTAGATTATCCAGTTTTGGTCATTTTGTTCACCGGTACGTACGGTGTTTTCGGTGTCTTGTCCGTAATATTTCCATACCATATCGGCGGTGATTCCCGGCGTAACATCGCCCCATGTACCTCCGGCGCCGCGAATGTCGTTTTCGGCGTCGATGATACGATTAGCCCGAGCCTCGAAAGTGTTCGATGCTCTGAACCGGCGGGTCGTGGCAGAACCCGTAGCGAACCACTCTTCAAAGCTGTTTGTCTGCGCGAGTGCATTGGAGTATTGTACCTCAAAGATGCTCTCTTCGCTGTTTCCCGGGAAGAAATTGGAGAACCATTCGTCTTTTTGTTTCAATCCCAACCAGCCGCCGTTGATGACACTGTCGCACGAAGCGATGCAGAGGTTGAAATAGTAGTTGGAGGTATCGGAATTGGCTACCGAAGAACCCAACCACAACGACATATCGGCGGTGAGGGTGTAGAGCGCCCAGCGGGTGGCTCGACCTTTATCGTCTTCGACAACGGGGAAACGTTCCTTGGCATAGGTGTAATAACCGCTCAGGGCTTCGATTTCTTTTTCGAGAATGATGTTGCCGTCGGTTTTTTCCAAAAGAAATTCGGCATCGTCATTGACGTAGGGTTCGATAACGTAGGGAACGTCTTTGAACGTGCGCACCAGATAGAAATAGGAGAGCGCACGCAGGAAGTGGGCTTCGGCTACGATAGAGTTCATTTCGAACTCATTGAACGAAGCGTCTTTTTCAACGACGGTGGGAGCATACTTGATGACGGAGTTTGCCATACCGATAATATTGTATGCCGAACTCCAAGCGGTGAGGTCGTTGGTGGGAAGAATGTTCCCGTTTCGAATGTTCATGGCTTTTGATTCGACCAACTCGAGGTCGCAGGCGCGCATCTCGCCCCAATAGATGAAGGTGCAGTTGTTTATCGCATCACGCAAGTAGCGGTAGGCTTTTCCCAAAACACCTTCGACATCGCCTTTCGATTTCCAGAAAGTGGTAGTCGCCTGCACACCGGCAGGATCGACGTTCATCCAGTCCTGACAAGCTGCCATAGCAATTGCTATTGCCGATGCGCATATATATATGTATATCTTTTTCATATCTGTAAAATGTTAGAATCTGAGGTTGATACCGAATTTCACACGAATAGGCTTCGGAGTGGAGGCTCCATCGACGGCGAGACGTACAAGTCCGCTGTCGTCTTGTTTCTTTTCGCTGACCTCAGGGTCTTGACCCGAATATTTGGTCAATGTCCACAAGTCGTAGGCAGTAACGTAAAGGTCGAATCCTTTGAGGTGCATTTTCTTGAGGAGGTTTTTGGGGAATCCGTATTTGAGCGTAAGCGTCTTCATACGGAGGAACGAAGCGTCTTCGATATAACGGTCGGAGCCCAAGGAGTTGTAACCCTGTCCGTAAAGAGCGCGCGGCATATCGGTAATATCGCCTTCATTACGCCAGCGGCGCAGGGTGGCGGTACTCTGGTTGGTCTTTCCGCGCATCATTTCGGAGTTGAGTCGGGCTTGGTTGAATACCTTTTGTCCGGCACGACCTTGGAAGTTGGCGGAAAGCTGCCACGTCTTGTACGAGAGGCGGAACTGGATACCGCCGAGCAGTTTCGGGCTGTAATTGCCGAGATACACGATATCGTTGGCGTTGATTACACCGTCGCCGTTGATATCTTCGTATTTGGCGTCGCCCGGGCGGGCAGTCCACGTGTTGATGCGGGTTACCACCGGTTTGCCGTCGATGTCGTAAATGGTCTTGCCATTGATGTCTTTGGCATAGGTGTCTTCGACGTTTTGATATACGCCTTTGTAGCGGTAGCCGTAGAACGAACCGAGCGGATTCCCTTCCATGACGAGGAATGCGTATTTTCCGTTGTCGAATGTGTAGTTCTCCATATCGACGTTGGGGGGGAAAGAGTTAATCATGTTGTCGTTCTGCGAAATGTTGAACGAAAGGAAGAAATTCCAGTCTTTGGTCTTCACCACGTCGGCATCAATACGGAACTCCCAACCTTTGTTGGTCATCTTACCGGAGTTGTACCATGCCACTTTGGAGAAACCGGTGGAGGTAGGCAGGCTCATACCTTTCTGCAACAGGTTGTTGGTAACGTTTTTATAGAGATCGACGGTGAACATGAGGCGGTCGTTGAGAATACCGAAATCAATACCGGCATTCCATTTATCGACGACTTCATAAGTTACGTTATCGAGTTCGATAGCGCTGGGGTACATAGAAGGCATATTCAAGTAACCGCTGGGATCGGAAGCGAATGTACCTACATAGGGCGATACGCCGGAGGGTGCTTTACCGGTCTGACCCCAAGAGAGACGAATCTTGCAAAGCGAGATGACGTTTTGGTTTTTCATGAACTCCTCGTCACCGAGTTGCCAACCGACACCGAAAGTGGGGAATTTGCCCCAACGGTTCCGCGCAGGCAGCGAAGAGGTGGCTTCGCCGCGGAACGATGCGTTGAACATGTAACGATCCAACAGAATATATTCGGCAGAAACGTTGGCACTCATTTCACGCGTAGTGGACTTGCCGCTGCTCATTCCGACGAGATAGCCGCCTGTGGCGGGGTCGGAAAGATAGTAAGAGGCGTTGCCCGACGTCTGGGCGCCGTAGCTGGTGGCGGAGGTTTGCTCTATTTGCAGGATACCGGAAGCGACGAGGCGGTGTATATCGTTGAATGTCTGGTTATAGACCAGTCGGTTTTCGGTATAGAGGTAGAGCTGTTCATTGGAAGCATCGGAACTGCGGTTGTACCACTCATTGGGGTTTTGGGCGTTGGCGCTTTGTACCCAAGGCACACCGCTCACCGAAACCGGCAGGAATTTTTTGGTGCGTTTGCTGTCGGCAGTGAGTGCCACCGTTCCGAAATAGCTGAGTGAAGGAATTATCTGGTATTGAAGGTTGAACGACAGACGGGAGTTGTAGGAGTTGAGTTTGTTCACGCCTTCGTTTACCAAAGCTACGGGATTGTAATTGTTATTGGCTTCAAAAGTCTGCTGGAAGTCTTCATAGGGAGTGAAGTAGGTGTCGGTGCGGCGGCTGCCGTCTTCCGTCATGACGAAAGGACTCTCCTGCGGCATCTTCTTCATCGCCATAGAGCGGGCACCCTCGATGCTACCTTCCGACCAGTTGGAATTACGGTCGTTGTAGGTAAGCGAAAATTCGGTGGTGATTTGAAGTTTCTTCGAGAAGCGGTAGTTCATGTTGAAGCGGGTGGAGAAGCGTTGCACACCGGTACCTTTCGTGGTACCTTTTTCGTTGAGGTAACCCAACGAGAGGCGATAGGTGGCTTTGTCGCCGCCACCCGACATGGAGAAGTTGTTGTCGATGGTGTAACCGATACGCGACACTTCGTCGAGCCATTTGGTATCGACATTGTATTCGTTGAAGAGCAGCGAGCCCGGGTTGAAGTTTATTTCATCGGCATCGAGCAAATCCATATACAATTGCGCGTTACTGTTGTTGTAGCCCAAGTCGTTGATAGAGTTCCAAAGGGCGTCTTGCAACAGGGATACATACTGCGAAGCGTTGAGCAAAGGATAGGTGCTCGCCTCTTTCTTGACTTCGGCGTTGGTGCTGAACGTGAAACTTATTTTTCCTTTCGCACCTTTCTTGGTATTGATGACCAAGACACCGTTGGCGCCTTTGGAGCCCCAAATGGCAGTGGCTTGGGCATCTTTCAATACTTCGATGGACTCGATGTCGGCAGGCGAAATATCGAGCAGCTGCGAGTAGTCGTCGGTAGAAGCGGCTGCGAAATCGAAGTCATCGGTATTTACGGGGAAAGGTACGCCATTGACGACGATGAGAGGGTCGGAACTGGCGTTGAGCGACTGGGTACCGCGAATACGAATGGTAGAGTTGGAACCCGGGTCGGCGCCGGTAATAATATCGACGTTGGAGAGAGCACCTTGCAGAGCTTCGGCAACGGAGGTTACGGGAGCCGTTTCGAGACCCTCCATACTCATGCGCTGTACGGCGCCGAGTTCTTCACGAGGGGTAAGACCCATCTGATTCCGCTCGGCTCTTTTGGCGGAAACTTCAACGGTTTCGAGTTCATGCGATTCTTCTACGAGGGCAACGTTCAGAATCTTTTGCCCCGTATATTTCACGTCCTGACTCTGCATACCGATGAACGAGAATTTGATCACGAGATTGTCTCCTTCGGGAATGCGAATACGGTATTCACCGTTGGCATCGACAAGGACACTTGCCAAAGTACGTTCGTCTTTGTTTTGCACGAATACGCTGGCGCCGGCAAGGGGTTCGCCCGAGGATTTGTCCTCGACTTTACCGGTCAAGACCGACTGTGCCGCAATTGCCTGAGAGACAACAAAAGCAACCAGCAACAGGCATATTTTCCGTGTTATTTTCATAGCGTATATTATCTGTTAATTGATATTTTCCTTTGTATTGTATTCTCCGAAGTCGAGATAATCCTCGAGAACGTATATAGCGCCATCGGGATAGATGTAGGGGAATGAATTTTTCACTCTCACTTCACGACCGGTAGGATCGATAACGGTCAAATGGTCGCCGTCGTCTCTGATCTTAAGGGAGGTGTATCCACCGCCATCGGCAGCAGTTTTTTTCTTGAAAGTCTGCAATTCGCGAATGCCTTTACCGTCGTTCGGGAAAGGATAGTCGGCAAGGCGGCTTCGCGGAACGGAGACGTAAAGATTGGAGCTGTAAGCTATCTTAGCGGTAGTTTGTGAGTCATCAATGACTCCTGCCATGATAGCGTTCATGGTAGCCTCTGTCGTGAAAGCGAAAAGAATAAAACGAGGCAGCTTGGAACCGACGCTCTCTTCCTGCATGGTTTTGACTACCGCCAGCGTATCCTGTTCTTCTATAAATCTTGAATAAAAAGTAGCTTCGCTCGGACCTTCATCTATCAATTCATGGGGCAGGCGATTTTTATCTATTTTATAGGTGTCTTCATTCTTGACAAAGAAAGTATAAAGCTCGCTGGAAGGAGGAGCGACGAATGCCGAAGCATGATTTCCGCCGGAGAGTCTGTATACACGACCGTTTCTTACATTTACCTTAGCGGGCAGTTGTTCGGTAATGTCTTCACAGGTAATCTCTCTCTCGCTCGCGTTATCATTTTCGCCCGTAACTTGGCTTTCGCCAAGACGTCCGACAAGGTCGTTGTAGAGGCTGGGCGAATAGAGCTTGTCGCCTTTCCGATAGAGATAGTTGAAAGTACCGTATGTGGTATGGTAGATTTTTTCGTCTCCTCCGCGCACTTCAATCACATTGTCGCAAAAATGGTTACGCACGATGTTGCTTGCCAAAGAAGCGCTGACGGAAAATATTTCATCGCCCTCTTGATAAGAAACATCTTCATCGCCGGCTTTATTGGAATTCTTGACGTACTGGAATCTCGAACCGGAAAATGTTTCGGTATTCGAAATTATCGCATCGTCGGGATAGAAAGCATGGAAAGTAACATTTTCAGAAGTGTAGCTATCAAATCCCGACTTGTACATCAGCAAAAGGAACATGTTGTATGCAGGGTCGAGGAAAGCGGGAGCTGTAACGTAAGAGAAAACCGTAGGAATAGCCACCAAATCGTTCACTTCGTAAAGAATGCCGTTGGAACAATAAATGGAGCTATCAATTTTATCCCAACCTACACTGGTATTGGTAAAGAACGTCCCCGCCTCATTATGCTGGATATTGCTCGGGAAAACAGGTTTGCGTCCGAACATTTGCTCTTTATCATTAGCTATCACTGTCGATATATTGGAGCCCTCGATTTGGTCTGTCAACAAGGCAGCCAAAGGTTTGATATTCACCTTATCAAGCGAGGAATAATAGTTTGCCCAATAATCATTGAAGAAAGCAGTCATTATGGCATTATTGGGAGCATACACCGTATTATATAAGACCATATTGTATTGCGACCAATCGGAAGTAACCCACTCTTGGGCAATATTGAGAAGGTCGATATGTTCAAAGCGGAAGAGGGTATCGCGCCCGCCGTTGCCGTAAGTTTGCGAGATTTCGGCGTCGTATATGAAATCGGCAAAACGGTCGTAGGCGTTGATGAACATGGAGTAGTTTTCGTTTGCTTTCAATACCTGATGAATGGTTTTCAGCGGCTCTACTACATCGTCGAGAATGTAGAGATAACCGTTATCGGTAATGATGTTGTACTCCTTTACGGCAGCATTGCTCACTCTGAAATAATTTCCTTGCTCATCGCTGGCAGCTTCGTTCCAAAGATTCTCTCCGAAAGAGCCATAGAGCGTCTGATAATCGGTCGCAGCCGATGCTCCGACCCTCGAAAACGCATTCGAAGTGAATACCGGAATACATTTTTCGGCATGAAATACTTTCTTTTGAAGTCCGTCCGTGGGATCTGACACCACTTCTATTGTGTCACGGCTCTTGGTACGGTATTTGTGATAGGTGCCGGCTGTATTATCTTGACTTGCCGTTACACCGTCGGGATTGTACGCCATGAATTGACCGGAAGTAAATCCGTAATAGAGCAAATGATAGGTAATCATGTTTTTCAATTCGGTCGGATTCATATCCTCGACCCACTTTTTCAACTCGTCCAGCGTCACACTGTCGGCATCGTCATGACCGTGCCGCTTGAAATATTTTCTAAAAGCATCATCGGTCGGAGCGAAAATCGTGGCAAGACCGGTACCGCTGACCAACGATTCGTAACCTGCTTTTTTGACTCCGGTCAAAAAGCAGGTGAAATTGCCCCGACTCGAAAGGTAATCCCATGCGTTCCCCACCGAAACGGAAGAACTATGACGTTCGTTGTCGTAATACTTATCCATTTCGTTACAAGAAAAGCAGAAAAGCAAAAGAGCCAAGGCTAACAGATTAGTCCATTTTTTCATAATACTTCGTATGTTTTTCCGTATATAAAATTAATTTTCTTCATTTTATGGCATCGGTGCCAGACCTTCCCAGCGAACGTCCCAATTTCCGTCGTCGGGGAATCCGGGATTGCCGTCTTCGTGTCCGTCCCAACCGGCACACATCATTGCCACAGTGGTAAGAAGTCCTCCGTTGCCGGGCAGATAGATGCGCAAGCGGGTATCTTGGTAATTGTGTCCGTTAGGGAGATAAGTGTTGGTGCGCTTATCCATGAGCAGAGCGCCGACAGCTTTGTCGGTGTCGCCCAGCCGGGCGGCGTCCATGGCGGTCATGGCAAAGTCCCAGCCCCATGTTTTACCCCAATTCCAATTGTCCCACACCCAGTCGAGCGTGTTGTGCATGATGTCTTCGCGTACGAGCGGACACTTGGGCAGTATGCCGTATGCACCGAGCACTGCCATGTGGTCGGACGTGAAGCGTATATCTTTATAGGTATCGGTAGCCGTTTCGGCTGCGAGATAGAGCTTGGTGCCGTTTTCGTCCTGATAAGCGAGCGGCGAGAGTTTGTCGAGCATTTCGTCCCATTGCAGGTCGCGTTTCAGACCCTGACGTTCGCGCCACTTCTGCGCCACGCTGATAGCATAATACCAATAGGAAAGCTCGAACGGCGGATTGACGGTCTCGGCTGCCCGCAGGGTTTCCTGTGCGGGTATGGCGCCTTTGAGTACGTAACGGCCTTCGAGTTCGTCGTAGGTGGCGAAAGAGAACATGAAGTCTGCCGTAGCAGCTACCAAGTCTTTATACTTGTTGAGGGTTTCTTCGGTGGGTTTGGCGCGGTATATCAACTCTGCCATATAAATAAAGTGCGGCTGCTGCCAAATGAGGAACGAGCCGACCTTAGAGGGGGCTTCGACGGACGAGGGGTCGGTCATCTTCATCCAGCGTGCACCCTTAAAGCCTTGGCGCGCAGCAATGCTGCACGCATTGTCGTAGGCGGTTTTATACCAATCGAGGCTCTTTTCGAGCAGCTCGGGGTGTCCCCACAAGGCAAAATGTACGCCGTGCCACCAGTGCATTTCGAGGTGGAATTTGCCGAACCAGCTGTTATAGGTAAGCCCCGTTTCCTGCGGAGGCACGGAACCGGCGCATTGTATGGCGGTAAGGTATTGCGAGAGTATGACGCGGCGTTCGAGTTCGGGGGCGCGGGTGTCGCGGCAATGCGAGAAATCGACGATACCGCCGGTCGTCCAATAGTTGCGCCAATAGTCGGCGGCATGTGTCGCGGCAGCAGCGAAATCGAGCGGTGCGCCGGAAGGCATCTCTGCGGTGAAAGCGCAGGTAAACGAAAGCGTGTCGCCCGCAGCAGGTTTCAGCACATAGTAATGCGGTTCTTTCTGTTGAAGCGAAGCATTGCCGTTCCACGCCAGACGCACATAGTAGGTCGTCTCGTCGAGTTTGCGGCAGAGGAGCGCGCTATGGTCGTCTTGCGCCACGACGGTGGTCGTGTGTTTATCGGGCTTCGTCCAATCGCAGGCATCGTCGGAGTGTCCGCCCGTCGGATAAGGGAAGCGCAGATTTACAGCGACTTCGCCTGTTCCCAACAAAGGAGAAACGATGCTAGCGGCTACGGCATCGGTAGCATCGTCGCACACCGTCTGCACGGCTACGGGTTGTCCGTCGAGAGTAAAACTGCTGTTTATTGTTCCGCTCCACAAATCGAGTTTCTGATTGATGTCGGAGAGCTCGCCGGCTTCGACTTTCTTACCGTCGCGCACCAATTCCAAACCGATTGCTCCCAAGTGGAGACGGTGCGGATTGACACGATACCAATTGGCAGCTTCTTTGTTCCGTCCGTCCTCATTGAACTGCACGGAATAAAGTTCTTCATGTCCGCGGAAATTATAGGGTTTCAGGGTTTCTTCAAAACGGTATTTTTCGGGATTCGGGAACGAATGCCACCCCCATTGCGATTGTGTACCCAACGGCACACCGGCGCTGTACAGCTCGGGGTAGGTCTGCAAACCGGTGGCATCGACTGTAAAAGCAAACTCGCCATTGCCTACCGACAACGACGACAGCGCATCGAATGTCGTGTTTACAGGGCAATTCCGTTGTACGACGGCAGCTCTGTCAATTCGCTCATTTTTACCACTTTGGCATGAAAATAAAGCGATAAGCAACACAGTTGCCAAACCCGTAACGGTTGTTTTTTTCATGGTATTATCCTATTATTCGATATATCCTTACAAAGATAGAACGGGGAGTACGGATCGGAAATTATTAAAATGATACAAATACTTCATTTTTTGACACCATCGTTCATCTTACCCCCGAACAAGAGTGTTTCGTCAAAAATCATGCCACACTCCTCGCCTCTCTTTTATCAAGGAAAATCCCCATAAACAGGGAGATGTGGATTTTTCAGTCTCAGGAGCAAGCGGACATATTTTCACACTATCTCCTATTTACAAAGGAAAATCCACTTTGCAAAGGTTGTTGCAAAGTGGATTTTTTATTCGAGACTTCGCAGCTATTTCACCGGTGAGAATACAGGTTGTCCGTTTATTTTAAGGTTATTGAAGCGGACATCTTTCACGCCGCCCGAGATGAAGATACCTTCCTGCGGGTCTTTCGCGGCTTTCTTCACATTGTTGAACTCGCAATTATCGACCTGTATGTTATATACGTTGTCGCTGCCTTCGAGTCCCACGAAATAAACGCCAAGTTCGCTGCCTCCGGTACAAACGATATTTTCGCAAAGCACGTTACGCACCGTCGGCGGGAAATTGCGGTCGCAAAGTTCTTTGTTTTCGTATTGGAGGTTGATGCGCAGCACGGCTTCGCGGCACTGCCCGACCTTGATGTTGCGTACATAAATATTCTCGATGACGCCGCCGCGGCAGTTGCTGGTCTTAATACGAATCACGCGGTCGAGGTTGGGGCTGTCCATTTCGCAATTCTCCACGAAAAGATTTTTGTAACCGCCGGAAATTTCGCTGCCGACCACCACGCCGCCGTGTCCGTCGAGCATCTTGCAATTGCGCACGATGATGTTCTGGCTGGGCACGTTCCATGTACGACCGTCGCGGTTGCGACCGCTCTTGATGGCGATGCAGTCGTCTCCGGTATTGAATACGCAGTTTTCAATCAGTACGCCGTCGCACGACTCGGGGTCGCAGCCGTCGCCGTTAGGACCGTGGTTGTCGAACGTAACGCCACGTACAATGAGGTTGTTGCAGAATAAGGGGTGCAACGTCCAGAACGGAGAGTTTTTCAACGTTACGTCTTCTACCAAAACGCGGTCGCACCGGTAAAGGTTCACAAGTTGGGGACGCATACCGTCTTTCCACGAGAACACCCGTTTGTAAACGGGTTCACCCGACTCGCCCCACGCCAGCAGGCGGGCGCGTCCGCCGCAGTTCTGCCCTATCATGCCTTCTTTCCAATTGTATTTTTTCGCACCGCACATAGGCCACCAATGTTCCATAGAGCCTTGCGCATCGACCACACCTTTTCCGGTAATGGCGATGTTGGTTTCTCCATAAGCATAAATAAGGGGGTGCAGGTTGTAGCAGTCGAGTCCTTCCCAACGGGTGAGCACTGCCGGCTCATAGAGTTCGGGGTTGGTATCGAATTTGAGTACGGCTCCCTCTTCGAGATGTAAATTCACATTGCTCTTCAATGTAATGGGACCCGTATAGAAAGTCCCGGCAGGTACGACCACCGTACCGCCGCCAGCCTGATTGCAGGTAACGATAGCCAAGTTGATGGCATCGTGGCAGAGCGCATCGGGAGCATCGGGTTTGGCACCGAAGTCGGTGATGACATAGCGTTTGTCGGGAAAAGAGGTCTTTTTGATGTTCTTTTCCACCTTGGCAGCCTGTTTCCACGCCTCTTTGGAAGAAAGTTGCGCCGAGAGAAGACACGGAGTCATAACAGCACACGCGCACAAAAGAAGAATTTTTTTCATAATATTGTTTTTTATGAAAGTCTCTCCCTATACATTATATATAAGGAGAGATACTTTCTGTTATTTTTTCACAACGATGCGGTCGTATTGTTGTTCGGCTTTGATTTCGGAATATTTGGGAGCGTCCATCATCTCCACCAAAGCGCGCAATACGGGACCTTCGCCCATGGGGTCGTCTTTTTGTGTGGGTCGGTTGTAATAGAAAGTGAGCGACGGCATGATGCCCGTACCCACGCAAATGGCTTCGAGATTGCCGGCTTCGGATATTTTGCTGAGAATACCTTTCAAGCCCTCTTCGGCAACATTGATGAAGTCTTTGTGAATCCAACCCATTTTCACGCCGCGTGCAATGGCGAACGTAAACATTGCCGTGCCGGTTACTTCGTCGTACGAATCGGTTTTGTCGAGCAGTTGGTGCCAAAGACCGTTTTTACCCTGATACCGGCATACGCCGCTTACCTGTTGGCGAAAGTTTGCCAGCAGAGCTTCGCGCTGCGGGTGGTTCTCGGGCAGGCGGGTCAGCAAGTCGGCTTGCGCCATGAGTATCCAACCGTTGGCGCGCGACCAGTGGGCAACGCCGTGTTCGTCGGTGTCGGTGTGGTAGCAGTGGTAATAAATCTGCTTCTCGGGACACCAAAGGTATTTGTTGTATTTCAGCACCTGATTGGCGGCGTCATCGAAATATTTCATGTCGCCGGTCAGTTCGCCCATGCGGCAAAGGAAGGAAATCGCCATGAAAAGGTCGTCAGCCCAAACGGTATTTTCGTGCGGCCACAGACGGGCGATAGTACCGTCTTCGAGGCGCGGCTCGGCATAGTTGAGGTGTTCTGCCGTAGCGTCGATATAGGCTTGGAAAGCCTTGTCGGGCGAAGGCAGATGCATCTGCAAGTCGATAAGCGATGCGCCCATGGGACCGTTATCGTCAAGGCGTTTGCCGCGGAAAATCATGTGCCAGCTGATGTTGCGGATTCCCTGCCAGCCTTTCTCCTTGAATGCCTTGTCGAATTTCTTTTTGAAGAAATCGAGATTGCCTTCATTGAATACGAAGTTCATGTTTTTCAATACATATTCCTCGTATTTTTTGTCGCCGAGTTTGTCCGCCAATTCGAGCATGGCGATATGCAGCACACCGTTGGTATAGTGCCAGTCGTTGTATTTGCAAGCAACCTTGATGGGTTCGCTGCTGTTGCGTTTTTTTACGGTCGTATAGGTTTCGCCCGTCTCGGTGTTTTTGAATTGGTAAGTGGTGCTTGCCACGATGCGATCGGCGATGGCGACGGCAGCATCTTTTGCTGTACGCTTGGGCGGAGCCGCCCATACACTCATTCCCAAAGAGAGGGCAAAAGTCAATAAAACAAACTTTTTCATATCTCTTTCTTGTTTTTCGATTTTTACTTCGGCAAATTGAAAGCGACACTAAGCTCTTTCATCTGGGCAGGCGACATACCGTCGGGCTCGAAGCCCATGCACTTGGCATTGATATATATTTGTGCCGACTTGCTCAACACATCGACTTGGTCGAATGCGTCCATGATGTCTTGACCCACAGCGCATACGCCGTGTTTTTCCCACATCACCACATCGTAATCGTCGAGTTCGGCAATGGTGGCATTGGCGAGTTCTACCGAGCTGGGCATTTTATAGGGGATAATTCCCAGTCCGCGCGGACAGAAGGCTTTGGTTTCGGGAATCATGCTCCATAACAGATTGGTAAGCACATCTTTTTCAAGGAATTTTTTGTTATGGCTCATAGCCACCAATTCGATAGGGTGCGTATGTAATGAGGCTTTGTAAGTAGAGCCGCGACCGATAAGCAGGTTGTGCATCGACAGGTGTGCGGGCAGTTCCGAAGTGGGTTTCACCAAATTGTCGGCAATGATTTCGTAACTGGCGCAATCGTCGAGAATGCGGATTACCGAGCCGTTTTCCATCGGGTAGCGTGCCAAGTCGCGCATACGCTTGTTCGTGCCTTTGCAGAAGAAATAGCAGCCTTTGATATGGGGCAGCGTCGTACCGATAGGGGTTACCGCACCGATAGCCGGCATTTTGCGAATTTCGTCATCGACAAATTCGGTGATGTTGATAGTAATGTTTCCGCCGTTGCGTTCAGCCCAACCTTTTTGCCAAAGGTATCCGGCTACTTCGGCTACTTTTTCTATTTCCCGTTGCAGGGCGGGACGCCCGTTCAATATTGATTTCATGATGTTTTTTTCTTTTATTTTATTCTACAATAACTTCCGTCGGAGCGGAATTGCCCACCCCGATTGCCTCTTTCACACTGTCGGAAAGGGGTATTTCCACTTTCACGGTAGGAATGGGAAACGCTTCGCTTTCTTCGACAACGGCTTCTATTTCAGCAGCCGGCGTTTCATCTTTGTCCGATTTCAGCAATTCGGGCAGGAACGTGGAGACAATCAGCACGACAATGCCGACTATCAGTACGACAATCGTTTTGCGGGAGCAACCTTTCCACTCTTTCAATATGATACCCCACACGTTGGAGAACACGACATTGAGCGCCATCAGTATACAGAAAGCGAATGTCATCAACGCCGGCGAACCGGTGAGGAATCCTTTGCCCAAACTCAGTCCGAAGAACTGGCTGTACCACAACAGACCCGCCAATGCACAGAACAGCAGGTTATTGAGGTAGAGCGATGTTTTGCCGTAATCGCCCCACGTCTTGTTTTTCTGATTCTGATAGAAGCAATAAACGGCATTGGTTACGAAGCCGCCCAGCGTTACGAGCATCGTGGCGGGAAGGGTCTTGTACATATCGCCCGTTTCGGCGAAGTGCAGACCGCTGCCAAATTCCAGACCTACATTGAAGCAGGCGCTCATGAAACCGGCAAGCAACGCAATGGCGATGCCTTTCGGGAAGTTGAAGTCCTTGACGGCTTTTTTCTTCTCCTCGTCCGAGAGCATGGAGGCTTTCATGTTTCCTGCCACGCCGATGATAGAGATACCCACCAGCGTTACGATGACGCCGATGATTACCGCCCACGTAAGTTTTTCGAGGTGTCCGGCTTCGGGATAGAAGATGTGCAGCATCACCGGTCCGAGTATCGTACCCAAACCGGCGCAGGTGCCCAACGAAATGGATTGTCCCAAAGCGACGCCCAGATAGCGCATCGAAAGTCCGAATGTAAGACCGCCGACACCCCAGAGAGCGCCGAACAGAATCGTCATTCCTATATCGACCGAATTGTCGGACGTGAAGAGTTCACACAACGAATGTCCTGCGGGAACAGCCAGCAGCGCACCCAAGAAAGGAAATATCAACCACGCAAAGACGCCCTGTACAATCCAGTAGGATTCCCAGCTCCACTCTTTGATGCGATTGATAGGCACATAACAGCTCGATTGGCAGAATGCCCCGATTGCGATAATCAGCAGACCGATTACTATATCCATAATTATATACGACTAAAAGGTTTGTGTCGGGACAAGCCCGACATAAACCTTTTGATGAGCATTAAAAAATTATCTCTTGGAAGTAACTTCTCTTTCGTATTTCTCTACTTCGGGAATGAACTCCTCGCCTACGGGCACGTTGTTTTTGAGGCAGAACATATCCCAAACAGCGTTCCACGGCATGGCTTTGGCTTCTTCGAGCAGAGCAAGACGCTGGAAGCCTTTGTCTTCGGCTTCGTATTTGCGCAGGGTAGCCAACGGCTCCAAGAGAGCGCGGAGAATTGATTTCTGTGCGGCACGCGTACCGATGACGTAAGCGCCGATGCGGTTGATAGAGGCATCGAAATAGTCGAGAGCGATGTGTACGCGGTTCATGGCGTCGCAGCGCACGAGTTCTTGGAAAAGCTCGACGGTGGAATCGTCCATGATGGTTACGTGGTCGGAGTCCCAACGGATAGGACGGCTTACGTGGAGTATCAGTTCCGGAACGAAGAGCAGCATCGACGATACTTTGTCGGCAGCCACTTCGGTGGGGTGATAGTGTCCGGTGTCGATAGTGAGAAGCGTCTGGTTCTTGGTAGCATAACCTACGCAAAATTCGTTGGAGCCTACGGTGTAATATTCGAGACCGATACCGAATACTTTCGATTCCAAACCGGTCTTCATGTTCTTGTATTTCACGGAGAATATTTCGTCCAGACTTTGTTCGAACAATTGACGGTAGAGCATACGGTTTACGGTGATGTCTTTGCTTCCGTCGTGTACCCACAGGTTCATGATGCAGGGGTCGCCCTGACGTTTACCCATTTCTTCGGCAATGGCGCGGCAGCGTTTGGTGTGTTCGATCCAGAAATCGCGAATGCCTTTGTCGGGATTGGAAAGCGTGAGGTTACCCGATTTCGGGTGCGAGAAAGACGACGAATTGAAGTCGAGTTTCACGCCGAGTTCGGCAGCCCATTGCATCCAGCTCTCGAAGTGAGCGGGTTCACATTGGTCGCGATCGACGAATTTTCCGCCGAAGTCACCATAAATTTCATGCAGATTCACACGATGTTTCGAGGGAATCAACGACATGGCTTTTACCAAGTCGGCGCGTACCTCGTCGATGTTGCGGGCTTTGCCCGGATAATTGCCGGTGGTCTGTATACCGCCCGACAGCGCGCTGCCCGACTCGAAGCCTACAACGTCGTCGGTCTGCCAGCAGTGCAGCGATATTTGCACGTTTTGAAGGGTTTTCAATACTTCGTCGGTATTCACACCGATGGCGGCATAGCGCTCTTTGGCTATTTCATACGCCTTTTGAATCAGATTTTCTTTCATGTTTTTATGTATTAGTTTGTTTTTATGCAATTAAATATTTTCACGATACACTTCGAGGTAGCGTTTGTAAGCCTCGTCCCACACGGCTTTGTCGCGCGGCGTAAACGCTGCCGACTCTATCGATTCGGCGATAATCGCCCGCATGGCGGCAATGTCTGCCACATCGTCGGCAGCTTTTGCCTGTAACATGATGTTTCCGATAGCGGTGCATTCGGAAGGTCCTGCCACTACGGGAACGCCTACGGCATTGCTGGTATTTTGGTTGAGGAGGTTGTTGCGCGAGCCGCCGCCGATGACGTGCAGCTTTTCGATGGGGAACGGCGCCATACTCTGCAAATAGCCGAACACCTGACGATAGCGCAGTGGCAGACTTTCGAAAATGCAGCGGGTGATTTCGCCGTAAGATTGCGGTTCTGCCTGTCCCGTCTGCCGGCAATAGCTGCGAATGGCGTCTATCATCGACGACGGATTGGCAAAGCAGGGCGAATCGGGATTGATGATGCTGCGGAAAGCAGGAGCTTTTTCGGCAGCGGCTATCAGGTCGGGATAGGAATAATCGTTGCCGGCTGCAGCCCATTCGCGGCGGCACTGTTCGAGCAGCCACATGCCGCAAATGTTTTTGAGGAATCGCGTCGTACCCTCGATGCCGCCTTCGTTGGTAAAGTTCTTATCGAAACTTTCTTTCGTGATAATGGCGTCTTTCACTTCGATACCCATCAGCGACCACGTGCCCGAACTGAGGTAGGCGAAGCGTTCGTTTCGTGCGGGAACGGCAGCCACTGCCGATGCCGTATCGTGTCCGGCAACAGCGATGACAGGCACAGCGCCAAGACCTGTCAGTTTCTGCACTTCGGGAGTGAGTGTGCCTATTTTTTCGCCCGGATATACGAACGGGGCGAATTGTTCTTTTTTCATGCCCGCCACATCGAGCAATTCCTGTTCGAACTGTTTGGTGCGGGGATTGAGTATCTGCGAGGTCGAAGCAATGGTATATTCCGTTACCATTTTTCCGGTAAGCATATAGCTGAGGGCGTCGGGCACGAAAAGCACTTTGTCGGCGGCTTCGAGTGCGGAGCAGTGGTTGCGGTGCAGCGTCGAAAGCTGGAAGAGCGAATTGATGTTCATAAACTGTATGCCGGTCAATTCGTACACCCGTTCTTTGGGAATATGGGTGAAAAATTCTTCCACGGCGCCTACGGTATGGGGGTCGCGATAGCAATAGGGATTGCGCAGAAATGCCCCGTCTTTGCCCACCATGACAAAATCGACACCCCATGTGTCGATACCTATCGACTCGATAGCTATGCCTTCATGAGCGATATTTCTCAATCCTTTGATGATTTCGAGATAGAGGGCGTAAATGTCCCAATAGAAGTGTCCTCCGGTTTCGATGATAGGATTGGCAAAACGCGTAATCTCTTTCATCTCCATTTTCCCGTCGGAAAGAGTGCCCAAGATAGTGCGACCGCTGGTCGCGCCCAAATCCACGGCAAAAAAGCGGTGTGTTTTCATGTGTACTTTTTTCGGTTTTTAATTTACGACGCGACCGCAGCCGCATCGGTTGAATAATAAAAAAGGCTCTTTTTCAACCAAAATATCCGCCGATATTTTGCAAGCCGTTCCGATTGACAAAGATAAAGAAAATATCCAATTAAAAAAATAACGAACGTTTTTTTATTTACACGTTCGTTATTTTTTCTGCAAAAGAGGCATTAAAAATCCGTTTTCCGGTCGAGCGGCACAAGACGCACCGTGCCGAGCAAGCCCGAAGGTATGAGCTGCCACCGGTCGTAAAGTCCCGTCTTATAGCCCAGATTATTGATATTGGCATCTTTGAAGCGCCGCCACTCGATGCCGCGACGGTCGTAGTCGGCTATGCGGTTGGCGGGAAGGTTGGTAACTTCCACCTCTATCGTATTGGAACCTTGCCGCAGGTATTTTTTTACATACGTACAGAAAGGCACCGACCACAGCGTACCCACCGGCTCGCCGTTGATGACGACACGGGCGCTCTCCCGCACGTCGCCGAGGTCGAGCAGCCACTCGTCGGCAGCAATGGCTGGCAGGTCGAACGTAACGGAATAACGGGCTGTACCGCTATTGACGCGGGCTTCGGGCACGGGGAGCGACGTCCACGAGCCCAACGTGTCGATGTCGAAAGTGCCCGATATGGCGGGCGTACTCTCGACAAAAGAGAGCGACCAACCGTTATCAATAGAAAGGCTCAGCGGCTGCCGTTCGTAATACGCCCACGCATCGCCGTCGGTCGGCTTATCGTAAATGCGCACGATTGCCGATTCGCCCGAGCGGAGTTGCAGGTAATACTGCAAACGACCGTCGTACCGACGGGTTTTCGCCATGCCGGAGCGTCCCGACACGGGGTCGTAAATGGCAACCGATTCGCCATCGACGGCGGGTGTAATCCAGCCCTCTACCCCTTTGTCTTGCAACGAAGCGATAAAATAGTGATGTCCCTCATCATTGCTGCGGCGGATAAAATAAGCGCCGTACTGCGTTTTTATATCTTCTTTTGGGACACCGGTCATTTCGAGTACGCGGGCATAATCGGCGCCGGTGATGATGCGACCTTTGCCGTAAGGCACGACCTGTTCGGAGGCAAAGTCCTGCGCATCGGGCAGGCGGTCGAGTACTTTTTTGAAATCTTTGCGCCGCTTTTCAAGGGAAGCAAACCCGGGCACGTCCTGCGGATAGTTATCGACGAATATCAGGGTAGCGCCCTGCTCCGCCAAGGAGAGGAGGTGTTTCAGTACGTTCTCGGGCATCAGCTTCACGGCCGGGAGTATCAATGCCTTATAGACAGCACCGCCAGAAGTCTGCAACAGACCGTCTTTCCGGCAAACGGTCGTGCGGACGAAATTGTCGGATATGTAATCGACGTCGTAACCGGAATCGGTAATCTGGCGGACAACTCCGATGAAATGCGGGGCACGCTTCGCCATGCCGTGTATGTCGAACGCCAATCCCAGTTTCGAGCCTTGCTGCTCGTACCACATATCGTAAACGGGCAAATAGACCAGAAAATCGTTGTCGGGCTTGCCCATCTGCAAAAACGACTGACAGCGGGCTATGTAAGTAAAGAACGCCGGAGCGTCGTGCCAAATAGTATTGGTGGGCGACATGTTGATGGTCGCATAGAAAAGCCAGCCGGGCCACTCGGCTTCGCGCGGGGAATAGGGCGTACCGTGGAAGAACATGTGATTCACACCGGCAGCGAACATCAAATCCATATCGGGTTTGCACTGGGAGAGCGAAGTGCGAAAATGTTCGGTGAGCCACGTGAACGTTTCCGACGAAGTGTAGGGCTTCCCGGCTATGTGCGCTCCCGAAGAAGCGTATTTGAGCATGGAAAAATCGGAATCGTTGTCTTTTTTCACCGAATCGCGGCGCAGCCCCTTGATGTTGAAATCGGTAATGCCGAATCCCTCGCACTCGGGTATATCGACGGAGGCGTAAAGGTCTATCAAATTACCGGGAGAGCCGTGCGCCTGATTCCGCGTCAAAGCGCCGTGCTTATGCGCCCATGCCACCCATTGGTTGGTAAAGTTTTCTTTCAACAGCTCGGCAATCGTTTCCCGATAGTCGGAGATGAGGCGGGCACGGGTGTCGCACTGTTCGCCGGTAAATTCGAGCAAATGGTTTTCGAGCTTGTAACCGCGTCGGCGGGAGAACTGCTCGAAGAAGTCGGGCGTCCAATCGGCGCCATATACTTCGTAGGAATCGTTGAAAAAGGTTTTCGGCACCGGCGCGCCCGACGAGGCAAACGCCTTGTCGAAGCGTGAAAAGTACCGAGCCACCGCCTCTTTGGAAAAATGATTCATCACATAGCCGGCACCGCCCGGAGCGGCACGTTTTACTTTCTGAAAAGTTTTTCCCACAAAAACGGCAACCAGCGTCCAGTCGTCGCCGGCAGGGGCAGTCCAGTTCACTTCTCCGGTTTTACGATCGTATCGGGAAGTGATATTCAAACATTTTCCGGAGGCAGCGTAAGCCATTAGCCGAGAAAGCACGGCTACATCGGCTTGCTTCTTATCATTGACAGTTATCGCTGCGGGCTTCTCCCCTCCCGCCACGGCATACTTCTGAAAAATCACTTTGCAGGCGGCATCTTCCACCGAAACTTCGGGACCGCCGAAGGGCCACCCCGTACCGCCGTTCATGTCGATGTCCAGCCCCACGCTGTCGCCTTTTTCAATGACGAACGAGAGCATCTGCATCCAACGTGGCGAGAGGTAATCAATGTCATTGGCTTCATTGTTTTTCACGCCGTAAATAGGGGTTATTTCGAGCGTGCCCATACCGGCTCGCGCGTACTCTTCCATATTGTAGGCAAGATTTGCCGAATCGACGGCACTTCCCAGCCACCACCAACGGGCGCCCGGTCGGGCTGTCGTTTCTATTTCAGACCACGCGGGTGCTTGTGCGGACAAAGATAAGGCGGCAAAAAATGCCGCTGCTCCCAAAAACAGTTTTTTGCGTATCATGATGTTTCCTTTATTTTTTTCTAAAATCGAATCCGAGCGTCATGCGTATGCCTTCATCGCCCGACTTGATGCGGATAGAGCCGGGCTGGCTTTTCGGTCCGTGCTGCGAAATGGGTTTGAAGCTGCGTATGGCGGGTATCTCCACGAGGAAAGAGATGTCGCCGGCGGGAAATTCCGGCATGGTGCGCGCCTCTCCCTCCCGATCTTTCGGTTCTTCGGGAGTAAGCATACGCAGATACACACCGTCGCTTGCGGCATATACGGTGAAATCCTGCTCCCGATTCTGCACCGTCGCCCAATGAAGGTCGGCGTGATAGCCCTTAAATTCAGGATAAACGAGGTTGTCGTAGCTCTCGCCCGTAACGGTATTGTTGTAGGCTTTCTCCCACAACCCTGCATTGGCTCCGCGCAGGCGGTTTTTCCAGACGCGGTAGGGTCCGCCGCCCAACCAGCGCATACCCGTTACGAGGCTGTCGGGATAGGAGAATGTAATGCCGAGATTCAGTATGTTTTCATAGCTTGCCGCATCGTCGAGCCCGCCGCCCAAACGCGAACGGTTGAGCATCACCATATCCATGTCGAGCAATCCGTCGGGCGCCATGCGCCACACCACAGAGTCGATGTTGCCGTTGTAGCGCACCGTCCATACGGCAGTGTCGCCGTCCATACGGACAGCCGTGTTTTTCACGGCAGCCACCATGCCCACCGGCACGGGACCGTTACCGAACGAAACAGCCTTCCCATTACTCGTTACTTTCATTATATAGCCGGTCGTCTTGTCGAAAGTTACTTCCACACCCTGCGCCGCAAGGATTATTTCATTTCCCGCTTCGCGGAAAACTGCCGGTGCTGCCGTTTCTGCAACGGGACGGTTTCGCTGCCAATACTCTTCGGCATACCCGATATTCCATGAACGGGTACACATTTCGCGACCGTCGGGGTGATAGGCTTTCAGCTCCATGACATCGGCATCGAAAAATCCGCCGGGCAGCTCCATACGGGCATATCCCCGCTCGCCGGGCTGCAGGTCGGGCAGCTGCACTTCGCCCGTGCCGACGAGCGTGCGCGTGCCTTTGCCGTCGGCAAGCGGCGACGATATTTTATACAGCGACCACGTCATGCGGCAACGACCGAGCGATGTATAAAGATAATTGTTCGTTACGCGGAAACGACCGTCGAACGAAGAAGTTACAAAAAATTTCTCGACTTGCAGGGGCGCCCATATATCGCGCACGGTGTAATAACTCCCCTCCTTTTCCCGATAGGGTCCGAGAATGCCGTCGGGGGCATTGAATCCGTCGGAATCGAGAGCGCCGTCACGGTCGGTGCGGCGCACGGCATTGTCGCAAAAAGCCCACATGAAACCGCCGACAAAAAGCGGGTGCGCCGTATAGTTGTTCCAAAAATCTTCAAGCCCCGCTCCGTGCCCCTGATCGTATTGCCCGTGCATAAACTCGGTCGGCATGAAAAGTTTGTAACCGTTGGTAAAGCGGGCTACGCCGGTGAGGAAAGCAGGGTAATGGTGGGTGTCGAGGTCGTCGAAATCAGCCCACGGGTGAATGACGTGGCGGTGCTGCGGATCATATTGAGCAAAAAGCGGGTCGAGCTTTTTGTTCCAACCGCCTTCGTTGCCGTTGCTCCAAATGATGATGCAGGGGTGATTCACGTCGCGCCGCAACATCTCGCCGAGCAGTTTTTCACCCGTCGGGGTATCGTAGGAGTTTTGCCAACCGGCAAGTTCGTCGATGAAGAAAAGCCCCAACGAATCGCACGCATCGAGAAAATGCTCGTCGGGCGGATAATGGCTCCGCACGGCGTTCATGTTCATCGCCTTTATCAACTCGACATCGTCGATGCTTATTTGTTTGTCGGTGGTTCTGCCGCCGTCAGGCCAGAAAGAGTGGCGGTTGATACCTTTGAGCACGACTTTCACGCCATTGACGTAGAGACCGTCCTGCGGACGGAAATCGACGGTGCGGAAGCCGATGCGCTCCTTATGGCGATGCAGCACGGTACCGGCATCGTCGCGCAACTCCACCGTGAGAAGATAGAGATTCGGTTCTTCGGGATTCCACGCTTTCACGCCGTTCCAACGACCGGAAAGCACGGCAAGGGTATCGCCTGCCAAAACAGCGGTCTGCACGCTGCCGCGCACTTCACTGCCCGAGAGCGTCGAAAGCGAAGCTACCAGCCTGCCCCCGCCGGTCATGCCGGAGAGGAACACCTGCGCCGCTATGGAGCCGTCGGCACGGGCATCGACCGCCATACGGTCGATATGCTGCGCCGGTTTCACTTCCAAATAGACCGGGCGATATATACCGCCGAAAAGCCACCAGTCGGCTTTTCGCTCGGCGTTGTTTACCGATTTGTTTTCGGAGTGTTTCGACACGATTACTTCGAGGCGGTTTTTCCTGCCGTAGGCAAGCAAGCCCGTAACGTCATAGGAGAAGCGGTAGAACGCGCCCTGATGACGTGCGCCGACCGGCTTGCCGTTCAGCGTAACTTCGGCATCGGTCATCACGCCGTCGAACACCAACGACACCTGCTGTCCGCGCCACGAAGCCGGTACGGCAAAGGTATAACGATATTTTCCCTGCTCCATGCTCGGATTTTTTTCGCACGGCACCAACCCCGAATTTCGGTTTTTGTCTTTATACCAACGACCGTAGGTATATTCGCCGAAGCCCTGCAACTCCCATTGCGAGGGCACTTCTATCTTTTTCCACTTGCCGCTGTTGCGCCCTCCGGTGCAATAGAAATCCCACGTTACGGTATTTCCGAATCCCGTGCCCGAAAGGTAGGTGCGCTGCGTTTCCTGCGCTCGGGCAGGTAAGAGGAATGCGGCAGCCAAAAGTCCGACAAGGAGAGGTGTTTTCATTTCTTCACGAGTTTTTTAAGATGGCACTTCGGCAGATGACGGGCTTGCTCCGCTACGACAGAGGCATTGAGGCGCGCCCCTTTTTCCGACGTATGCGTCCAATCGGCATCGGTAAAATATTCTTTTACAGCCTCCTGCCCCATTTCATCGTAGAGGTCGGCAACGACGGCATGCAGGTCGATACAGGGCACGCCCTCTTGGGCTGCGACCTGCCGCACCCATACGACGTGGGCGGTGTCGCGCATGACGACGCCCTCCGTCGTCCAGCGGTTGCGGGGTATCTGCGTACAGAGCACGGGGCAGGCACCTTTCGCGCGCGCATCGCGTACATATTTACGGAGGTATGCACCGTACGTGTAAACGGTTTCTTTTTTGCCGGTTTCCTCGACCACGCCGACGGTATCTTCATCGCCTATGCCGCGCAGAGAGGCGCGCGGGCGGTTGCTTGTAAATATCTCGCCGCCGTCGTTGTGTCCGAACTGTATCAGCACGTAATCGCCTTTTTGGAGCGAATCGAGTACGACGTCCCAACGACCTTCGGTGATGAACGTGCGGCTGCTGCGACCGCCGATAGCATGATTGTGCACTTCGGCTTTGTCGGCATCGAGATATTCGGAAAGGAAACTGCCCCACCCCCATTGACCTCTGTCGCCGCGTCCTTTACCGTTTTTCACGGTGGAGTCGCCGACAAGGAAAACTTTTTTCTTCTCTTTGCGCGCGCACACATCGGTCGCGCAGAAAAGTTGCAGAACAAACGCCGCAAGCAGGGCGATAATCAGGTTTTTCATGGTTTCTTCTTATGTTTTTTCGGAGAGAATTGTCAACTCTGCCGACACGACAGGCATCAAAAAACTGTCGGATTATTTGGTACAGCGGAAAAGTCTGTCCCACTGTTCAAAGCGTCTTTCTGCCGCTTCTCCGTATTTGGAAAGACTTTTTCGTATCTGTTCAGGAGTTTTTTCGAGGTCGGGTTCCGATTTCGTATAGAACTTGTCGGCATAACAGATGATTTGCTCTTCGATGCTCACCGGCAGCATATCGCGGTGGGGTATGGGCAGATTCTGCCGCAGAATATCGTCGAGCGAAAGCCCCGCACCCGTATGCCGCTCGCACACGAGGGCATGACGGGGGAGATTTTCGTTTTTGAGCAATTCGCTGCCGAGCGTGCCGTGACAGATGTAGGGACGGGTGCCGTGGCAGTGTATGTCGGGGGCATCGGTCAGATAAATACCTATATCGTGCAGCATGGCAGCTTCGTAAAGGAACGTTTCATCGGCATGCAGTTCCGGACAGGCGCGGGCTATCGACACGGCTTTTTCGGCGACACGCCGGCTGTGTTTCGTCAGCACTTCATATAACGGCGTACCGGGCACATAGTATTTCTCGATAAGGGTTATAGGCTCCATACGGACAGGTTTTAGGTTAATCGGTGATTAGAGAACAGTTACCCACCCGTGCGTATCGGGTTCGTCGCCGTACTGTATGCCGCGCAGTTTGTTGTAGAGTTTGGTGCATACGGGACCGGGCTTGCCGTCTTTGGAGATAACGTATGATTTTTTGTTTTCGAGGTCGTCGATGCGCTGGATAGGGCTTATCACGGCAGCCGTTCCGCAGGCGCCCGCCTCCTCGAATGTCGTAAGCTCTTCTTCTGGCACGGGACGGCGTTCGACCTTCATGCCCATGTCTTCTGCCAACTGCATGAGGCTGCGGTTGGTAATGGAGGGCAGAATGGAAGTCGAGAGCGGAGTTACGTATGTGTTGTTCTTGATGCCGAAGAAATTGGCAGCACCGCATTCGTCGATGTATTTTTTCTCTTTGGCATCGAGATAAAATTCGCAGGAATAGCCCAAGTCGTGCGCCATCTTGTTGGCACGCAGGCTGGCGGCGTAGTTTCCGCCCACCTTGTAGATGCCCGTGCCGAGCGGCGCCGAGCGGTCGAACTCCCGTATGATGACGTAGGGATTGGTGGAAAATCCGCCTTTGAAATAGGGACCCACCGGCGTTACGAATACGACGAACAGGTATTCGCGCGCGGGGTGCACACCCACCTGTGCACTCGTGCCGATGAGCAGCGGACGTATGTAAAGCGATGCGCCGCTTTCGTAGGGCGGGATAAAACGCTCGTTGGCTTTGACTACTTTCTTTACGGCGTCGATGAACGTTTCGGTCGGCAGCTCCGGCATCAGAATGCCCCGACAGGTGCTTTGCAGACGCTCGGCATTGGCTTCGGGACGAAAGATGCGTATTTTCCCGTCTTTTCCGCGAAAGGCTTTCAGCCCCTCGAATGCCTCCTGCCCGTAGTGCAGGCTCGTGGCAGCCATGTGCAGGTTGATGGTTTCTTCCGAGCAAAGTTCCAACTTACCCCATTTCCCGTCGCGATAGTAGCAGCGTATATTATAGTCGGTGCGCATATAGCCGAACGACAGATTCGCCCAATCGATATTTTCCATATTTCTTTCTGTTCTTACATTTTGTTTGGAATCCACAAAGGTAAAAATTTTTGAGAAACACGCGTTTTTTTCTTCGTATTTTTTATCCTTTCAGAATTATTAATGAAAAGATTTATTTTTTTGCCGAAGTGCGAGCCTTGTACTGTTCGAGCTGTATACAGCCCATGATGAAAGGACCGGTGGCTTTGGCATCGTTGTCGCGCATGCGTTCGTGTATATAGTAGTTGAACGAACCGTCGCGATATTTGCTGCCGCCCAGTCCGCCTACGGCGCAGCAGCGGGTGAGCGTCCAAGTCTTGTCGGGCTCGCGGCGGAGCAGTACTTTGCGCAGACCGTCATAGGCTTTCTCCGCCACGCGGATATACTCCTCGTCGATATAACCCTTGTTCACGGCTTTGGCGTAGGCGTACATGAACATGGAGGTAACCGACGCTTCGGGGAAGTTGCCTTCGCGTTCGGGGCAGTCGAGCACCTGATACCACAGTCCGTCCTTGTCCTGATATTCGGGCAGCGAAACCGCCAACCCTTTGATGAAAGTAATGAGGTCGGCACGATGCGGGTGATTTTCGGGCACGTAGTCGAGCACATCGACCAACGCCATGAACCACCAACCCATGCTGCGTCCCCAAAAGTTGGGCGAATGCCCCGTAACGGGGTCGGCCCACCGCTGGTTGCGGCTTTCGTCGTAAGCGTGATAATAGAGCCCCGTGCGGTTATCATACGTGCGGCGGGCGCATATCATAAATTGATTGACGGCATCATCGACGAGGTCGGGGCGGTCGAACGTCGCACCGTAGCGCGCCAGAAAAGGCGATGCCATATAAAGCCCGTCGAGCCATATCTGGAAAGGATATATCAACTTGTGCCAAAATGCACCCTCGTGGGTGCGGGGGTGGCGGGCAAGCTGGCGGGCAAGCAAGTCCATCGCCTTTTTGTAACGGGCATCGCCCGTTTCGGCGTAGATATCGAACAGCACTTTGCCCGAGTTGATGAAATCGAGGTTGTACTCCGACATATCGTAGAGGTATATTCCGCCGTCTTTATCGACAATGGTATCAGCCCATGCAGCGACATAATCGTAATATTTGCGGTCGCCGGTGTAGTGCCACATATCGAGCATGGCGCAGCAGCCCACGCCCTGCGCGTAACCGAAAAAGAGGCGTTTGCCGTGGTCGAGCTGCCACGCTTCGGGAAAGCGTTTCATTTCGGAGTCGGCAAATTCGACCGACATTTTCTGCGCGGCGGCAGAGAGGGGAAGCAAGAGGGCGGCTGTCATAGCCAGCGTGATGATTTTTTTCATATCGGTATTTTTTATGTTTTTCAAAAATTATTTTTCGCCGTCGGTGCGGAAAGGCACGGCGGGAAAGCCTTCACGATTTCCGAGATTGACACGGAAAAATTTATTCCAACCGTAGCGCACGGCGACGGGTCGGGCAACTTCGGGCGACGAAACGACCACGCGGTCGCCCCGTATCTCGGCAGCGGCGGGGTGAAACACACCGTCGGCGCCGGCAACAACGAAGCCGCGCAAAGCGCCTCCGCCGGCAGCGACAAGTCCGCCGCCCGTGTAGTCGAACGAAAGCACCGCCTCGCTACCCTCGACCGTCATGCTTTTATACACGGGACCCATATAGGGTACGCGCTTGCCATAGTCGTGCGACAATGCCCATGCGGCAAGACGTTCGCCCGGAATCTTTTTGTTGCGGGGGTGTATGTCGGTGGAGTCGCCGGCATCGGTAATCACCGCCATACCGGTGTGCGGGGTTTCGAGCCAAACGCGCGTCTGGCACTCGCGCAGCTCGGGCGACTGCTTGTAATAGGGGGCTATCTGCACGAAATAGAAAGGAAATTCACCCTGCCCCCATACGGCGCGCCAATCGGCTATCAGGTCGGAAAAGACTTTGCCGTAGGCGGCAGCCCGACTGTCGTTGCTCTCGCCCTGATACCATATAACGCCGCGCAGGGCGTAAGGCAAGAGGGGATTTATCATGCCGTTCCAAAGGGTGGAGAGGCGCAGGTTGTCATTGATTTTCTTGGGGGAGGCAGGCTTGGCAACCGCCGTATCGGGATTGAGATCTTTCGCTATGCGGTAGGCAGCCATTTCGCGGTCGTACCGTTTTTTCTCGGCGGGATAGGCTTCGATGATGCGGTGCTGGTATTCGTCCAGTTCCTTGTAATACGGGTCGTCCTGCATGGCTTCGCGGCGCATCCACGACTCGGCGTGCGTGCCGCCCCACGTGGCTTGCAGCAGCCCGACAGGTCGGTGCAGCTCCTTGTGCAGCCGCCGTCCGAAAACGAAGCCTACGGCAGAGAAACGCGCTGCCGCGTCGGGAGTGCATACCTCCCACACGCCCGTACAATCATCGACGGGAGCATCGGGCGCCAGCCGGTGCTCTACGCGGAAAAGGCGCATTTCGGGATAGTCGGCATCGCGCAGCTGTTCCTCGACATCGACCATAGCGGTTTTCCAACGGCTGGTCGTGTCGCGGGCGACGGGGAACTCCATATTCGACTGCCCCGAACAGAGCCACACTTCGCCGATGAGTATGTTGCGTATCGTTATCGTGTTGTCGCCGCTCACCGTCATGGTTTCGGCGCGCGACGAGGCGCGCGGCGTGGCGACGGTCAGCGACCAGCGTCCGTCGGCGTCGGCAACGGTCGATACTTTCTTTTTGCTCCACGAAACGCTCACGGTAACCGTTTCGCCCGCACGGGCTTTGCCCCACACGGGGGCGTCGGTGCGCTGTTGCAGCACCATGTTGTCGGAAAACACGGCAGGCATTTTCACTTCGGCGCGTGCCGGTAGAAAAAACAGAAGGGTCGATGCGGCAACCGTCGACCACCGGAAATTGTGCGTTTTCATCGGTATTCTTTTTTGTCGCCCCGACGGCAAGGCACAAGGCATCGTCCTCACCGCGAGTGTACAAAGATAAAATTTTTTTCGGGAGATTTTATACCATATTCTATTAGAAAAACGATAAATAAACCGAAAAAGAGGATTCCGATTCTCCTCTTTCTCGGTTTTCGGAAAGGCATTGCGCCTATTGATGCTGTTCGCGCAAGAGGTCGTTTACGGTCTTTACGGGGTTGAACGTACCGATGGGCACTTCGACGAAAAGGGTGTTCCAGTCGGACATGGCGCCGTTCCAGAGACCGGGCAGTTCGAGCGCTTTCAACTCCTTGCCGCTCTTCGACTTGAAGGAAATAAATCCCGTATTTTTATCGACGTACTGCGGCAGGTCGTATTTGCGACCTTTTCCGTCTTTGACGGCGCACACCAAATCGACGGGATTGAAGTGGGTCGATTTGTCGAACAGGGCTTTCGAGGCGGGATTTTTCAGGTCGATTTGCGAGCTTTCCAGAATTTGCAGCGAATAGGAGCCGTCGGCATTGTAGGCGAGGAACGGACCGCCGCCGGGTTCGCCCACGTTTTTCACCATGCCGCAGACGCGCAGCGGGCGGCGCAGTTTCTTTAAGAGGTAAACCACGAGTTCGGCATCTTCCATTTTCTTGATGTCGGGGTGGCGGGTAAAGAGCTGCTGTTGCAGGAACAGAATGACGTCGCGCACATCGTCCATCGTATATTTGCCGCTTTCGAGAATGGCAATGTAGGCGTCGATTTGTTTTTTCAGCGACACGAGCACGCCGCCGATGATTTTCTTGAAGCGCACGGTTTCGGACTTGATGCGGTCGGGCACCACGTTGTCGATATTCTTGATGAAGATGACGTCGGCGTCGATGTCGTTGAGGTTCTCGATCAGCGCGCCGTGCCCGCCCGGGCGGAAGAGCAGTTTGCCTTTGTCGCGGAACGGCTTGTTCTCCATATCGGCGGCAACGGTGTCGGTCGAGGGTTTCTGTTCGGAGAAACTGATGTGATACTTCACGCCGTACTCTTTTTCGTAAGCCGCCTGTTTGTCGGCAACGAGTTTTTTGAAATACGGCAGGTGTTCGTGCGAAACGGTGAAATGCACGTTCACGTCGCCGGCTTCGTTGCGGGCGTACATGGCGCCTTCGGCGAGGTGTTCCTCCATAGCGGTGCGGTCGGTTGCCGCATAGTGGTGGAATTTGAGCATACCTTTCGGCAGCGAGCCGTAATTCAACCCCTTGTCGGAAAGGAGGTTGGAAACGACGGCTTTGTAATTGCCGGCAGCCATGAGGGCTTTCACGCCCTTGCCTTCGTTTTCGAGGCAGGCGGCGTCGAGGTCGGCAAAGAAAGCGAACCGGTCGATGCGGTCGAAAAATTTCTTTTCGAAGTCGGTGGTCGGTTCGGTATAATCGGCATCGAGAAATTCAAAAAGATTTTTGAACATACGGCTGGCGGCACCCGAAGCCGGCACGAATTTTACGATGGAAGGGTTGGTGGCGAGGTATTCGTCCCACACTTCAAGATAGTGGTCGGCAGCCGATGCGTCGAGAGCGAGAATGCCGTTGCCCAAACTTGCCGAAGCCTCCAATTTCAGATAGGGGAAACCTGTTTCGAAGCAGTGCAACTGCTCTTTTATCTGTTGCTCGGATATGCCTTTTTGCTGCAACAGAAGCAAATCGTCTTGTGTTAACATAGTATTTTGTTTAGAGTAATCGATTACATTCTTTTCAAAATGTTTTCAAATTTAGAAAAAAACATCGAGAAAAACAACATTCATCGAATAAAAAAATCTTATATTTGAATCGGTTTTCAATTTCAGAGGCAAATCATGGAGAAAATGGAATATTTTTCCGACGCCGAACGAAAAGAGTTTTGGCCGCTTTATCGGGCGCTGTTCCGCTCGGCGCGCGCCCTTATCGGAGAAAAAGAATTTCTGTTTTTGCGCCGCCACATTTCCGACGCCGTGCAATCGGGCAGCTACCTGCGCGACGGCAACGGTATCAACCGTCTGCTGCGCGACATCGCCACCGCTCTCATTCTGTCGCAGGAAGTGGGGCTCGACCGCAGCACGCTGGCTGCCGTGCTCACCTGCAACCTCGTGGTGGAAAACCGGCTTGCGACCGAGCAGGTGGAGGAGCTTTTCGGCGCGGACTGCGTGAAAATCATTCGCGGACTCATCAAAGCCAACAGCCTCTACGCCAAGCAGGAAACGGTGCAGAGCGACAACTTCCGCAACCTGCTGCTCACTTTCGCCGAAGACGTGCGGGTAATCATCATCATGATTGCCGACCGGCTGTGCCTCATGCGCATGATAAACCATCACCCGAACAATAAATTCCGCGAAAACGTGGCTTACGAGGCGTCGTACCTCTACGCTCCCCTCGCCCACCGGCTGGGGCTGTACCGCATCAAGACGGAGCTGGAAGACCTCGCGCTGAAATACACCAACCGCGAAGCCTACGACCGCATCGCCCGCAAACTGAGCGAAACCAAAGAGTCGCGCGACCGGTACATACGCGCATTCATCGCCCCCATTCAGGAAAAGCTGACGGCGGCTGCACTGAAATTCGAGATAAAGGGTCGGGTGAAATCCATTTCGTCGATTCTGAACAAGATACGGAAACAGAACGTCGATATAGAGGGCATATACGACCTCTTTGCCATACGGGTGGTGCTCGACTCGCCGCCCGACCGAGAGTCGGCAGAGTGCTGGCACGTCTACTCCATCGTTACCGATATGTACCGCCCCAACCCGAAGCGGCTGAAAGACTGGCTGTCGGTGCCCAAAAGCAACGGCTACGAATCGCTGCACATCACCGTGTGGGGTCCCGAAGACCGCTGGGTGGAGGTGCAGATACGCACCAAACGCATGGACGAAATCGCCGAGCGGGGACTCGCCGCCCACTGGAAATACAAGGGCATCAAAAGCGAAAAGGGGCTCGACGACTGGCTCAACAACGTGCGCGACGTGCTGGAATCGGGCGAGGGCGGTCCGCTGGAACTGATGAAAGAGTTTCGCATGGACCTCTACGACAAAGAGGTTTTCGTGTTCTCGCCCAAAGGCGACCTCTACAAACTGGCGAAAGGGGCGACGGTGCTCGACTTCGCCTTTCTGATACACACCCGCATCGGCTGCAAATGTACGGGCGCGAAAGTGAACGGCAAAAACCAGACGATACGCTACAAACTCAAAAGCGGCGACACCATCGAGGTGATAACCGCGCCCGCCCAAACGCCCAAACAGGAGTGGCTGTCGATTGCCACTACCTCGAAAGCGCGAGTGAAAATAAAACAAGCCCTCAACGAAATTGAGCACAAAGAGGCAGATCTCGGGAAAGAGCTGCTCACCCGCCGTTTCAAAAACCGGAAAATCGAGGTGAACGAATCGGTGCTGATGAAGGTGATGCGGAAAATGGGTTACAAAACCGTTACCGACTTCTACTGCGCGCTGGCTCAGGAGAAAATCGACGCCAACGACGTGCTCGACAGCTACCACGAAACAGAGCGAAAAGAGAAAGAGAACGAAGAAAATGCCGAAAACCGCACGGCGGAAAATTTCGTCGCCGCACCGGTGCCCGTCGATGAAGCTGGCGAAGACGAAGTCGTCATCGACCAGAACATCAAAGGGTTGGATTACAAGTTAGCGAAGTGTTGCAACCCGATATTCGGCGACAAGGTGTTCGGCTTCGTTTCGTCACAGGGAAGCATCAAGATACACCGCACCGACTGTCCCAACGCCGAAAACCTGCGGACGCAGTTCGGCTACCGCATCGTCAAGGCGCGCTGGTCGGGCAAGCAGGGTTCGCAATACGCCATCGTGCTGCGGGTGGTGGGCAACGACGACATCGGCATCGTAACCAACATCACTTCCATTATCTCCAAAGAGAAACGGGTGATGATGCGCAACATCTCCATCGACTCCGACGACGGACTGTTTCAAGGGCACATCACCGTACTCGTCGATGATACGACGGCACTCAACGCCCTGATAAAGAAATTGAAAACCGTCAAAGGGGTGAAAAACGTAACGCGCGAAACGTTCTACCCGCAAAAAGATTGACCCATGACACACCGCCCCCTTTCCATACTGCTGCTCGCCGCACTGCTCGCCCTGCTCTCTTTCTGCGGGTGCCGGAGACACACCGAAGCCGAAACGCTGTACCGACGGGCGGAACAGGCATTCGGAGAGGGCGCATACAGCTCCGCCCAACGCCTCATCGACTCCATTCCGGAAGTCGATGCTACGGCATTCACATGGATACGGCGGGGCACGATGCTCAACCAACGCATCATTCTCGAATACAACCGGCGAAACCTCGCCTACTTGGACAGTATTTTGCCGGAGGTACAGAGGGAGGAACGGAAAATGGCATCGGAGTTCGTCCCTATCTTCGACCCCGAATCTTTGAGCGACACGCTCTATTACCATTTTGCCGACCGCTACGCCGGACGCACCGACACCTGCTGTCTGCGCATGGAATTTACCGTCGACGGACGGGCGCGGGTATCGAGCGTATATTGCGGAAAAAAACCGCTGCGGCACATATCGGCAAAAGCCGAACTGCCCGACGGCTCGTATGCCCTCACCCCCACCGTACCCTACGACGACGCGCGAAATTACCGCTTCATGCGTCCCGACGGCAGGTATAGCGAAGTGGTGTGCTACACGGGACGCAGCCTGCGCCCCTTTGTGGAAATCATCGCCACCACCGGCGAAAAGCCGATAAAAATTTCGTATGCCGGCGAACACCCCTATTCTTATTATCTGTCGAAAGAAAACCGGCGCTCGTTCGAGAAGTGTTACCGATACCTCTATCTCAAACACCGCGTCCGCCGCTTGGAACAGAACAAAGAGCTTGCCGAAAGGACTATCGAACTGCTCTCGCGCCAGCTCGCCGAAGAAAACGATTGGTAATAAAAAACGTATCGGCAGCGATTCTTGTCGTCCCATACGGAATTTTCAAAGAAATTTTCTACCTTTGCTTACGGAAAGGGTCGCATACCGGCAAATCGATATGCACCGCCAACCCGATAAAACAGATACGATGATGAACAGTTTCGGACACATTTTCAGGCTTACCTCTTTCGGGGAGTCGCACGGCAAAGCCGTAGGCGGCGTGATAGACGGAATGCCCGCCGGAGTGAAAATCGACATGGACTTCATACAGCGGGAGCTCGACCGCCGGCGCCCGGGGCAGTCGGACATCGTTACCGCCCGACAGGAGAGCGACCGCGTAGAGCTGCTTTCCGGCGTTTTCGAGGGACGCTCCACCGGCACGCCGATAGGCTTCGCCGTTTACAACCAAGACCAGCACTCCGCCGATTACGATATGCTGCGCAACTGCTACCGCCCCTCGCATGCCGATTATACCTACACGCAGAAATACGGCATACGCGACCATCGGGGCGGAGGTCGTTCGTCGGCGCGCGAAACGATAGCCCGCTGCGTGGCGGGTGCGCTGGCGAAACTCGCCCTGCGCCCGCTCGGCATAGAGATACACGCCTACACTTCGCAGGTGGGCGACATCGTACTGCCCGGAACCTACACCGATTACGACCTTTCGCAAACCGACAGCAACAGCGTGCGCTGCCCCGACGAGGAAACGGCGCGGCAAATGATCAACCTCATTTCGGAAGTGAAAGCCGCCGGCGACACGATAGGCGGCATCATCACCGGTGTGGCACGCGGCATTCCTGCCGGATTGGGCGAACCGGTATTCCACAAACTGCACGCCGACCTCGGCGCCGCCATGTTGGGAATCAATGCGGTGAAAGGCTTTGAATACGGCATGGGATTTGCCGGTGCGGCACATCGCGGCTCGGAAATGAACGATGCGTTCATCGTGCGCGACGGTGTCGTAACGACGGCGACCAACCATTCGGGCGGCATACAGGGCGGCATATCCAACGGACAGGACATTTGTTTCCGCGTCGCCTTCAAACCCGTCGCCACGCTGCTGCAAGAGGTCGATACGGTCGATGCGGAGGGCAATCCCGTCGTGCTCAAAGCGCGCGGACGCCACGACCCCTGCGTTCTGCCCCGCGCCGTGCCGGTGGTTGAAGCCATGACCGCCATGGTGGTGCTCGACCACTACCTGCTGAACAAAACACACCATATTTAACCTATACCCCTATGGACTTTCAATCGTACCTCGAAGCGCACCGCGCCCGTTTCCGCGAAGAGCTGTTCTCGCTCATTCGCATTCCCTCCATCAGTTCCGATTCCGCGCACAAAGCCGACATGACGGCTTGCGCCGAACGGTGGCGCGAACTGCTGCTCGCCGCCGGAGCCGACCGCGCGGAAGTGCTGCCCACGTCGGCATCGCCCGTCGTTTTCGCCGAGAAGATTCTCGACGCCTCCTACCCGACCGTGCTGGTTTACGGACACTACGACGTGATGCCCGTCGAGCCGCTCGAACTGTGGAAAACCTCGCCTTTCGAGCCGGTAATCGAAAACGACATTTTATACGCACGCGGCGCCGACGACGACAAAGGACAGTCGTTCTTGCAGCTCAAAGCCTTTGAATATGCCCTGAAAGAGGGGCTGCTGCGCTGCAACGTGAAATTTATCATCGAGGGCGGCGAAGAAATCGGCTCGCCCGGCGTGGCGGAATTTTGTCGGGAAAACAAAGATCTGTTGCGTGCCGACGTCATGCTGGTGTCGGACACCAGTATGGTGGGCGCGGAAATGCCGTCGATTACAACCGGTCTGCGCGGACTGGCATACTGGCAAATCGAAGTTACGGGTCCCAACCACGACCTCCATTCGGGCATATTCGGCGGCGCGGTAGCCAACCCCGTGAACGTGCTCTGCAAACTCATCGCCGGCATGACCGATGCCGACGGACGCATCACCCTGCCCGGATTTTACGACGACGTGGAAAACGTGTCGCCGCAAGAACGCGCCATGCTGGCTGCCGTGCCCTATGACGAGGAGAAATACAAAGCCAACATCGGCGTACAAGCGTTGTGCGGAGAGAAAGGCTATACGACATTGGAACGGACGGCGATACGCCCGACATTCGACGTGTGCGGCATCTGGGGCGGATATACGGGCGAAGGGGCGAAAACCGTCCTGCCGTCGAAAGCCTTTGCCAAAATATCCTGCCGGCTGGTGCCCCACCAGAATCACGAAAAAATCGCGCAGATGATGATCGACCACCTGCGCCGCATCGCTCCCGCTGGCGTACAGATAGAAATCACGTCGATGCACGGCGGCGAAAGCTACGTGTGCCCCATCGACCTGCCGGCATACAAAGCCGCCGAAAAGGGGTATGAAGAGGCATTCGGCAAACGCCCGCTCGCCGTGCGGCGCGGCGGAAGCATTCCTATCATCGCCGTATTCGAGAAAGAGCTGGGCATCAAATCCATACTGATGGGATTCGGTCTCGAAAGCGACGCCACCCATTCGCCCAACGAAAATATGCCGCTCGACATCATGCGCAAAGGCATCAAGGCAATCATCGGATTTTACAAACATTTCGGGAAATAAATACGATAATACCGTGAAAAAATACCTGCATTATTTTCTGTGCGCTGCGGCGATTGCCGCTTTCGCCGCCTGCTCCGACGACGATGACTATGGCAATGACTCCGTTTTCACGACATATTGTTTGGAGCATTTCGACAGCAACCGAAATGGTGTCATCGAAGTCGAAGAGGTAGATACCGTTACCTACCTCGATGTCCGCGAAATGGGCATTACTTCGTTGAAAGATATTGAAAATTTCACGGCTTTGAGAGAGTTGGTTTGTAGTAACAACCAATTGACCGAATTGGACGTCAGCAAGAATACATCTTTGACGTTTTTGGATTGCAGCGGCAACCAACTGACCGAACTGAATCTCAGTAAAAATAAAACTTTAACGAGGTTGTACTGCTATGGCAATCAATTGACCACATTAGACGTCAGCCAAAATACACTTTTGGAATGGCTTCATTGCAGCGGCAACCTACTGACAGAACTGGACGTCAGCAAAAACACGGCTTTAACAGGCTTGAATTGCGACGGCAACCAACTGTCAGAATTGAACATCAGTAAAAATACAGCTTTGAAGGGTTTGGGGTGCGCCAATAACCGACTGACTGAATTGGACATCAGTAAAAATACGGCTTTGACGGATTTGCATTGCTACTACAACCAACTGACTGAATTGGACGTCAGTAAAAATACGGATTTGACGGATTTGTATTGCTACCACAACCGACTGACCGAATTGAACGTCAGCAAAAATACCGCTTTGACAACGTTGTATTGCCACTACAACCAGATTCAGGAATTGGATATTTCCAACACGAATTTAATCAACTGTAAAGGGGATTATCCGCTTCTTTGTGCACCGATGAAAACGCTGCAAACGCTCTATTTGAAAACAGGGTGGGAATTGGAAGGCATCAACAAAAATCGTGATATCAGATGTGTCCCCGCACAGACGGAAATCAAATACAAAAAGTAATATCGTGCAAGGCATCGCAGCCATGATAAAATTTTACAAACATCTCGAATGCCGATGACAGCGGAAACCCTACCATACACCGATTACGGAAGTTACCTGCGCCGCTGCTTTCCCGATTGCAAAGTACAGAAAATCTCGCTCCATGCGGGATTTTCTTGTCCCAATCGGGACGGTACGAAAGGGGTGGGCGGGTGTACCTATTGCAACAACCGGACGTTCAGCCCCGACTACTGCCTCACGGGAAAAAGCATCACGGAACAGTTGCGGGAGGGCATCGCTTTCTTTGCCCGCAAATATCCCGAAATGAAATATCTGGCTTACTTCCAATCCTATACCAACACCTACGGCACGCTCGAACACCTGACGGCGCTCTACGAAGAGGCGCTGCATCACCGCGATGTGAAAGGGCTGATTATCGGCACGCGCCCCGACTGTATGCCGCAACCGCTGCTCGACTACCTTTCGCACACGGCGCAAAAGCATTACGTCATGGTGGAGTACGGCGTGGAGAGTACCGACGATGCCACGCTCGTCCGCATCAATCGGGGACACACGTATGCCGACGCCGCCGATGCCATACGGCGCACGGCGGCAGCGGGGATTCCCGTCGGAGCGCACCTCATACTGGGGCTGCCCGCCGAGAGCCGCGAACAGATGTTACGACACGCCGACCGGCTCTCGGAGTTGCCGATTACCTCGCTGAAACTGCACCAGCTACAATTGATACGCCACACCCGCATGGCGCAGGAATATGCCCAAACGCCGCAGGATTTTCACCTTTACACGGTCGATGAATACATCGACTTGGTTATCGACTTCATCGAACGGCTGCGACCGGACATCGTGGTGGAACGGTTTGTGTCGCAGTCGCCCGACGAGCTGCTCATCACACCCCGCTGGGGATTGAAAAACCACGAGTTTACCGCCCGCCTGCTGCGGCGTATGCGCGAACGGGGCAGCCGGCAGGGTCGGCTGTTCGTCGGGAGATAAAAATTCTTATCGGAGAAAATAAAAGAGGGAACCGGCTACTCTGCCGGTTTCTGTTCGTCATCGGCAGGCGCCACATAATTGGCAGCGCCGAGATCGGGCGGCGTGCCGTCGGTAAGACGGGGTACTCCAAAGAGGTCGAAAGCGGTGGTGTCGTTGAGATAGCGCACATCGCCCGCCCCCCGCGCCGACGACGAATCGGCGATGGTGTAATAAACATAATCCGCGCCCGTGCCCGTCGTCACGAAATCGGGGTCGCCCTCCCACACGCACGACAGGAAATTATCATCGTCCGTCCCCGCCACCGTAAAAAGGCAGTGGTCGAATGTAACAGGCATACCGACAATATCGGCGGGCGACATCAGCGTACCAAGCCCCACGACGATGCTGTTGGCTATCGATACGGACGGCAGGTCGGCTGCCGCCGAATCGGTGGTGTCGTAACCGGCAAATACCAGCATCGGAGCCGAAATAATATCCCAGAAATAGTAATTGGCTATGGTGCAGTGCACCCATTCCGACGGACAGGCGGTAAGGTCGAGCAGCGACGCGCCGGCGTTGGAAAGCTGGCAATTGTAGGCGTTTATGCGGGCGTGCGAGGCGGAAATGAGCGTGCCTGCCGAATTGTGGACAATCGTATGGTTGAGCGTGAGTTTCTCGCGGGCGATATCGCTCGAATCGATGCGTATGCCCCACGACGAGCCGTGCATATCGACGAAATCCCAGCTGTTATCGTAGCTGCCGCTGCCGAAATGCACACCGCCCCACTGTCCGGAGTAATAGTCGTAAGGCAGGTCGGGAAAGAGGTTGTCGGTGCGGTCGCCCCGCAGGGTAACCCGTTTATCGGCAGTGCCTTGCGCCACCATGCGACCGTCGATGCGCAAATAGGCTTTGTCGTGCAGGTAGAGGGTCGTGCCTTCGGTCAGCGTCCACGTAACGTCCGGAGCGACCACGAGGCTGTCGTAAATGAGAATCGGCAGTTCAGCGGAAAAGAGGGTGTCGGCAGAAAGAATTTTTCCGTTGCGAAACACGACGGCATTCTGCCCGTAGGCTTGCAGTTTCACATCTTGGCGCACGCCGTTGGTCAGAAATACGACCGAATCGCGCACGAGAAAAGGCGTCTTTTCATCGGTGGGGTCGATATTCGCCTCGACGAATACGAGCAAACTGTCTTTCGCATCGAGCACGATAGAACCCACGTCGGGACCCTTCTCGCCATCGACGTTGATGAAGAAGCCCGAGCGGGCGGCATCTGCCAGCGTAACCGACTCGATGCGCACCGCCTCCTTGTTGCGGTTGTACACGCTGAACATCGCCGTCGCCGTGCCCTTGTCGGTAAACACGGTGTCGAAGCTCACGACGTCGGTCGAAAACGACAGCACGCAAGCGGGATCATTGCTTATCTTTTCGTCGAAACAGCCTGCCGCCGAAAACAGCAGGAGCAATGCGAACAGCGTATGGAGCGCAGCTTTTTTCATACAGTTAAATAACGCCGTTCACCGCTTTTTATTGCCTCGATTTTCTTTTCTCGCAAGAAAGTGCAGACCGACATTAGGATAAACGGCAAACTTCGCTTACATTTGTAGAAACAAAAAAGCCGCATATATGAAATATTATCTGATAGCCGGCGAAGCATCGGGCGACCTACACGCCGCCAACCTCATGCGGGCGCTGCAACAGGAAGACCCGCAAGCCGAATTTCGCTTTTTCGGCGGGGACGCCATGCAGCGGGCAGGCGGCACATTGGTGCGCCACTACCGCGATATGGCTTACATGGGATTCGTGCAGGTGGCTCTCCATATCCGGCAGGTGCTCGGCAACATCGCCTTGTGCAAACGCGACATCGAGGAGCATCGCCCCGACCTCTTGATTTTGGTCGATTATCCGGGTTTCAATCTGAAAATCGCCCGTTACGCCAAAGAGCGGCTGGGACTTCCCGTACATTATTATATATCGCCGAAAATCTGGGCGTGGAAAGAGTACCGCATCAAAGAGATAAAACGGTACATCGACCGGCTCTATTCGATACTCCCCTTCGAGGTCGATTTTTACCGCCGGCACGACTACCGCATCGACTACGTGGGAAACCCGACGGTCGATGAACTGGCGGCGCGCCCCGATGCCGACGAGACATTCGCCCACTTCGCGGCGGAAAACCGGCTGCCCGACAAACCGATTATCGCTCTGCTGCCCGGAAGCCGGCTGGCGGAGATACGCGACAACCTCGCCCGCATGATCGAGGCGGTCGCTGCCTTCGGCGAATATCAGGCGGTCATCGCCGGCGCGCCCGGCGTGCCCGAAACATTTTACGCGCCCTACCTGCGCGAAGGGCAGGTGTCGATTGTGTTCGGCAAAACCTACCGGCTGCTGCAACAGGCGCGGGCTGCGCTCGTAACGTCGGGCACGGCGACGCTTGAAACGGGCTTGCTGCGCGTTCCGCAGGTGGTCGGGTACTATATGCGGGGCGGACGGTTTACCTATTCGTTTTTCCGCCGGCTGATAAAAGTCGATTACGCCTCGCTCGTCAATCTGATAGCCGACGCCCCGATTGTCAAAGAGCTGCTGGTGCATCACTTTTCGGTAGAGAACCTGCGCCGCGAACTCGCCCCGCTGCTCGGCGACACGCCGCAGCGGGCTGCCATGCTGAAAGGATACGACGAAGTGGCGGCACGGCTCGGCAGTGCGGGCGCTCCGGCACGCGCCGCCCGCCTTATCGTCGAAAGCCTGCAAGCCAATAAATAAAACCACCATGAAAACGAATTTGCTGCCGATAGAAAACCGCCGCGATTTCCGGCAATGGTTAGAACAGCACCACCGGACGGAAAAAGAGTGCTGGATTGCCGTAAAGCGGGGTCGGGCGAAAGACGAGCGCACCTTCCGCTACATCGACGCCGTAGAAGAAGCCTTGTGTTTCGGCTGGATAGACAGCACGACAAAAAGAATATCCGATACCGTTACGGCACAGCGATTTACGCCGCGCAAGCCGCACAGCCGCTGGACGGAGCTGAACAAAGAGCGATGCCGCCGCATGGAGCGGCTCGGACTGATGACCGACGCGGGACGTGCAGCTCTGCCCGACATGACGGAGGCAGGTTTCCGCATCGACGACGCCATATCGGAAGCCTTGCAGGCAGACCCGCTCGTGTGGAGCAACTTTCTGAAATTTCCGCCGCTCTACCGGCGGGTGCGCATCGACACGATACAAATCTACCGAAAACGCCAACCGCAGCTTTTCCAAAGCCGTTTGGAAAAATTCATCGCCAACACGCGGCAAGGCATCATGTTCGGCGCATGGGACGACGAGGGGCGCCTCTCCGAGAAATAATCTTCCCCTCCCTTACTGCGGCGACATACGAATTTCTGTCGCCGGCTTTTCAATCAGAGAGAGATTTCAAAAACACCCGCTTAAAAATTTTTACCGAAAAAAGTTCAAAAAAATTTTTGCTTTCGTATTATTTTAATATCTTTGCGATTGTGAAATAAAAAACCAGTTACAACTAATCCATATGAATATCATATATTATTTCGGCAAAAACGGGAAAATATTTCGATGCATAAAACAACAAAAATTCAATTCCATGAAACAACAAATTCTCACATTCACAAGCGTCCTGTTCCTATGCTTTATCGGATACATGGACGTGGCAGCAGACGAATTCAACGAAGGAAATCTCCACTTCGACATCATTTCCGAAGCAGAGGCAACCGTATCCGTGAGTTTCAGATATTCAGCGCTGAACCCGTATGAAGGAGAGTGCCGTATTCCCCAAACGGCAACCTACCGAAACAAAACATATAAAATCGTTGCCATCGACGATTTCGCTTTCAAAGGATATATCGGACTAAGAATCCTTGTCATTCCCGAAGGGGTTATCCGCATCGGGAAAGGAGCGTTCTGGGGCTGCTGCAATCTGACCGATTTAACGATACCCTCCACCGTCGAAGAAATAGGAAGCTGCGCATTCAGGGAGTGCAGCCGCCTGTCGGCGATAAGCCTTCCCGACAAAACAATTAAAATTGGCGAAGAAACATTTTACAACTGTTCCCGATTGGAAAAAATATCGCTCGGCAACGTGCAGCACATCGGGCAAAATGCTTTCTATGGCTGCAAAAAGCTCAAAGAGCTGACCGTCTCCCCGAACAATTCCGTCTATACAGTGCAAAACGGTGTCTTATTTAGCGGAAACGGGAAAAAACTGCTCGCCTATCCGCAAGCAAAATCCGGAGCTTACCAAGTACCCGAGGGTGTCGAAACAATCGCACGAGGGGCATTTGCCGAAAGCGCATTGACACGGGTGTCGATACCCGCCGGCGTCATCTACATCGGACTGAAAGCATTTTACGGCTGCGAACAATTGACGACCGTCGTACTGACGGAACGCACGCGAGTGGGATATAAATCGTTCTCCAATTGTCCGAATCTGAAAAGATTAACAATCGCCGAATAAATCGCACGCTCATTTTCTTATCCTTTACAGATATTTCATCATCTCGGACATGGCGGGGCTGCTGTTTCATTACGGCAGCCCCGTTCAATTTACGAAATATTGTAAAAAACGACGTCTGCGATAATTTACCGCCGTACCTTAAAACGCTGTTTTTCTTTCCAAAATCTTTGTTTTTCTTGATTTTTACTTTTTTTTGTATTTATATTTTTATATTTCCTTACAAAATATTTAATTTTGCGCCCGTCTTTTGAACACACACGAATAGTTATGCTTAAAGAGAAAAAAGAAATTCTCGTCATTATCTTACTTTTTTATTTGCTTCCCTTTGCGACATATGCTCAACAGGAAAATAAATCGACACGTTCACTTTACGGCTGTGTAACAGACGAAAGTGGCGAACCCCTGCTCGGCGTATCGGTCATTCCGACAAATTTTCCGGCATACAGCACCGTAACCGACGAAGAAGGCAAATATGTACTCCGGCATATACCCGCAGGAGCAAAATCTGTAACGTACAGACTATTGGGTATGAAAACGGAGGTGCAGATGATTGGCGGTAAAGAAAAAATCGACGTCATCATGATTGAAGACGTAAATTCGCTGGAAGAAGTCATCATCACCGGCTATCAGAAAATCGACAAACGATATTCGACAAGCGCCGTAACCTCCATGAAAATGGAAGACATAAACCTGCCGGGCGTTTCCAGCCTCGACCAAATGTTGGAAGGAAAAATTCCCGACATGATGATCACGACAAACAGCGGCGAGGTAAATTCGACTCCGCGCTTGCGCATTCGCGGTACTTCGACACTGATAGGCAATCGTGAGCCGCTATGGGTGCTCGACGGTGTTGTGCTGACCGACCCTATCGAGCTGAGCCCCGACGTACTGAACGATCCCGACTACGTAAACCGCGTCGGTAATGCCATTTCGGGTATCAATCCGCAGGATATTCTCCGCATCGACGTTCTGAAAGATGCAGCCGCCACAGCTCTGTACGGTACTCGCGCCGCCAACGGCGTCATCGTGATAACGACAAAAAGCGGACGTGACGGAAAGCCCATACTTGCCTATTCAGCGACTTTCACCGGCAGACGCCGCCCCCATTACACGGATTCAAAAATAAATCTTATGAATTCAAATGAGCGAATACAGTTCTCGCAATCGTTGGTAGAACAACACTACCGCTACCCGAGCAGCATGCCGTTGGTGGGGTATGAACATGCGTTGAGCAATCTGTATATGGGAATCTATACACAAGAGCAATTCGACGTGGCAGTAAATGAAATGGCAAGCATGAACACCGACTGGTTCGATATTCTATGCCACAATTCATTCTCGCATGACCACAGCCTGTCGATTTCGGGAGGAAGCGAACGCATTCGCTACTACGCCTCATTAGGATATACCGGTCAGGACGACGTTATCAAAAACACCACCAACCGGCGCTATACCGGTATGGCAAAATTGAATATAGAGCTATTCAAGAATTTCGATGTATCGTTGAATATCAACGCATATCAAAATGACCGCAAGTACAACGCTCCCGAAATCAACCCCACCCAATATGCCTACAAGACATCTCGTGCCATTCCGGCTTACAATAGCGACGGCTCCTATTTTTACTATAAAAAATATGCCGGAGGTCAAGCCGGATATTTGAATTACAATATTCTGAACGAACTCGATAATTCGGGACAGAAACAAAATGTAAACAATATCATGGGTACGGTGAACCTGCATTACCAACCGCTTTCGTGGCTGCACCTGAACGGAATTTTGTCGTTGAACACGGCGTCGAGTTCGTCGGAAACCCTTTACGGAGAAAGCACGTTCCACAGTTCGACGCTGCGCAAAAGCGAGGTCGGCGTCGTTCCCGACACCTACAGTGAAATGCCGTACGGAGGTGAATTTACGGTATCTACGACCAACACCAAAGGCTATATGGCACGTCTGCAAATAGATATCAACAAATATTTCGGAGCAGAAGCCAAGCACCAAATCAACTTCTCTCTCGGAGGTGAAGTTTCATCGACGGTCTACGAAGGTTACACCCGCACCGATCGTGGCTATTACCCCGACCGAGGTAAGACATTCGTGATAAACATACCGACGAGCTACGCCAACTATTACAGCTGGCTGAGCGGCAATGTGCCGACAATCACCGACCAAAAGACCAATCTGGTATCGGCATACGCCACCTTATCCTATATGTATAAAGACTTGTTCATACTGAACGGTAACACCCGCTACGACGGGTCGAACAAATTCGGCAGCCGCAGCAACGAAAAGCTCCTGCCCATTTGGTCGGTTTCGGGAAATGCCAATCTGAAAAGCATTGCAAGGATAGATGCCGACCGAATCGACTTTCTTTCGCTCAAAGTGTCATACGGTGAACAAGGAAATATGCTCGACGGACAAACGCCTGTCATGGTCATCAAAAAAGGCACCATGGACGCCTACTACGGCGAAATGGTAACGACGGCAGCCTATTTCGCCAATCCCGATTTGGAGTGGGAAAAGACCCGTTCCGCCAATCTCGGTTTAGAGACGAGCTTCTTTGCCGGACGTCTGCAACTCGCCGTGGAGCTGTATCACAAACGTACTACCGACGCGTTCATGTCGAAAACCATCAGCGACGTAAACGGCTATACCTCTTATATTGTCAATTCGGGTACTATCGTAAACAAAGGTTATAACATATCTCTCTCGGCAACGCCGGTGAAAGTGCGCAATTTTTACTGGATACTGTCGGGCAATCTGTCGAAAGCATATAATAAGGTAACGACTGCTCCGGGCGGCGAAACGTATGAGTTGAGCGATTTTCTGAACGGCACCGCCGTGGTGAAAGGGCAGCCGGTAGGGACTTTTTACAGCTACCAGTTTGTGGGATTGAGCAGCGAAGACGGAGGTCCCATAATCGAAGACTGGGAAGACCGACAGAGCGAACTGAAAAACGCCGACAACTACGAAGCCTACACCAAAGTGCTCGTGCCAAGCGGTAAACGCGAACCCGACCTGACGGGAAGTATCACCAACACATTTACTTACAGGCAATGGCGGTTGGGGGTAACATTCACCTACTCGTGCGGCGCCAGTACCCGTCTGTTCCGCCTGTTCGACGGATTCACAAGCGGCTATTCGAGCGAAGAAAATATCAGTCGCGATTTGATGAACCGCTGGCAGAAACCCGGAGACGAAGCGCACACGAATATTCCTTCCATCATGGGCAGCGGCAACAACAGCTACTGGCTCTATAACGGTCATTGGAGCAACGGCGATTACTATACGGGACCTATCATCGCCTACGACGCATGGACGATGTACGATTATTCCACCGCCCGGGTGGTGAGCGCCGACTACGTGAAGTTGCAGAATGTATCTCTCACCTACGAATTTGCAAAAAAACTGCTCCGGAAATGCCGGCTCGGTCGTTTGGCGATTACCGCCTCAGCGACGAACCTCTACACGTTCTGCGACAAACGCCTGCGCGGACAGACGCCTACGCAGGGCGGTTTCTCGGAAATTCAACTCGGCGACACGCCCACTTACAATCTCATGCTTAACATAGAATTCTAAATATGAAACGATTGCAACATATATTCATCTGTTCGACGGCTCTCTTTCTCTGCCTGATGTCGGCGGCGTGCAATTTTCTCGAAGAGTATTCGCAAGATACCGATTATGTGCGCACGTGGAAAGATCTCGACGAGCTGTTAATCGGCGACTGCTATCTGCCGGTGTACGAATCCGATTATTTGGCATTTACCCGCACGCCCGCATCGTGGATACACCTGCTGGGCGACGAAATGGAGGAATCGCAGACGGGCTGGGACATGAGTACGTCGGCTTCCGGCGATTTCCGCGCCAATGCTTTCGGCTATTTCACATGGCAGCAGCGGGTGGGCATAAACGAGTCGGAGACCGAATATTTTGCCGAAAACGGAACATGGACAAAATTCTACTACTGCATCAATGTTGCGAACAACATCATCACTTCCGTAGAGAATGTACCCTGCAACAGCGACGACGAGCGGCAGGGCGTGCACAAGGTCAAAGGCGAAGCGCATTTCCTGCGCGCCTTTTACTACTTCTGGTTGGCAAACCTTTACGGGAAACCTTACGACCCGCAAACTGCCGCCGCCGACTTATGCGTGCCGCTGAAAGTGAGCGACAAGGTGGAAGACCGTAAATTCTCGCGACAGACCGTCGCCGAAATATATGCACAGATACTTTCCGACCTCGACATTGCCGAGCGGGAATTGGAGCTTTACTCCACACCGAAAGTGAGCATCTATCGAGCCGACTCCACTGCCTGCCACCTGTTGCAAAGCCGGGTGTATCTGTATATGCAGCAATGGGAAAAGGCTGCCCTGTATGCGAAAAAGGTCATGCAGGCACACCCTGCTCTCTACAATTTCAACACGGCTACCGGCAAATTTTCCGTGAAAGACAATCCGGAAAATCTTTTCTCGATGGGCGGCAACGATGTCCACAAACTTTTCGACTACGCGTGCCAGTCTTTCTCCGTCAGCCGAGAGCTTTACGACACCTATACGAGCAGCGACCTGCGCAAGACGCGTTGGTATTGGAAGAAAGGCGACTTTGCCGGTCCTATCCGCACGACCACCAACCCCACCTATTACAATTATGACCCCACAAAAGGCGAGTACTATTCGTATTCTTATGCCGACAAAAGCCGTCAGGAAGAGGTGTCGGGACAATTTCTCATGCGCTCGGCAGAGGCTTACCTGAACTATGCCGAAGCCGAAGCCTATCTCGGTCATGACGCCGAAGCGCGAAACACACTCAATACGCTGCGTGCCTACCGCTTTTCAAGCGACAACAGCGGAGTGAATGTTTCCGGAAGCGAACTAATCACCGCCATTCGCCGCGAACGCCGTCTGGAACTCGCCCTCGAAGGGCACCGCTGGTTCGACCTTCGCCGGTATATGGTATGCGCCGTGCAGCCTGAGAGTCACTCCATCACCCACGAATGGACTTATTACTCCGACTATCTTTCCTGTAATGCGGTAAAGCGGTACCGTTTCGTGCTCGAAGAAAACGACGAAGCCTATACCCTGCCTATCCCGCAGGAAGAGCTGGACTTCAATACCGGAATGCCTAACAACCCACATCCTTACCGCGAACATACCCAAGTATTATGAAAAAGATTTCTTACCTCGTACCGTTCTTGGCAATCATCGGGCTATCCGCCTGTACGGAAGATGCCGTAGTGCCAGACCTGCAAGACGTAACCGTACCTTTCATGCCGGCGCCCGACGACCAAAGCGAGGAGGCGCAGCTCCGACGGGAGTTTCACGACCGATACGGCTCGTACCTGCTTTTCAACGATACCCTGCAATATCGGGAAACCGGCAATGACGCCAACGGCGACCTGCACTATTTCACCGAAGTGCTCCAACTCGAATACAACGTGGGTATGAACGTTTCCGCTGCCGAGTCGTTCACCTATACCCTGCTGAACGACATGGAGTCCAAACACAAGGCATTGCAGTACCTCGAAGAAGAGATACTCATACATTTTTCCGGCAAGATAAAACCGTTTTCATGGCTTTTGGTCGATAAAATCAGCCGCAAACACACCAACAATATCTCCTCGCCGTATGCCGCCACGGGCGAAAGAGCCATCGTCATTGCCTGCAACGTGCTTTTCACGCTCAATGAAGCACAGAAAGAGCAGTTTACGGCACAGGTCATGAACACGATCATCAGCAAGCCCGTCAACGACAACATCGAAATGTTCGATAACTTTTTGTCGGTGAGCGAGGCATACTACAACGGCACGTTCACCGATCCCGGCTCTACGACGGAAAACATGAAAATACTCAACGAGGCAGGATTCATCTGCCGCGGTCGGAGTTACGGCAGAGACGCCAACGGTATCTATCCCGATCAGGAACTCGACCTCAGCGCCTTCGCCCGCAAAGTCATAGCGAACGATGCGGAGCAAGTGCAGAAAGAGTATCAGAATTATCCTCTGGTCGTGCAAAAATGCGACCTGATGCGCACCACCTTAAAAACACTCGGATATGTGGAATAATATAAACAGTCTTTTGCCCGGACGGAAAAATCCGTTCCTGCTTTTATTTGCCGCCCTGTTCGTCGTGTCTTGCTCCGACGAGAACGACTTTGTCATTGAAGAACCGACGGCGCAAAGCGTATTCGTGGACGAACGCGACAGCACGGAATACCGCTACGTGCATATCGGCGGACTCGACTGGACGATAGACAATCTTGCCTACGATCTCGGCGACCTCGATTTAAGCCGCGTGTATCAATCGGTCGATGACGATGCGAAACAGGTTTACACGACGACAAAACGCGCCAAATACGGTATGCTCTACTCCTACTCGGGTGCCGTACAGGCGGTACCGGAAGGGTGGCGGCTTCCCACCGACGAAGACTGGGCGGCGTTGGAGGCATCGCACGGCTACCTCTCCGAGTCTTTCAACCTGCTCTACGGAGGTTATTACACCAAAAACAAGTACGCCGCGGCAGATAACGGCAACCGTTTCATGGGGTCGTGGGCTTACTTCTGGACGGTGAGCGGCGACTCCGGCAAAGACGGACAATACTATTTCATTCGCAAAAAATTCTACGACAGAGACTACATGGAGCGGCTCAGCATCGAGCCGGAGGCTTATTACCTCAGCGTAAGACTCGTACGATAAGAATTTCTATTATTTCCAAAACCATACCATCATGAAAAAATTGAATGTTTTACTGCTGACGCTGCTCTGCTGCGCTTCCTGTTCCCGCACCCCGCAGGCAACTTTTACGGGCAGCATCGGCAATTACGACCCCGACGACGTTTTATTCATCTACGTACAGGGTCTCGAACAGGCGGGTTACGATACGCTCGACATCGACGCCAAGGGGAATTTCACCTACACCGTCGCATTGGAAGAGCTTTCGGAAGGGATTGTTTTCGCCGGCAGCAAGCAGGACGAAAACGGCAGCGACCGCAGCAACTCTTTCTGCGTACTCCTTCAACCGGGTAAAACGGTTCATGCCGACATCGCTCTCCGTCCCCTGTCCGTGAAATTCTCCGGCGACGAAGCCGCCAAATCGACTTACGCCAACCAATTCTACCAAGCCTTTTCGCTCTCCCCGTCTTTCACCGGCGACACGCTGGCAGCCGTTCACCCGACCTTTGCCGCCGCCGAAGCATTTGTCGACGGCGAAATTGCGAAAATGAAGGCGACCGTCGAGACCATCACCGACAAGACTTTTGCGGAGGAGGCGCTCAGCGCCCTCGCCGATCGGCGTGAAAGCGCTCTTTTCGACTACGCCATCGGCAGCGAAAAGATAGGTCGCGCCATGTCGTCCGATGCCGATTTCGGCAAGTTCGTCGCCGACATCGACCCGAACGACACCCTGCAAATCGGTCGGATTTACAATTACATCGAATGGTACTACACCGCTCACCCGGGTCTTTACCTGCCCTTGTCCGCCGGAGGCGCCAAAATCAAATACCTCACCGAATACACGCAAAACCAAGATGTGCGCAACCAAATGGCAAACCTCTATCTCGTGAACATTCTTTTCCTCGCTTCGTTCGGACTCGATACGTCCAACAGTGAATTCAAAGATCTGTACGAACAGTATCTCGCCGTTTCCACCGACACCACCTACACGAAGTTCGTCAAAGAGAGTCTTGCCGGCATGGCAGCGCAGGAGCCCGGCAAGGAGCCTATCGACTTCACACTCGAATATGCCGACAGCACGCCGGTGCAGTTTGCCGCGCTGATGGGCAGCGGACACGTTACCTACGTCGATTTCTGGGCGACATGGTGCGGTCCCTGCAAAGCGGAAATACCGCACCTCGACAAAATGGCTGTCTACTACAAAGAGAAAGGCTTGCTCTACTCCGCCCAAAATCCGAAGGGTAAAGTGCGCATCATCTCCATCTCTATCGACGCCGACCGTCAGGCATGGCTCGACAAAATCGCGAAAGACGCCCCGATATGGGAGCAGTGCATCGTACCCGACATCGAAAACTGCGCAGGGCTTACGGGTTACAATATCCAAAGCATACCCCGATTCATGCTTTTCGATGCCGACGGCAAACTCTACCGCTCGTCCGCTCCGCGTCCGAGCGAGGTCGAAACCCGCGCCCTTATCGACAGCATGATACGGTAGCTCGCACATGCGGAAGTTTATCGGCAGCATATTATTCCTCGTTGCGGCAGGAGCGGCGCAGGCAGCCGAGAGCGACAGCATCGCTCCGGCATTGCCCACCGACGTCTATGCCGACTACATGGTCGTTACCCCGGGCGACGGCTTCACCTCCATGCTCGGACACGCCGCCATTCGTATGTACTGCCCTTCCGCAGGTCTCGACTACTGCTTCACCCACAAGTCGCCCGAGATAGGGAACGAATTTACCGCCATGACTCTCCGCACCCTCCTTTCCGGTCTCGTGCCGGAGCCTACCGCCATGTTCGTCGACGACTACCGGAGCGAAGGACGCGGCATCAGCCGCTACCGGCTGCGCCTTACCGTAGAGGAGGCACGCCGGCTCTGGAAACTTCTCGACGACGAAGTGGCTCGGGGATTGCACCGGCACATGGACTACATACGCAGCGGCTGCGCCCAAGAGGCGTTTGCCATGATACAAAGAGCGGTCGCCGGTCGAAACATCGACTTCGACCGTCTTGCCGACGAATCCATCGCCGACGATACCCGCCGCCTGATTTCGGCACACTACCTCAACCTACGGCAGTGGAAAGACTTTGCCGCCTACACTCTTTACGGCGGCTCTGTCGACGAAACCGTGCAAGGCGCCGAGAAGTTCATCATGCCCCTCGACATAGCGAACGTACTCGAAAAAGCCGGATTGGCAGAGGCGCCCGAAACCGTCTGCACACCCGCTGCCGAAAACACGCCTCCGGCGGTTACGCCGCTTCTGTGCGCAATCATTTTCTTCGTGTTGTGCCTCCTGCCGCTGCAAAACCGCATCGTCAACCGCACGCTCTCGGTCACCCACTTTCTCGTAGGCATACTCATCGCCTATATGGTGTTCATCGCCCGTACCCCCGGCACCGAATGGAATTGGCTGGTACTCATTTTCAATCCCGTTCCGTTCCTCATTTCGCCGTGGGCAGGTCGCCGCACCCACATGGCATACTGCGGCATACTGTTTGCCTTTTTGGTGTTCATGCTTGCGTGCCTCGGACGTATGTTCTGCATCGAACAGGTGCTTATCGTAGCGGGCGTATTTATACGAACTATTTACAAAACATTTAATATTAACCTTCTAAAATCAAAAGTAAAATGAAAAAAATCTGTTCATTTCTCTTTTTCGTCCTTCTCTGCTCCAACGCTTTTGCAGAGGGCGACGGTAATTACTATTGGTTCTACGACAGAGTAGAAGCCGCCCCTACGGGCAAAGGCGTCGTCTACGCTGCCGAAAGCAGCGACCCCCAACCGGCAGAGAACGATTACCAAGAGTCCGTTGAGGTGAAATTTTCCGCACAAGGTTACCCCGACGACGATATATACGCATGGGCAAAACCTGCCGAGGGGTATCAGTTTGCCGGCTGGTTTTCTTCGGCTACCGACGAAACGACGCTGGAAGAACTGCTATCCGATGCCGATTCCGCTGCAACACTCGATGTTACCACAGCTTATGTTTCCGAAGACGAATCTGCTAATGCATGGGGATTCACACCCGATACTACTTTTTACGGCATCTTCACCAAGGTTGTCGTTCAAGCTCCCGATGTCGATTGCGTAGGGTCGGCAACCATCAGCAAAGTAGCCAATGACACGGGCGACGAAATAACGCTCACCGCCACGCCCGCCAATGAAACCGTAAAATTCGATTATTGGCTCGATTCCAAAGGAAACAAGGTAGAAACCAACCCCTATACATTCACGGTATCCGACGTAGAAACCTATAAAGCGCACTTCTCGGGCGACTCCATCATCACCATCGACTTCGGCGAAGGCAAATACATTCCGTTCTCCAACATCTATTCGGCAAATTTTACATCGGGCATAACCCAATATTCCTATATTAAAACGACGTCTTTTACGGAAAACGGACATACCTACAACTACGACGAAACGTCAAACACGTGGGCATATTATAATGAGGAGAATAGTTTCATAGAATACCCCGGTACTCCCCAATTAGAATCCACCTACGCACTTATAGAGTGGGCGTCCTACATTGATTATGATGCAGGCTCCGGCATCATACTCTACGGCGAAGGCGAACAGTACATCGTTTTCCACAAAGACGAAGACCCCAATCCGTACCCCAGTTTCATAGTAGGCACCGCTGAAGGCGAAGTGAATATTGCCGAGCTGCCCGCTGCCGATGAAGAAGGCAACGCCATCACCTATTACACGTTCGACGGCACAGATTTCGTGAAAGCGACCACCGGTATCGTGAAGCAAGGTGAGTGCTATCTCGCCCTTGACGCATCACACCACCCGCTGCCCGACAAAATTCCTTTCACGGAAGACGTTGAAAAATATGAAGAAATGGCAGGCATAGATGCCCCGACGGTCGATGCTCCCGCCGCTCTTGCCGCTCCCGCTGTGAAAGGCATCTACACCATCGACGGCAAACGGATTGCCCGACCGATCAAAGGCGCCATCAACATCATCGACGGAAAGAAAGTATTTGTCAAGTAATTGGCATATATCATGAAAAACCTTTTTTCAATTTTATTTTTGACAGTCTGCTGTGCCGTGTCGGCACAGCAGACTTTCTGCATACACGGCAAGGTGAAAGGGCTTAAAGCCGGCGTGGAAATCGCGGTACTGTCTCACGAAAACACAGGCGAAACCATCGCCACCGCCACCGTGCAGAAAAACGGGAAATTCTTCATCGAAGGTCATGTAGACCACCCGACTCTCTGCACCCTCACCACCACCAACCTCGATATGCTGGGCGACAAAATCGCCCAAAACAACTACAAAGACGTGAAATGGACTTACACACCCGTCTTCGTCGACAACTCCGACATGACCATCGAGGTGCCCTCTTACGACCTCGTGCCCGATGCTCCGGAGTCGGAACACTTCCACATCACGGGCAGCGCCACACACCGCGAATACTGCGAGTACACGGCACGCTGCGGCAGCCACGACCCGAAATTCGACGACGCCATACGGTTCATTGCGGAGCACCCGACGTCGGTGGTTTCGGTCTACGCCGCCAACCTTATGCTTACCAACGGCTACAACCTCACCGCCGAACAGATACACGAATTGCAAACGACCATCACCGGCTGCCCCGCCGACACGGCGCGCTACAACCTTTTCGTGCGCCGGGCACACATCGCCGAGCTGACCGCCGTAGGCAATCCTATCGTGGATCTCGACCTCATCACCCCCGAAAATGCACGCCGACAGCTCGCCGACATCGTCAAGGAGCACGAAGGGAAATACCTGCTCATCGACTTCTGGGCATCGTGGTGCGGCATCTGCCGGGCTTCGACGCCGTACATCAAAGTCATGTACGACAAGTACGACCGCAGCCGTTTCGACGTCATTTCCGTCTCCTGCGACGAGAACGACAACGCTTGGCGCACCGCCATGGAGAAAGACCAAATGGCGTGGAAACAGTACTGCCTCACGCCCGAAGGGTACAAACGTTTTTTCGAATGCTACCAGCTCATCGGCGTTCCTTACTACCTGCTCGTCTCTCCCGACGGCAAAGTCATCGGAAATCCGTCGGGCACCGAAGCTATCGAAACACTGGTTTCGCAGGCGTTGGAATAACCCGCCGTTTTCTCAAAAAACAAAGGCATACAGAGTTTTCCGTATGCCTTTTTCTTATCCCCTTGCACGAGATTTTGCCGACAAACTCTCGCCGGATAATCATTTTATATTACCTTTGCGTGTCGATTACGCACATGGACGAGCAAGGAAAACCGAAAACGAAAAAAGAGATTTTGCGCTTCTGCATCACGGGAGCCACCATCACGGCGGTGCTGTACGGCATTTACTACGCCATGCTGTACGTGGGGTTCAGCGTCGATATTTCTTTTACGACCGGATTTGTGGTCAGCTTCATCTGCAACTTCCTGCTCACCAACTACTACACGTTCCACACCCCTATCGACGCGGAGAACGCCCTGCGCTTCACCCTGTGTCAGGCGCTCAATTTTCTGATGCAGTATGCGGCGTTGAAACTTTTTGTGGCGCTCGGGGTACCGGAGGAGGTTGCCCTCGTGCCCGTGTGGGTCGTCATTTTCCCTATCAATTTCCTGCTGATGCGCAAGCTGCTGCGGTCGCAGCGGTTCCGCATTCACAAAACGAAAAAGAATCCGTAACTGCCGTTTTCGCACGGCGCGGCAGACCGGCGGCTCACTCCGCCCGCAAGCGCAGGTAAGCGCGGTCGTCGAACGACGTCTGCCCCTGCATCACACCTTTGGTCGATTTGAAAATACGGAAACAGTGCGGGTCGTCGTGCAGAATCTGCCGCAGGCGGCGCTCCGACTCTTCGAGCGTGGGCAGCACCGCCGGATAACCGTCGGAGGCGAGCACCACCTCCTGCCCCGCCTCTACGGCATAACAGCGCACATCGGGCGCATAGGGCGGGAAGCCGTCGAGCACGCCGTAGGCAAACGGCGTATCGGGCTCCGTAGGATTCTGCGCGTGGTACTGCTGCAACAGTGCCTCCCGTATGGCTTCGCGCCCCACATCGTGCACAAAAAGAGCTTCGGGCGCACCACCCTGCGCCAAGTAGCTTTCTATCGCCTCGGCGCGGCGGGAAGACAAAAGCGTGTCTATCGCTTTTTCGTGCCGGTATTCGGCACCGCCGATGCGCAGACGGCAATCGCCCACCGACCAGACTTCGCGACGGGCATCGCTATATACGACCGCCGACGCCGTCAGGCGGCAGGAGGCATCGGCGCGGGCACGGTCGAGCAAACGATGTTCCCGATAAAATCGGACAAACATTTCATTTGCGCGGGCGATAAACGCGGAGCAATCGGCATCGGCAGGCAGGTCGGCAAGAAGCCGCACCAACAGCGACGCCGCCACCCGCCCGGGCGTGCGACCGGAAAAGCGAAAGGAAGTTTTCGACGTGGCGCCATCGACGATGGCGGCAAAATGCGGAGTAACGGCAAGGGCGTCTTCACACCGTTCGGGGTCATCGAATTTTCCGACCGCATACTGCTCGATTACGGTGAATGCCATACAGGGGAAAAATCAGTCGTTAAGACGTTTGAGAACATTGTACGCCGACACGATGCCCAACTCGCCCGCCTTGCTCAGGTCGGCAATGCCGGCATCGTTCCGACCCAGATAGATATAGACCAACCCGCGATTGTAGTAGGCTTCGGCAAAATCGGGGTCGCGCTCTATGGCGGCGGTGTAATCGGCAACGGCAGCGGTGAAATCCTGCCTGCCGCAGCGCACGTTGGCACGGTTGTAGTAGTTGTAGGCAAAATCGGGAGCAAGGGCGATGGCGCGCTCATAGTCGAGCAGTACCATTTCGTAATCGACCGACGAGGGGTCGCGCACCAAACCGAGCTCGACGAGTTTCTGCGATTGCACCGTCCGCTCCGTTCCGCCCTTCAAGCGGTTGTCGTCGCTCCATGCCGAACGGTTGTATTCGATTTGACGCTGGCGGACAAAAGCCCGCACGAAGTAGGCGAACATGAACGAAGGACTCAGCTCGACCACGCGGTCGAGGTCGCTCAACGCATTGTCGTAATCCTGTAAAAGCATGAAGTCGATAGCCCTGCCGAAATAGGGCACGGGATTGGTGGGCGAAATGTCGATAAGGCGGGAATAGTCGGACACCGACGTGAAATGCGTGCGGGCTTGCGCCGAATCGAGCGGCTGCACGGAATTGGTGAGCAGCAAACGGCGGCGCAGCAGGCGGGTGTTGTTGAGGGCTGCCAGTTCCGGCACGAACGCAATCGTGCGGCGCACGTTGTCGCCCCGCTCGTAGTAGGTGAGCGAGTAAGGCGGGAGTATCTCCACCTTGCTCGAACGGTCTTGTATGCGTCCGCGTATCTCGCTGGAATATTTCTGATCGACGCCGGCAGTGTTGTCAGCCACCAACAGGCGGTCGAATTTGTTGATGTTCTTGTCCGACTCTTTGCGCACGCGGTCGGCTTCGGCGAGCGCTTCGTCATCGGGCGACGCCGTTTTCGATTTTTCATACAGCGCCATCGCCTTGTCGTAATCCTGCTTGCCGCCTGCCGTGTCGCCCGACTTGCGCTTGGCTTCGGAACGGGCGTAATAGCCTTGATAAAAATCGGGATAAGCCTCCAACACCTTATCGAAGTCGGGTATCGCCTCCCGATATTTGCCCAGCTCGCTCAACAATACGGCACGGTTGTAACGCGCCAGCAAATTGTCGGGTTCGTGGCGGATATAGTAATCGAAATCGTTGAGCGCATCGTTTTTGGCACCGACGGCAAAAGAGAGCAAGCCGCGGTTGTAACGCGCCATCAGGTTAGTGGGGTCTAACTCCACCACCTTGTCGTAGTCGGTCATCGCCCCGCGCAAATCCTCTTTGTAATAACGAATCATCGCGCGATTGACGAGAAGGGCGGGCGTATTGGGTTCGAGGCGCAGGGCATGGTCGATGTCGGTCTGCGCGGCATCGTAATCGCGGGTGTATATCGCCTGCAAAATCGCCCGCAGCGCGTATGCCGGCGCACGGCGGTGATCGACGGCAATGGCTTTGTCGAGGTCGGCAATCGCCCCCGCCGTATCGCCCCGCAGCACGAGGTAGCGCCCGCGATTGAGGTAGGCTTCGTAATTCGAGGGGTACAGCGCAAGGAGGCGGGCAAACGTGCTGTCGGCTTGCGCATACTGCTCCGACTGCGCTTCGGCAATCGCCTTATTGGAAAGGAATTGACGATTCTCCGGCATATAGTGCAGCCCTACCTCGTAATCGTCGATAGCCCCCTGATAATCTTCGAGATTCTGGCGGGCGATGCCGCGCACCTGATAGGCATCGACGATAAAGGGATTCCGCTTTATCGCCTCCGTGGCATCGCTCTCGGCACCCCGATAATCGTCGAGACTGAGTTTCGCCACCGAGCGCAAGAAATAAGGCTCCGCCAAATAGGGCTTCACCTGTATCACCTGATTGAAATACTGTATCGCCAACACATAGTCCTCGAAATAGAGGGCATTGCGACCGATGTGGGTAATGCGCTCGGTATTGAGCTGCCCCCTCGCCGTGAAAAGACAGCAGGGCAGCAAAAGGAAACACCAAAGAAATAGACGACGCATCACGTTCTGCACAAACAAAAATTTTCAACTATTATAATGTATCGTACAAATGTACGGATTTTCCACAAACTCCGAACCGGAATAACAGTTTTTATTACGAAACCCTATTAACGCCGAACGGTCTAAACATTCTCACGAAGAAAAAACTCAGGGCGGAACCATACGGCAAGAGCAACATGACAACAAGAAAATACCCCGATTACTGATTAGGCACTAAATTTACAGATTCTCAGGCGGGAATATCCGCTTTCGGGGAAAAAGCACTATTTTTGTCTGCACAAGGAGGATTGTCATGGGTGAAATCGTGAAACTGAATACGGTAAAGGATTATAACGACTTTCTCGGCGTGGAGACGCTGCACCCGCTCGTGAGCGTCGTCGATATGTCGCAACTCGCAGAGATAAGCCACGGCTTGAAAAATTTCGGTTTTTACTGCATCTACCTCAAACAGTTGGAGTGCGGCACGCTGCTCTACGGACGCAACCGTTACGACTACGAGGCGGGGACGCTCGTGTTCATCGCGCCCGGACAGGTGGCAGGCGTCGACGACGGCGGCGTATCGCTCCACCCGCAGGGGTGGATTCTGATGTTCCACCCCGACCTGCTGCGGGGCACTGCACTCGCGCGGCAGATTGCCGACTACTCTTTCTTCTCCTACGAATCGAACGAGGCGCTGCACGTATCGGAAGAAGATCGGACGATTGTCCGAAACCTGCTGGTAAGTATTCGCGACGAACTGAAACAGCCGGCAGACCGCCACTCCCGAAAAATAGTCATCGCCAACATCGAAGTGCTGCTGAACCACTGCCTGCGTTTCTACGACCGGCAATTCGACAACCGCAAAGTGCTCAACCGCGACATACTCACCCGCTTCGAAGGGCTGCTGCGCAGCTATCTGATGGAAGAAAACCGGCAGCAGGGGCTGCCGTCGGTCGCATGGTGCGCCAATCAACTGAACCTCTCGCCCAACTATTTCGGCGACCTGATAAAAAAGGAGACGGGCAAGTCGGCGCAGGAACACATACAGAACGTCATCATCGAAAAAGCGAAAGAGATGCTTGTGGCGCACGACAAGTCGGTGAGCGAAGTGGCGTATGCACTCGGATTCAAATACCCGCATCACCTGAGCCGCCTGTTCAAGAAATACACGGGCGAAAGTCCCAAAGAATACCGCTCCGGTCGCTGACGAAAACCGTACCGCATCGGCTTTCATACAGAAAAATCGCTGCCGGATAAAAAATTATATCCGTTTCTTACTACAATTGCTTATTTTTTCTAACTTTGCAAGGCGATACAGTTTATCTTTATTAACAAAAAAATTGCTATGATACGAATGAAAATAAATCGCTATTCCCGAATTTTGGCAGCATCGTTATTGCTGGCGGGCGGAGTCTTTTCTTCTTGCGGAGACGACGATAAAGAAGATATCAAGACGGAAAACAACGGACAAAATACCGAAAAAAAGACAGATATTTTTGCCGACTTGAATTACGACGAAATGATATATGTCGAAGGTGGTACATTCCTGATGGGCGCACAAAGCCAAGACAAGCCCTATTCCGATTGGCAAGGCGAACATTCTTACAATTACGATGCGGACGCCAGAAAAGACGAAAGTCCCGTACATACCGTTACGCTTTCGTCATACTACATCGGGAAATACGAAGTTACGCGAGAAATATGGGAGTATGTCATGTCGTACAACGGCAACGGCACGGGACTCTCTCCTATCGGACCCTATTTCAATACCGATTTCGAGACCGACTTCCGAGTGCACGGCAACGGGTCGAACTATCCCGTTTATGACGTAAGCTACAACGATATCGTCAATTATTTTCTTCCGCGTCTTAACAAAATAACCGGAAAAACTTTCCGTCTGCCCACCGAAGCCGAATGGGAGTATGCCGCACGAGGCGGAGATAAAAGCGAAAGCTACAAATACAGCGGCAGCAACGATATCGACTCTGTGGCATGGTATTACAAAAAGAGTACATACAACGTAGGCGGAAAAGCGCCCAATAAATTGGGTATCTACGATATGAGCGGCAACGTATGGGAATGGTGCAGCGACTGGTATGCCGCCTACGACAGTACCGCCCAAACGAATCCTACGGGAGTGAAAAACGGAGAAGAACGCGTGTTGCGCGGCGGCAGCGGGGACTCCAACGCAAAGGACTGCCGTGTGTCAAATCGTTCTTACTACACCCCCGACCACTATTCGTGGGATTGCGGCTTGCGTCTGGTATTAGATGCAGACTAAAAAACTTTCCTTGAAATAAAAACCTTGTACCCGTACGAGTACAAGGTTTTTTTGTTTTTACAGCCAAGCTACGCTCTCGCTATTCCACTTCCAGCGCCACGATGGCGTGGGCGGGAAGGGTTACCTCTATGGCTTCGCCAGCGAGTTTCGCACCCTTGAAAGATTCGGGTTTTACGCGATTGGGCTTCTCGAAAGTATTGAGGTCGGTGATTTTTTTCGACGTCAGTATCGTGCCCGATACACGGGAGGGCTTCACTTCATCAAGCGATATGCGCACTCGCTGCGCCTTATCGACGTCGATATTCACGAGCGAGAGGTGTATGAGCCCGTCGGCATCGCGCGAAGCGGTGGCGTCGACCACCGGCACCACGCGGTCGTCGCGCACGGTGCGGGTAGGCGTGTCGATGTCGAGCGGCAGGAAAGTGGCGTCCTGATGCGGACGGTACATCTCAAAAACGTAATAAGTGGGCGTCAGCACCATTTTGTCGCCGCGCGTAAGAATCATAGATTGCAGCACATTGACGATTTGCGCGATGTTCGCCATGCGTATGCGGTCGGTGTATTTGTGAAAAACATTCAGCGAAAGGGCTGCCACGAAAGCATCGCGCAAGGTGTTCTGCTGGAAAAGCTGCGTACCCGGCTCCGGCTCCCACCACGTGCCCCATTCATCGACCATCAGTCCCACACGCTTCTCCTTGTCGTACTTGTCCATAACGGCTATGTGGCGGCGAATGACGTTTTCGATGTCGAGGCACTTGCCTATCGTCCAATAGAAATCTTCGGCATCGAAGTCGGTGGCGGAACCTTTGGGTCCGTGCCAGCCGGTTACGGTGTAGTAGTGCAGCGAAATGCCGTTCATGCGGGTGCCGACCTGCTGCATCAGGGTCTCCGTCCAATGGAGGTCGTAGTCACCGGCACCGCTGGCGATTTTGAACAGGCGGTTTCCGTCGTAGTTGCGGCAGTAGGTGGAATAACGACGGTAGAGGTCGGCATAATATTCGGGACGCATGTTGCCCCCACAGCCCCAACTCTCGTTACCCACGCCGAGGAAATGCACTTTCCAAGCCTTGTCGCGACCGTTTTGGCGGCGCAGATTAGCCATCGGGGTGTCGCCGTCGGAGGTCATGTACTCGACCCACTTCGCCAGTTCCTCGACCGTGCCGCTGCCCACGTTGGCGCTGACGTAAGGCTCGCAGCCGAGAATTTCGCAGAGGTTGAGAAATTCGTGCGTACCGAAACTGTTGTCCTCTATCAGTCCGCCCCAATTGTTGTTGCTCATCTTCGGGCGGTTTTCGCGGGGTCCGATGCCGTCCATCCAGTGGTATTCGTCGGCAAAGCAACCGCCGGGCCAACGAAGGTTGGGAATGCGGAGGCGTTTGAGCGCCTCGAGCACATCGGTGCGGTAGCCTTGCGTATTCGGAATTTCCGAATCTTCACCGACCCACAAGCCGCCATAGATGCAGGTGCCCAAATGTTCGGCAAACTGCCCGTAGATGTGGCGGCTGATTTTCTGCGTGCCCTGCGAAGGGTGCACGGCGATGTTCACGGTTTGCGCGCCCATTGCGGCAGCGCAAACAAGAAGTGAAAACAGAAACAGATGTTTTTTCATATATAACGGCGTATTAAAGGTTATTTGCGTACAAGAGGTATCGTAACGACCTGAAAGGAGTGCGGCATCGCGGTGAACGTACAGCCATCGGCGGAGAGGGCTATCGTGCCTGTATGCGGAACGACTGCCGCCGGATTGTCGAACGTATTGACTGCCGACCCGTCATCGCTCTGCATATATACCACCGTGCCTTCGGCAGCCGGTGTCTGCTTACGGCTCAAGCCGTTAAGGCGCACGACGAGCGGCATCTCGCGGTCGGAAGCATTGACCGCTTTCACCACCACGCAGCTGCGCTCTTTGTCGAGCACCGCAGAGGCATACAGCCCCTCCTGCCCCGTCGGCGGCACACCGTTTTCGGTAAGTGCGAGCGTGTGCGTGCCCTTGTTCAGCGAATAGAGCTGCTGCACGTAGTAATTCGGGGTGAGCAACACCCGCGTGTTGTCGAACCATATCAGGTCGGGACGCCACTGCCATGCCTCCGCGTGGGCGAAAAGCGGTGCATACGTAGCCAGCCGCACCACGTCGGCATTGCGCTCCACACCCGTGAGGAAAGCCGCTTCGGAGAGCGCTGCCTCGAAATTGTTGGCGCGTGTCTTATGGTGCGAGGCATACTCGCCGGCATAGACTTTCGGCGCTTTGCGGTCGTAGGCGTCGTACCGGTCGGCACTGGCGAAGAACCACTCGGGCGGACGGTAATAATGTTCATCGACCAAATCGACACGAAGGCGCTTCATTTCCTGCCACAGGTAGTCGAACTGTTCGCCGTCGGCGGCAGGTCCCGCCGAACCGACCACGAGAATTTCGGGACAACGGCGACGCAAGGCTTCGACAAAAAGGGCTTCGCGTTTCACAAACTCTTCGCCCCACTGTTCGTTGCCCACAGCAATGTATTTCAGACCGAAAGGCGCGGGGTGTCCCATGTCGGCGCGCAGCCTGCCCCACACGGTGGAGGTGTCGCCGTTGGCAAACTCCACGAGGTCGATAGCATCTTGAATATAGGGTTGCAGCGAATCGAGCGGCACCAACTCGCCCGACTGGTACTGGCACGCCATGCCGCAGTTGAGCACGGGCAGGGGCTGTGCGCCAATGTCCTCGCACAAGAGCATATATTCATAGAAGCCGAGCCCGCAACTCTGGAAATAGTCGGGATAGAGGTGTTCCCGAAAAGTATAGTGCCAGCGGTTGTCGTTGCAGGGACGGTTCTCGACCGCACCCACCGTATTTTTCCATTGGTAGCGGGTCGTAAGGGTCGTCCCTTCGACAATGCAGCCGCCCGGGAAGCGCAGCACGCCCGGGTGCAGGTCGCAGAGGGCTTGCACCAAATCTTTCCGTAACCCGTTTTCACGCCCCTTCCACGTATCGACGGGAAAGAGCGATATATGCTCGACATCGACCGTACCCGACGAAAGCAGGGTCATGCGCAGACGGGCATGGGCATCGTCCCTGCGGGCTTTCAGCAGCAAAGTCTGCTTTTCCCATTCGGGCGAAGAAACTTCGATTTCTTTCGCCGTCATAATATTATTGTCATTCGTAATCAACTCGAAACGCAGCTTCACCGGTGCTCCGCTTTGCACACGGGCATGGAAAGAGAGGCGATACTCCGCACCGGCTTTCACGCCCATGCCGTCGACGAATCCGTCGTTCTGCAAGCCCGACTTTTTATAGCCGTCGCCTCCGGTAAGCCGCACGTAATGCGGATTGCGCACGAAAGCCGGACGCTCGGTTTCGACCGACACCCGACCGAAAGGCGTCCACCCCATCAGCGGGTAGTCGAACTCGAAAGAGCGGTTTTTCACCAACTCGGCATACAAGCCGCCGTCGGCGCCGAAATTGATGTCTTCAAAAAAGATGCCGTACATTTCGGGATTGATTTCCGCGCGCGGCTTCACCGAAACGTCGAGTACGCGCTGCGCCGACGCACCGAGCGTCGTCGCGGCAAGAGCAAGAGCGAGGATTAAAACTTTCGATTTCATATCGCGTTCATTTATTGTCGGTTTTGAGTGGAGTTGTCTCGGCAGCATAGCGCAGCAGCGAATCGACCACCGGTGCAGCCACCCGCTGCACGGCACCGTGTGCGGCGCCCGACGGCATGGAAAGTTTGCGCGGGGCTTCGCGCCAGTGTATGAAGTCGCGCGTGGTCATCGCGCTGTAAACGTGTTTGCGATAATTGTCCATATAACAGATATAGCTGCCGTCGGGCAGCCGTACGAACGACGGACCTTCGACCCACGCCGGCGTAAAAGGCTCACCGGTAAGAGGCAGGTAGGGTCCCGTCGCCGCCGGCGCCGTTGCCACCAACAGGTATTTGTGCGGCTCGGGCAGTTCGCGTTCATCTTTATATATCATATAATAGGTGTCGCCGATGCGCCGCACGGTCGCGTCGATGACGTTGTACCCGTAGTCGAACAGCAGGCGGGCAGGTGCAAAATGCTCGAAGTCGCGCGTGGTCGTGTAGTAGATGCGGTTGTCGTATTTCTTTCCTTCCTCGACACGCCACTCGCCGCCGACCTTTATCGTACTTGCCCAGAAAATCAGGTAACAATCGTTCGCTTCGTCGTAGAGCATTTCCGGCGCCCAGCAGTTGCGCGGCTCATAACCCGCGCTCTCCATCACCCGCAGAAAACGCGGCGCGCTCCAATGCAGCAGGTCGGGCGAGGCGGCATATCCGATATGGGGCGTTTCCCAGCCGGTAGTCCACACGCAGTGCCACGTACCGTCTTTGCCCTGCATGATGAACGGGTCGCGCAGGCGCGGCGCATCGCTTTCGGGGTCGGGGCGCAAAAGACCGAGCGGCGCGCCCACCGTGTGCCATTCGTACCCGTCGCGGCTCCACGCATAGTGCATACCGTGCGTGTTGGCATCGCGGTTGGTGAAGTACGAAAACAGATAGAGGCTGTCGGGTTCGCTGCCGGCACAAAGAGCCGACACGCCCCACACGAGCAGACAGAACAGACAGCGAAGGCTGTTTTTCATGGTATCATTAAATGTAATTTTCACATCTACAAAGTCAAATATACTGATTTATACCCGATTGTCCAAATTATTTTTTCATTTTTTCAGGGAGTACGCGCAAAACAGCCTCCGCCCAAAAACGCCCCAAATCGTCGGCACCCGCTTTGTTGGGGTGGAGATAGAACGTGCCCGCCTGTCCCGATTCGGGGGTAAAGCGGGAATAATTCTCCTGAAAATAACCGAAAGCCGTCGTATCGCCCGCAAAAACGCGGTCGGGACAGCGCTCGGCATAGCGGACAACCAGCTTGTCGAGTATGGGCGCATACGATTGCAGCCGCTTCAAGCCGCCCGCCAGATAGGTCGACGTGTTGTAAGTATTGGGGCTGTACCATATCGGACGGTGCAGCACAACGATACTTTTCGGATATTTTTCGAGCAGGGCGTCGATGATGGCTTGCAGGTTGGTGTAATAGACCGACGGGTGTACCGGCGCGCCGAGCGGACCGCGCTCGGCGCTGTCGTTCGTGCCCAACATAATCGAAAAAAGCAGCACGCCTTTTTCGGCAGAGAGCGCATCGGCAGCCGCCAACACTTTCCGAAACTCAGTATCGTTCACCGGCAGGAAATTGAGCGTCGTGCGCCCGCTGAATCCGCAATTCCGGAAATCGACCTTTCCCCGCAGATGTTCCACCAGATATGCTGCCGCCCGTGCAGGCGGTGCCTCTGTTACCGCATCGGCGAGTCGGACACCCTGCGTAATGCTGTTGCCGATGAACACGATATGCAGGTCTTGGGCGGAAAGGCTGCCCGCCGCAACGAAAGCGATAAAAAGGAACAAGAGTTTTTTCATGATTTATTTTTGAGAAAGATTATCCGATTTTGTTTCGAGGGTAAGCCGCGCCGTTTTCAATCCCTTTCCCGAAACGGAAAGGGTTATTTCGCCGGCTTCTTCGCCCGCCTGCACGAGTACGACCAGCTGCCCGTTGAACAGGTGCATGACCGGTTGATGGAATATCTCGACAGAGGTGGCATCGCCGTTGCAGGCAGCACGATACGTGGCGGCGCCTTTCACGGCGAAACGGAGTTCGTTGTCCGCCAACGGACAGGGATTCCCGTCTTTATCGACCGCCTGCACGGTAACGAAAGCCATATCGTTGCCGTCGGCTGCCAAGACCTTGCGGTCGGGTGTCAAGACCAAATGATGCGGACGTCCGGCAGTACGCACCTCTTTCTCGGCGACGGCGCAACCGTCGGCATCGTAGGCAACGACCTTTATCGCACCCGGTGCGTAGACGACATCGTTCCAGCGAATGCGGTAGCGGTCGTAAGGTTGCGCAAAGTCTTTGTAACGGCGACCTTGCGATACGCCGTTTACGAACAATTCAGCCGACGGACAGTCGGTGTAGCAATAGACGGGAGTTATCTCGCCTTCCCGCCCCTCCCAATTCCAATGGGGTAGGATATGCAAAGTAGGCTCGGCTGTGTTCCAGTGGCTGCGGTAGAGGTAGTAGCGGTCTTTCGGCAAGCCCGCCAAATCGCAAATACCGAAGTAAGAACTGCGCGAGGGCCACACTTCATCGTAAGGGGTCGGCTCGCCGAGATAGTCGAATCCCGTCCAGACAAATTCGCCGATGACCCACGCCGAGTCGTCTTGGAAAGCCCAATCGTCGTCGGGCAGATTCGACCACGAGCAAGCGCCCAAATCATACGACGAACACTGCGCGTCATCATACTCCTTGCCTTTCGTCGGCTCCACCGGAAATTTGTACACCCCTCTCGAACTGACGGTCGAGGCGGTTTCCGAGCCGAGAATGACCCGCTGCGGCATACGCTTGTAACTCTCTACGTAGCGGTGCAGGCGGTAATTCAGTCCGGGCACGTCGAGCACGGCGGCGAACTGGTTTTTCATCGCGTTGTCGGGTTGGTCCATGCCTGCCGTTACCGGGCGGGTGGGGTCTTCCCGATGACAAATATCCTGCAAATATCTGGCGACTTTTCCGCCATCGACGCGCCCCTGTTCACCCACTTCGTTGCCGATGCTCCACATCACAATCGACGGGTGGTTGCGGTGGCAGCGTATCAGGTTGGTCAAATCCTTGTCCGCCCATTCATCGAAAAAGAGGTGGTATCCGTTTTTGCATTTGGGACGCCGCCACTCGTCGAACGACTCCGCCATGACCATGAATCCCATTTCGTCGCAAAGTTCCATTTGCCACGACGAAGGCATATTGTGCGACGTGCGTATGGCATCGCAACCCATTTCTTTGAGTATCGCCAGCTGACGACGCAATGCCGCTTTGTTCACCGCTGCCCCCAACGGACCCAAATCGTGATGCAGACACACCCCTTTGAATTTGCGGGGAACGCCGTTCAACAGAAAACCGTATTCGGGCGTAACGGCGATGCTGCGCACCCCGAAACGGGTGGTATATTCGTCTTTCAACACGCCGTTTTCGCGGATAGAAACGACCGCGGTATAAAGCGCCGGCGACTCCGGCGACCACAAACGGGGATTTTTCAGCGTAAGCCGCGCCGTCGTCGTGCCGTCGAACAGCAGCTCCTGCGAGCGGGCGACAGCGACCGAAACGCCGTCGGCATCGAACACTTCGGTCGAAATGTCGAGCTGTTTACCCTCGCCCCCTTCTATTTCGGCATCGACCTGCACCAACGCATTTTCGGCTGTAACGACGGGAGTCGTAATCCGCGTCCCCCACATACGCACGGCAACATCTTCTGTAAGTATCAGTTTTACAGGACGATAAAGTCCTGCGCCCGGATACCAGCGGGAGCTTCCCTCCCAATTTTCAAGCCGCACGGCAAGCGTGTTGCGCCCTTCCGTGAGATAGGGCGTGATGTCGATATAAAACGGGGTATATCCATATGCCCAATGTCCGACCTCTCTGCCGTTAAGGAATACGTGCGGACGGCTCATCGCACCGTCGAACAGCAGCGTCGCCCGCTTTCCCGCCGGCACTTCAAACGAGGTGCGATACCACCCCACGCCGATATAGGGCAGCGCCCCCGTGCGACCGGTTTTCTCGGAGGGCATCGTTTCGCCGTTTTGCTCGATGGCGACGACCTGCCGGTCGATATTCTTGTCGAACGGGCCGTATATCGCCCAGTCGTGCGGCACTTTTACGTTTTGCCAACCGGAATCGTCGAACGACGGATCGACGGCTTCGGGCACATCGCCCCGCGTAAACCGCCACCCTTTTTCCAAGAGAATCTCCTGACGGGGCTGCGCCACAGCCAGCACGGCGGCGCACAACAGCGGAAACATGATGAACTTTTTCATATCCCTATAAAATTACAAAGCACTCATCGCAAGGATTTTTCGCAAATATAAAAAATTATTCGATACACTTTCAAGATTTTACGCTCTCGGTTAAAAAATCCGACCTTTCAACATTTCGTTTTTTTTTCTACATTTGTATCGGATAAAACACACGACGATGTACAAACTCGGAAAATACAAAAAGAGCGACCCGATGAGCGTGCTGGTGTGCGAAAACTATTCCGTACTGCTGGTAATGAGCCGCTTCGGCATAGCATTGGGATTCGGCGACAAGACGATAGAAGAGGTATGCCGCGACAGCGGCGTCGATGTCGATACTTTTCTGGCGGTCATCAACCTGCTGCTCGACGCCGACGAGGTGGAAGCGACCGACACGCCGTTTTCCATAGAGTCGCTGGTGCAATACCTGCACAAGTCGCACGACTATTTTCTCAACTTCCGCCTGCCCGCCATACGGCGCAGCCTGCTCAACGCCATAGACTGCCGGCAAAAAGACGTATCGTTCGCCATACTCTGCTTCTTCGACGAATATGTGGCTGAGGTGCAGAAACACATGCTGTACGAGGAACAGACGGTATTTCCCTACGTCCGCGCGCTGTTGGCAGGGAAACCCGTGCCGAAAAACTACAACATCGAGGTATTCAGCCGGCAGCACGATGCCGTCGAAGCCAAACTCGTGGAATTGAAAAACATTCTCATCAAATACTATCCGGCAGCCGGCAGCAATGAACTGAATGCCGTATTGTTCGACATTTTCAACTGCGAAAAAGATTTGGCATCGCACAATTCCATCGAAGACCGCCTGTTCGTTCCCGCCATCAGAGAAATCGAGAAAACGCGCAAAGCCCAATGAAAACGCTGTTGAAAATCGCAGTCGCCGAACCGTCGCTCATACTCCGCTGCGGCATGGTGGCTGTGCTGCGCCGCCTATCAACACTGCACATCGAAATCATCGAAATCGCCGAGCTGTCGCAATTGCAGACGACCCTGTCGCGACGCACGCCCGATGTGCTCATCGTCAATCCCTCCGTGCTCGGCTTCTTCCCTTTGCAGCAGATACGGAAAGAGGTCGAGGGATTGAAGTGCATCGCCCTGCAAAACACGCTGGCAGACACCGCCACGCTCAAAGGGTACGACGAAATCGTATCGGTATATGACTCTGCCGACGAAATACAGCGGAAAATAGAAAAAACATGCGCGCCCGACAACGAACAAAATTTGCGGGAACCGCTGACCGAACGCGAAAAAGAAATCATCGTCGGCGTAGTGAAAGGACTGACCAACAAACAAATGGCGGAACAGCTCTGCCTATCGACCCACACCGTGATAACGCACCGCCGCAACATTTCGCAAAAGTTGCAGATACACAGCGCCGCCGGTCTGACGATTTACGCCATTGTCAATAAATTCGTCGATATAAACGACGTGAAAGATACCATACACCGCAAAGAAGAATAAGCGGGACGTATATCGGATAATTGTCGTTTCATTATTTTCCCCAGACAAAATATTTCATTTCGCAACTATTTATATAAGCAAGATAATAATTGGTGATTTTTATCACTTGCGTTTTTGAATATTTGTTATCTTTGCGAAGTCTAAAAAGGTATCTGCCATTGGATAACGAAACGTTCATACAAGGAATTAACCGTCGTGATACAGAAGCCTACAAACAGATCTACGACCGTTATTACCGCATATTGGTCGTATATGCAGAAAATTTTTTAGGGAATAACGGAACAAGCGAAGACATTGTTCAAGACATCATCGTCAATATATGGGAAGCGAAAATGACTTTCGTTTCCTACAACGCATTCAAGACTTACCTCTATAACAGCGTGCGCAACGGTGCTCTCAATTATCTCAAGCATCAAGGTGTCGCCGAAAAATATTTGGAACATCTTGCCCAGACTTATAGCCCCATTGACGAATCCGAAGTCAATGAAGAAGAAATATACCGACGCCTATTTGCCATAATCGACCGTCTGCCGACACGATGCCGCGAAATATTCCTGCTTTGCATGGACGGGAAAAAAAACAGCGAAATCGCAACCGAACTTCATTTATCAATCGAAACCGTCAAAACGCAAAAAAAACGGGCTATGGCTTACATTCGCGAACATCTCGATAAGTCGTACTTGTGGCTTCTGTTCATCGTAACGGAAAACATGATGCTTTCTGATTTGCTTATCGACTGTTAACTTCGCATATTTATCGCATTTTTATAAATTTCGTGGCAAAATATCATTTTTTCTGATTTTGCATACCCCGTTTTGCTCTATTAATTGTCCTTATTATAAAAAGAGGATTATTATGGAATATATCGAACTACTCATCACAAAATATCTGTCAGATACTATTTCCGAATCGGAGAAACAATTCTTACAAAACTGGATAAAAGAAGATACGACGCATCGTCAATTGATGAACCGTCTGCTCCACGACAAGAATTTTTCGGAAAAATACCGTCGTCATGCCGCTATCGACACCGAGGCTGCCAAATCGGCTTTTCTCCGTCATATACGCAAACGTGTATGGCAGTACAGAGTATGGAAATATGCCGCCGCTGCCGCCATCATCGTTTCGGCAATCGTATCGGCGCATTATCTTTTCACGGAAGATAAAAATCCGGCACCCCAATTCGCCCTCGCCGAAGTAGAGCCGGGCAACACGCGGGCAATCCTCGTACTGGATAACGGAACACAACTGAGTTTGGGCGAAAACGAAGCGAAAACAATCGCCATTGACGATTCCGTTTCTGTCGAAATGTCTGCCGAAGGATTAACCTACCTGCCGGCAGCGACTAAAAAAGAGACAAAATTCAATACCATCATCGTACCTCGCGGCGGGGAATATCGACTGACACTCTCCGACGGCACGGAAATATATCTCAACTCGGAATCGGAATTGCGTTATCCGGTAACATTCAGCGAAATGAGTGAACGGAAAGTACAACTTTCCGGAGAAGCCTATTTTTCGGTTTCAAGCGATTCCGAAAAAGCATTTGTCGTAGAAGTCGGAAACGTGCGTGTGTGTCAATACGGTACGGTATTCGACATCAATGCTTACGACGATTCACCTGAAATCGTTCTCGTTTCCGGCAGTATCGGCGTTTCAAACGACACCGACGGAAAAGAAATCCGGCTGCAATCGGGACAACTTGCCGTGTGCGGAGAAGAAATCGTCGTTACGGACGTAGATGTTACCCCCTATATCGAATGGACAAACGGGCGATTCGTTTTCATCGACCGGAGGCTGGACGACATTGCCGATATACTGATGCGTTGGTACAACGTGGAAATAGAAATAGAAGACAAAGACATCGCCGAGTTGCATTTTACCGGAAGCGTGGGACGCAACGAAACGATACAACACATCATGAATGCCATATCGTATGCACAAAACGTAAAGGTTACGGTATCGGGAGATAAAATAAAAATATCCAAATAATCCTCTTATGAAATATCCGAAAGGGAGGCTTTGTCCAAAAAGTATATTGGTCATCATATTGCTGTTATCGTCGATATGCGGATACGGTCAAGACGCCCGATATAAAAAAGTTACGTTGCAAGCCGAAAAAATCACCTTGAAAGAATTTTTCGACGCCATACATACCCAAACGGGAGTGGATTTCATTTACAACTCCGCTGACGCCCGTTATGCCGAGCCAATCACCGTAGATGCAAAAGACAAACCGCTCGGACTGGTATTGGACATGATATTCAAGAATACCGACATCGAATACACGACCGAAGGAAATATCATTACCGTCCGGCATCGAGTCCAAACGAAAAATGAAAAAAATAAAGAACCTGTAACAGCAACAGCACAAGATATTTCTATATACGGTATCGTGCGGGAATCGTCGGGCGAACCTTTGGCGGGTGTCGCCATTTGGGTAAAAGACACGAAAATAGGAACCATTACCGATGAAAACGGTCGCTATCAATTGTCGATACCGCCGACAACCGCCCGTCCCATAACATTGCGTTATACATGCGTAGGTATGGAAACGACGGAATTGGTTTACGACGGAAAATCGCATATCGACGTTACACTGCGGGCATCGGTCAATACGCTGGCAGAGTCCGAAATCGTCGCCACCGGTATGTTCGTACGGAAAGCGGAAAGCTTCACCGGGGCGGTCTCCACATTCAATCAGGAACAGCTCAAACGTATGGGCAATCAAAACATACTGTCAAGCCTGAAAAACATAGACCCTTCATTTGTCATTAACGAAAGCGTCGATTTCGGAAGCGATCCCAACCATATGCCGGACATACAATTGCGCGGACAAAACAATATTCCCGACCTGAAAGGCGAATACCAAACTGCTCCTAATCAGCCTCTTTTCATTCTCGACGGTTTCGAGGCAAGCATCGAAAAAATCTACGACCTCGACATGAATCTTGTCGAGAGCGTAACGCTTCTGAAAGACGCTGCCGCCAAAGCCATTTACGGTTCAAAAGCAGCCAACGGCGTCGTCGTCATCGAAACGGTAAAGCCCGAAGAAGGACGTCTGCGCGTATCCTATACCGGAAGTTTAGACCTTTCGGTGCCCGATCTGACTTCTTACAACCTCTGCAACGCTGCCGAAAAATTGCAGGCGGAAGTCTTTGCCGGAAAATACACTTCGTCCAATGCCTATACGCAAGCCGAACTTACCGAACAATACAACGAGCTGTTCAAAGAAGTGGCGCGGGGTGTAAACTCTTACTGGATGGCAGAGCCGCTGCGGGTAGGTGTCGGACAGAAACATACCCTGCTCCTTGACGGCGGCGACGATGCCATGCGCTACTCTGCCAGCCTGAGTTACAACGATATTGCCGGCGTCATGAAAGGCTCCGACCGCCAAACCATATCGGGAAGCATCACGCTGTCGTACCGGTACCGGACATTGAGTTTCAGAAACCAACTTTCCATCGACGGCAATAAAGCCAAAAATTCACCTTACGGCGACTTTTCGGAATATTCCCGTATGAATCCCTATTGGAGAATTTACGATGAAAACGGATTGATAAAGCAATACACCATATCGGCATACAACCCGCTGTACAATGCGGGATTGAACAGTAAAGACGAATCCCGCTACACGACATTCACCGAAAATTTCTATGCCGAATGGGAAGCCGTGAAAAACCTCCGATTCAGAGTGCGATTCGGCTTGACAAAACAACACTCCGACTCCGACGTCTTCATTCCGGCATCGCACACCAACTATGCCAACATATCGCCCAGCTCAGCGGAATACCTGCAACGGGGCGAATACACGCAATCGAATGGGGACGCCTTGACGATAAGCTCCGACATCAGCGCGGCTTATGCCCTTGAAATAAACAAACACCTGCTTTACGCCAATATCTCCTACACCATCGACGAAGCCCGAAATGAAAACGTTTCGAACAGAGTTATCGGATTTCCTTCCGACAAGATGGATTACATATCGTTCGGCAATAACTATCCTACCGGCGGAAAACCGGGCGGCAGCGAAAACACGACCCGAAGTATGGGCGTGGTCGCTTCTGCCAACTATTCTTACGACAACCGCTATTTGGCTGACGTTTCGTATCGGTTGAGCGGTTCGTCGCAATTCGGCGCCAAAGAACGGTGGGGCAACTTTTGGGCTGCCGGCATCGGGTGGAACATTCACCAAGAACATTTCATGGAAAATGTACGCTGGATAAATTTTTGGAAACTAAGAGCTTCGATAGGCTACACCGGCTCCCAGAATTTCAATTCGTACCAAGCCATCGCCACCTATCAATATATTACCGACAAGACCTACAATGGCGATATGGGCGTCGTACTCATGGGGCTGGCAAACGACCATTTGAAATGGCAGCAGCAGTACGACCGCAACATCGGTATGGACTTGTCGCTGTTCCGCAAACTCTCGTTGCGGGCAGAGTATTACTGGGCTACCACCACAAATCTGCTGACAGATATATCGCTGGCTCCTTCGGCAGGATTCGCCACTTATAAAGAGAATATGGGTGAAACGCTGAACAAGGGCGTGGAACTGGGTGTCAATTATCAAGTGTACCAACATAGCGCGACAAGAAGTTTTGTCAATATATTCCTCAACTTGGCGCATAACACGAATAAAATCTCCAAAATATCCGATGCGCTGAAAGAGGTGAACGAGCAACAGGACGCCGATAAAAATGTCAACGATTCTTCCGAAGAAGCAAAAGCAAAGATGCGAAAGCCGTCCACCCGTTTTGAAGAGGGACAGAGCCTCTCGGCAATATGGGCGGTGCGCTCGGCAGGAATCGACCCGGTTACCGGAAATGAAGTATTCATAAAGAAAGACGGGACGACCACCTATGAATGGAGCACCGACGACCAAGTGGTGTGCGGCGATACGGAACCGAAAATAAACGGAAACATCGGTACGAGTTTTTCTTTTCAAGGATTGGAAATGAGTCTGACGTTCACTTACAAACTCGGAGGTCAGACCTATAACAGCACCCTTGTCGATAAAATCGAAAATGTCGATGTAAACAATTGGAATGTCGATCGCCGCGTACTTTACGACCGCTGGAATACACCCGGCGTACCGGCTAAATTCAAAGCTATTTCCGACGTTTCTACAACGAAGCCCACTTCACGATTCGTCGAAGATTACAATGAACTGGCGCTGTCGGCAATAACCGTAGGATACGATTTTTCCTATCTCAAATTCATGCGCCGCTGCGCCTTGCAATATTTCAAACTCTCGTTCAACATGAACGACGTTTGTTGGCTGAGTACGGTAAAGAAAGAACAAGGACTTTCCTATCCGCGCGCCCACGCTTTCGCATTCTCCTTACAAATTCGTTTTTAATCCGTAACACCGATGACCCATCTGTCGAAAAATATCATTTTGTTTTTAACGGTTGCATCGTTTGCCTCCTGCAACGACTGGCTGGACGTTACGCCCCGTACCGAAATAAAATCGAGCGTCAATTATCAGGACGAACAGGGCTATAAAGATGCCTTGACCGGCATCTATCTCTCGATGACGGAAACTTCCGTTTACGGGAAAGAGCTTACCTACGGAATGGTCGATGTTCTGTCGCAAATGTACACCGGCATTTCCTCTACCAGCCACGCCTATTACAACGATGCCCACTATGCCTATGATGAAACAAATTGCGAAAGCCGCATCAATGCACTTTGGAGCAAAGGCTACAACGTAATTGCCAACATCAACGAACTGATTAGCCATATCGAAACCGTCGATTCCGGCATCTTCTCGGGTCGGAACTACCACCTGATACGGGGTGAGGTTTACGGCTTGCGAGCCATGCTGCATTTCGATTTGCTGCGGCTGTTCGGCGCCTCGTACAAGAGCGGTGCGCAATCGCTCGCCATACCTTATGTAACGACATCGGGAACAGATGTTACGCCGCTGTCGTCGGTCGAAGAGGTATTGAACAAAGCACTCGGCGATTTGACAATCGCCGAAAGCGAATTGGCAATCGACCCCGTAATCGCCGATGTGCCGCCAGCCGACAACGACGACGAAGTATATCAACGCGACCGCACATTCAAATTCAACTATTATGCCGTGAAAATGCTGCAAGCGCGCATTTTGCAATACAAAGGCGATTATGCAGAAGCGGCGGAAGCGGCAAAGACGGTTATCAACCAAGTGGCTTTTACGTGGGTACCTGAATCGGAAATATCCACGACCGACCCGTATTATCGGAATTACGTATTCTCCGAAGAACTCGTATTTGCGTTGTACATGAGCAATCTTTACGACTTATATACCGAAACGTTCACTTCCAATTCGGGGCTTTACATCGCCGAAGAAAGTTACGATGCACTCTACGAAATGGAAACATACGGAACGTTTACCGACTACCGGTATGTCTACCAGACGGAAGAGCTTGCCGAGATGCGGGTTTCCAACAAATTGAAACAACCCGTAAATGCCAATCTCCTCTATCACTTCCGACTGCCCCTGATGCGCATCAGCGAAGCCTATTACATCGCCGCCGAATGCGCCTTGCGGCAAGACAAAGACGTTGCGACGGCTGTCTACTACCTCAACACCGTGCGACAGCATCGCGGACTTACCGCCGACCTGCCGGCATCGCTCACTCCCGCCGAAGTCGAAAATGAAATCTACAAAGAATATGCAAAAGAGTTCTGCTGCGAAGGGCAATTGTTCTTTTATTTCAAGAGAAACGACTACGCGCAGATACCGGTTACTGCCGCAGTCGGAGCTTCGGTGGTTACCACATACGTTACGCCCGACTATGTTCTGCCGCTGCCAGACGACGAAATAGAATACGGTGGCAGAACCGACGAATTGCAAAAATGATACGACTATGAAATGCGAATGTAAATATCTTGTGATTCTCCTGTCGTTTGTGGGGACAGCTTGTCATCAGAACGAGATGATGGACTACGCCTTGCCGGGTCAGGTCTATTTTTACGAGAGGTATATATCGGGTACCATCAACAACAAAGTCGAAGAAAAGACCTATTCGTTTGCCCTGCAAAAATCGACGCTGATGCAAGACACGATAAAGATAAATACCAAACTCATGGGGTATCTGGCAGACTACGACCGGATATTCCGCGCCGAAATCGTACCCGACGGAACAACCGCTGTAGCCGGAAAACACTTTACGCTGCTCGACGGCGTGATGAAAGCCGGAACTTACGAAGCGCCTCTGCCCGTAGTCATTTACCGCACCGAAGATACGCAACAGGAGCCCGTATCGCTCATTCTGCGCCTCACGGCTACCGACGATTTGCAACCCGGTCCGCCCGGCGACATCGTATTTTCGCTCAGTTGGGGCGACATACTGATGAAGCCCGAACACTGGCCGGACTACTTTTTCGGACCATACAGCATCAACAAATACCGCTTCGCCATCGACGTTACAGGGCATACCGACTGGCCGCAAGCCGAAAGGGTAACCTCCGGAAAACAGGAGGGCATATATACCATTACCGAATTGCAACGCGAAGCCGACAAACTGAACGACGCTTATGCCGAATATCGGAAAACCAACGGTCCCATTTACGAAGACGATAATGCCGACCCTAAAATCGAAATCTATTTCGGCTCATAACATAGAAGAAAACCGCATCATGAAAAAAATCAAATATTGGTTCGGAATCTTTATTCTTCCGATGACACTCACCGGTTGTTTCAAAGATATAGGCAATTACGACTATACGGATTTGAACGAAATCTCCGTCAATACGGTCGGAGAGCAAGTGGCATTTACGGTGGAGCAGTATGATTCGCTCCATATCGTACCGAAACTGATTTTTTCGCAAAATCCTATTCCCGATGATGAACTGTCGTATGAATGGCTCATTTTCCTCGACAGCTATTCCGCCACCGAAAGCCAAGTTATCTCCAACGAAAAGGAGTTGCATATACAGGTTAGCTATCCTGCAAAGACCGAAAATTACGCCATTCTGTTCTACGTCAAAGAGTTGACCAACAATACCGTATATCAGCAGAAGTACACGCTCACCGTACAGCCGAGCGTTGTATCGGGCATCGTAGCCCTGCACGAATGCGACGGAGAGTGCGACATCGACTATATCGCCACGACGAATGCCGTTCCCGGTCTTGCCTCCAACAAACATATGCGCAACATCTATTCGGCACGCACCGGTCGCAAACTCGAAGGAAATCCTGTTTCGGTATCGGCTATACGCATATCGAATGTGCTCGACCCGGCAGCGGCAATTAACAGGGTATATGTCGCCACCGACAAGGAATTCGTACAATTGTCGGGTAGGGATTTCTCTCCGATGTGCGACGTCGACGAATTGTTCTACCAGAAACCGGAGGTACTGAAACCCTATCGGGTGCTCCGCGACGGGCAGGTAGCTCATACCACCGTATTGATAAACGATGATAAAGTACACAATATCAACAACCAGTCGTCGCAATTTTGGAACTATACTTTTTCCGACGCTCTGCGTGCCGATGCCGATCTCGGCGAAATATCCATCGCCCCGTTCATATATATGCCTGAGAGCTTCATGACGGCCAACATCGCCGTATTCTACGATATGAAAGGCAAGCGTTTCGTCCGTCTGCCGTACAGTTTCAAAGAGTCGGCTTCCATCACGAGCTTTCCGACACAGGTTTCTACGGCATTCGACGTCAATAATATCGGGAAAGACCTGATTTGGTTCGGCATCGGATACAATGCCCACTGCTTCGCTTTGATGAGCGACTACACGCTCTACCGAGCCAACTTCAATACCGACCAATACATACTCCAAGAAGACGGCTCGACCGAAGTCAATGAAAAAGTAAATGATTTGGCGGTACGAATTTACGATATGAACAACGAACCGGAAATACGGAATGCCAAGTTTTTCGACTGCGGCGAAGCCGGTGCCACGACGTTCCTCTATGCAACCGGTCGCGACATATACGTAACTTCCATAAGCGGCACCCGGCTGCGTACCGTGAAAATAAACGACCCGTTCCCTGCCGGCGAAGAGATTACGCACGTGCAGATATACAACCCCAATACCCATCAAATGGGCAGCCTCTCTTCGGTAAAAGGAAATTTGCTGTACGTGGCGACATGGAACGGTACGGAAGGTAAAATATATGAATTTGCCGTTTCCCGCAATACGCTGGAAATGAACAATACGACCAGCGAAAATCTGAAAGCGCCGCTCAACGTATTCGGCGGTATGGGGCGTATTGCCGACATAACCATCAAAATACAGGGTATAGGAGATTCCAACGATTAAACAAAAATATATGAAAACGATTTTATCATGTGCATTCTGGATTGCGTCCGTCGGACTTCTTCAAGCTGCGGACAATTCCGCCAATCGAGTCATCGGCAATTTCCGCACGGGCGACAAAACCGTTGTCGTCTATCGTCCCGACAGTACGGTACTGCAAGGTGAAACCGACATAAAAGGAGCCGTGTATTTTTGGGGAGATTACGAGTGGAAAGGCGAAGATCTGCTCCTCGAAAAGACCGATACGGGGTGGGTAAGCAGCATCGTCGTACCCGAAAATGCGGCTTTGGTAGCCTACAAATACTATGCTGGCGATAAAAGCGACAACGGCGGGAAAATGACTTACGCCTACTTCGCGACCGACCGTAAAGGACAGATTCGCCCTTCGGCTTATGCCGGCTGGGGATTGCTGCGGGCACGCCACACGCAGGAATACTCCATACCGTACTATATGAAAGATTCGTCCGATATGTGGATCGACGATGATGTGCTGAAATTCTGGCTCAATCAAGAGGTAAAATATAATCCCGACGAACGGAAAAACCTCTTCCGGTATGCGGTCGAAATGTTCCTCCGCACCAATCCGGAAGGTGCGCCCCAACGCGTACGGGAAGAAATAGACTACATACGCTCCCTCGACAAAAACAAGAAACTCCCGGAAAAATATCTGTACGAATGCCGACGTGCAGCAAAAGATATTTTACGGGACGACTCTTTAACCCAAGTGCTGGAAAAGGAAATTCTACGTCGCTTCCCTTCCGGTATGCTGGCACGCGACAAGGAAATAGAACGAATATACCGATTGGACGACATGAAAGAAAAAGAGGCGCAGCTCAATCGCTTTCTGAAACGTTTTCCCACAAAAAAATTCCGGAACGTCGAAAGTGAAGCCGAGCGGCTGTACGGACACATCTATCGTGCCGTCATCTACACTCACGTCATGGAAGACGGCAATTACGACACCATGTACAAATACCTGCAAGATACGCCGGCAGAAATGTTTCCCTTATTTTTCTGGCATTTAGTGGAGATTCCGTTCAATCGCGGCGACAAGACGGCAAAAGAGCTTCTGCCGCACGCCGACGTGCTGATGAATGCAATTGCCGACTCGCCGCTATATGGTTATACTCCGCAACAATGGCTGCAAGAAAATCAACGCACGCGAAAAGATTCGTATCTGACATACGCCCGAATATTGAACGAAAACGGTCAAATCCGGAAAGCGACCGAACTGGCAGAACAACTAAAACCGTTTTACGGATACAAAACCGCCGATTTCAGCGAGTTTTACATCTCCATATTGCAAAACAACGGACGCGATTCGCTCATCGTACCGTTCGTGAAAAATTGCATTCGGGAAAATGCGGCTTCGCCTGCCATGCTCGATATTTTACGCAAAGCATATATGGAACAGAACGGTTCGGAAAAAGGGTTTGCCCTTTATATCGAAGATCTGAAATCGGACGAAGTGCAAAAGGCATTGAAAGCCCGTGTCATGAAAGAGATGTGCGACGAGCCGATAAGGCTTTTCGAGGTGGAAACTCTCGAAGGCAACCGTATTGATATGGCGGCATTAAAGGGCAAAATCATCGTCCTCGATTTTTGGGCTACATGGTGCGGTCCGTGCAAAGCGGCAATGCCCGGTATGCAGATGGCTGTAACCAAATACAAAAACGATGACAACGTATGTTTCTTTTTCGTATCGACACAGGAAACCGACCCGAATTACAAAGAAAACATCGCAAAATTCATACAAGAAAAAAATTACGACTTCCAAGTAGTTTTCGACGAGCCGAATCCGGAGAATAAAAACCGCCGCGACTTGATTTACGAAACCTATTCGCGCGCGTTCCGTTTTTCGGGCATACCGCAAAAAATGATTATCGACGGCAACGGTCGATTGCGGTGGCGCTCTACCGGATACTACGGAAGCCCGACAGCTCTGGCTGACGAAATAAGTTTCATCATCGAATATTTGAAAAAAGAACAAGAATACTAACTTTTAAAAATTTCAACACATGAAAAAATTATTTACTTCTTTGGCAGCCCTTTTGGCGGTTGCACCTCTTTACGCTCAAATAGAAGTTTCCGGGTGGAGTACCAAAAACTCGTATTCCTACCAAGAAGGAACGGAAAAACCCGAAACGCCTTCGTCCACCGATTACAACTTCTTCGATGCCGACGGCAATGCAATAATAACGATACAATACTCTTCGCCTACCATAAATACGTATGAAAAGGGCGTCAAAGTAAAAAGCCAATCGTACAGCAACAATTTTAATACGGGCGCATTCGAGGCAGGCTCTTACAACGAATACAAATACGATGAGTCCGGATTGCTGACGGAAACCGTTTCTTACAACGCCGACGGCGAAATTACCGGTTCCATTGCTTACGAAAACTATGTAAATGGCAGATACGGAGATATGATCAGCAAAAACAAAAGCGGCGATACCACCTATTGGCGTTCTTTTGATTATCATTTCGAAGGAGAAAAACTGCTCTCGATGGTGGAATATTACCACCCGGACAACGATGCGGCACAAAAAACGCTGCTGGACAGCATCAGCTATACCTACAACACCGACAATGTATGCACCGGTATGAGCCAATATCAATTCGACAGTACGAATGGCACTTACGCCGACGAAGCCGCCGTATCGGAAACGTATACTTACGATGCCACCGGAAGAGTATTGGTTGTCAAGTCGATTTCTTCATCGAGATGGGGCGTATATATCGCCGAAACGGAATATACCTATTCGACGCTTGGCGCTCAGTATGTTCCTCAAAACCTGAAAACGAGCGAACCCGAAACCAACGTACTCGAAATTTCATGGGAGGCTCCGCAAGGCGGCGCTGCTGCATATAAGGTATTTATCGACGGCAACATCGAAGATGTAACGACAACTTCGTTCAAGACCGACACCCTCCTCAATGGTCTGCATCTCATAGGCGTGGCTTCCGTTTCGGAAAATGAAATACGAAACATCTCCGAACTGAAATACATCACGCTCGAAGACAAGAATGTGATTGCGCCGAGCAATTTCGCAGTTACCGAAATAAAAGACCCGCAAGAAACGGAGGAATACGGTTATCCGACCACTACCTATCCGGTTGTCGTTTCGTGGACAAAACCGGAAACTCCGAACAAGATAGTCGAATATCGCGTATATTATAATGAAGATTACAATTACGTACAGGTAGCCGGCGACCAAACAACTGCTGAAATTTCGTTATCTTCTTATATATGCGAAATCGCCGGCGAAGACGGTACGGAGGGTAAAGACGTAACCTTGTGGGTGAAAGCAGTATATGCCACCGGTATGTCGGAACGTTCGAATGAAGTAACCGTCAATCCGTACTACAAAGAATTCGTATCGGCTGTTGCCCGCATCGAAGCCGACGACAATACGGTAAGCGTATATCCCAACCCCGTAACAGAAACTCTTTACTTCTCTACTCCCGTATCGGTAACAATATACGATATGCAGGGACGTGAAGCATTGACATCGCCGACCACCTCCGCCATTGATGTAACCGCCCTGACACCGGGCTGCTACCTTGTAAAGACGGTCGATGAAGCAGGAAACGACTCCGGCAGAATCGTCATGGTGGAATAAAATATCCCGCGTTTACCTGAATTTCAATACCACAAAAGGGAGAAGGCATAAAAAGCCTTCTCCCTTATTTACCCAAACCGTCATGAAAAAATTTCTTCTTCTCCTCTTTCTACTCGGACATCTTCCGGCAAATGCCGACAAATGGCAGGGACAATCGGGCAGCCGCCGTTTTTACGTGGAAACCGACTATACCGTTGCGGGCACTTTCCTTACCATTCCCGAATTGTGGATAAATCGGGCGGCGTGCAACTTGCTGCGATCGGAAAACGACTCGTTGTTTATGACTTTCACGCCGGAAGAGCTTTCGATGCAGGCTGCCGTCTTGCCCGACAGCTGTTTATCGGCACACTTCATCGTCTATGGCGAGAATCGGGATTTGACCCTGTTTCCCGTCGATTCGCTACAACCGCACCAATGGGCAGAGAATCCCGTGCCGCCATATCCTTATACGGAAGAAGAAATTTCGATTTCCGTATCGGATTCGGTGGTTTTGGCGGGCACATTGACCCTGCCGCCCGGACGGCGCCGCGTTCCGGCAGTCATCATACTGTCGGGCACGGGACAACAAAATCGCGATGCGGAATTTTCGGGGCACCGCCCCTTTGCCCGTATTGCCGACTATCTGTCGCGACGCGGTATCGCAGTGTTGCGACTGGACGATAGAGGTACCGGAAAATCGACGGGCATATACGCCGATGCAACTACCGACGACTTCGCCCGCGATGCTTTGCGTGCCGTCGAAACGCTGAAAAAACATAAAGCGATACGCTCGTCGAAAATAGGTCTTATGGGACACAGCGAAGGCGGTGCTGCTGCCACAATGGCTGCGGCAGCCTCGACCGATGTCGCTTTTTTAATCACTTTGGCGGGAGTTTGCACCGACGGTCTTACAAGTCTGCGACTGCAAAACGACGCCATCATAGACACCTATCCGGGATATTCGGACGTGTGGCGGCGTGTCAATAAAGAGTTTCTGCACCGGCTTTTCGCATGGGTTTACGAGATTCCGTTGTCGCAGCCGCTGGAACCCGCATTGCGTGAAAAATACGAAACATGGATTTCCGCTCAAAACGATTCCACCCTGCAAATGTTGGGGCTGAAAGGACGGGAAGATATGTACCTGTTGCGTTATCTGCGCACCGCCGACACCCGTTGGTACAGGGAGTTGATGCACTACGACCCTACCGATTTCCTGCCGAAAATCAAGGTGCCGGTATTGGCACTGAACGGCGATATGGACATCATGGTGCCGTCGAAAGCTCACTTAGCCGTCGCCGACAGTCTGCTGCGCAAATCGGGCAATCGGCATTACCACATCGTGGAGCTGCCGGGACTCAATCATCTGTTCCAGCACTGCAAGACCTGTCTCCAAAACGAAATTCCGGAATTGCCGGAAGTTTTCGCCGAAGAAGCGCTTGAAGCGATTTACGACTTTTTCGTGAAAGAGGTGTTCTGAAAAACGAGGGTTTATTTATCCTTTATCTCCTCGAAATCCACATATTCGCCGTCGGTGCGGTCGAACACTTTTTTGCGCCGGCGGGAGGGTTCTTCGGGTTCGGACGGTCGGTCGTCTTCGCGGCTGCCGGCAGAGCCGAAAGGTGCAGCCGGTCGGCGTCCGCCGAAAATGCTCAATACGCGGAATACGAATCCGAGCACTGCCACAAGTATAATAAACCCGATAAAAATTATCAATTGAAAGAAGAACATACTTTTTGAATTTTAGTTACCCCGAAAGGGTGTTAAACGACGACGTCCGCCCGATGATTCGGTTTACCGTCTGCCGGCAAAATCATTTCCATAACAGGGCGACCAGCGAAAGCAGCACATAGACGGCTATCGCCGCCGACAAGCCCGCCAATCCCAGCCACACAAGCAATCCGATAGAGGCGGCTACCAAGAGATAACGCAGCTTGTTTTCCCGCCATGAAAGGGAGGAAACTTTCAAGGAGAACATGGGCAGGGGTGAAATCATCAGAAAAGAGACTATCACAATCAACGCCGGCAAAATCAACGGGTACCACTCTTGCGTATCGGCAAATGCGATACCTATCCAGAACAGGGCGTTGGCGGGAATGGGCAGACCGATGAACGAGGTTTTCTGACGGTCATCGACATTGAAGCGCGCCAGCCGCAGCGCACCGGCAACGGGAATCAGCAGAGCGACATACGCCACATATTCGTACCCGCCGTAAGGCAGGAGCAGAAAGTGCGCCAGCAGGGCGTACATCATCAGCGCAGGCGCCAAGCCGAAACTTACCAAATCCGACAACGAATCCAGCTCTTTGCCCAACGGCGAATAGGCATCGAGAACGCGGGCTGCCAGACCGTCGAGGAAGTCGCACACGGCAGCGACGATAATGGCTGCCGCCGCCACCTCGAAATTGTCTTGCAAGGCAAAAACCGAAGCCACACAGCCTGCCAGCAGGTTGCAGCAGGTAATGGCGTCGGGTATGTAGGCGGTAATGCGTTTCATTATTTTGTTCGGATAGACAGCGGGCGTCTGCACCCGTGCATTCAAGATTTCAATCGGGCAAGCGGAGTGATGTTGCCCGTTGTTTTATCGTCGAGCTTTACCAAAATTTCGGCATCGAGCGGCAGATAGAGATCGACGCGTGAACCGAATTTTATAAATCCGATATGTTCGTCGATATGGCACGGCTCGTTAGCTTCGGCATAGGTAACGATGCGCCGCGCCATAGCGCCGGCGACCTGCCGCATAAGTATCTCCTGCCCGTTCTCGGCTTTGATGATAATGGTGGAGCGTTCGTTTTCGGTACTCGACTTCGGAAGCCAAGCCGCCTGATAGCGACCGTTCTGATGTTCGACCCGCGTGATGAATCCGTTTACCGGCGTCCAATTGGCATGAACATTGAAAAGATTCATGAATATCGACACCTGCAAGCGTTTGTCGTGGAAGTATTCGTTTTCCAAAACCTCTTCTTTGACCACCACCGTACCGTCTGCCGGAGCCACGACCATATTTTCCCGTTCACCGGAAAAATGACGGCGCGGCGAGCGGAAGAAATTAAGAATCAAAAAGAAAAATACAATAGAGGCTACGAGGACAAGAATATTGAGCCAGTGAACGGGACAAAAGTAAAAGAGTGCCCCGTCGATGATGCCCAGAAGCAAAAACAATGCTATCAGAATGTGCCGCCCCTCTCTATGTATTTTTACTTTCATTCTTTGCCGAAATTATCGTAGCGGAATATTTTTGCAAAGGTAAAGAGTTTTTATGGAATTGCAAAATAACTTTGTTCAAAATGAGTTGAAAAAATTTTCGACTTCTGTTTCGATGTACCCGCATTCTTTTATATTTTTGTTCGCGAAAAAGTTATTCACCTTTACAACCGAATTATATGGAAATCATTTCCGGCAGGCAGCAAAATCCGCGCAGCAAAAAAAGCAGCGCCGCCCCCTTGATAGACATGGGAAAACTGCAACCGCAGGCACGCGACCTCGAAGAAGCCGTACTGGGCGCACTGATGCTCGAAAAAGATGCCTACCCCGTGATAAGCGACATTCTGAAACCGGAGAGTTTCTACGAATACAAACACCAACTGATATACAAAGCCATCGTCGACCTTGCCATGAAGCAGGAGCCGATAGACATGCTGACCGTGTGCGAACAGCTGCGCCGCAACAACACGCTCGACGAAGTGGGCGGCGAATACACGATTACCGACCTGACGGGGCGCGTGTCGTCGGCTGCCAACGTGGAGTTCCATGCCCGCATCGTGGCGCAGAAGTATCTGGCACGGGAGTTGATACGCTTCTGCGGCGAGATACAAGCCAAAGCCTTCGACGAAACCTACGATGTCGATGACCTGATGCAGGACGCCGAAGGCGAACTGTTCGAGATTTCCCAAAACAACGTCAAAAAAGATGTGGTGCAAATCAATCCCGTCATCAACGAAGCCCTGCATATTCTCGAAATAGCCTCCAACCGCAAGGACGGACTGAGCGGACTGCAATCGGGATTTACCGACCTCGACAAAATCACTTCGGGGTGGCAAAACTCCGACCTCATCATCATCGCCGCCCGTCCGGCAATGGGAAAAACCGCCTTCGTACTCTCCATGGCGAAAAACATGGCGCTCAATTACAATACGCCGGTGGCGATATTCTCGCTCGAAATGTCGAATGTGCAGCTCGTAAACCGGCTCATCATCAACGCCTGCGAAATCGAAGGCGACAAAATAAAAAGCGGGCGGCTCTCGACGGCGGAATGGGAACAACTCAACGCCAAAATCAAAGACCTCTACGATGCACCCATCTACATCGACGACACGCCGAGCCTTTCGATTTTCGAGCTGCGCACCAAAGCCCGCCGGCTGGTACGCGAACACGGCATAAAAATCATCATCATCGACTACCTGCAACTGATGAACGCCAGCGGCATGAAATTCGGCAGCCGCGAACAGGAAGTCAGCACCATATCCCGCTCGCTCAAAGCGCTTGCCAAAGAATTGAACATTCCCATCATCGCCCTGTCGCAGCTCAACCGCGGCGTCGAAGTGCGTACCGGCGAAGAGGGAAAACGCCCGCAACTCGCCGACCTTCGCGAATCGGGCGCCATAGAACAAGATGCCGACATGGTGTGCTTCATACACCGTCCCGAATATTACAAAATGACCGAAGACAAACAGGGCAACTCGCTGCTGGGCGTCGCCGAAATCATCATCGCCAAGCACCGCAACGGCGCCGTAGGTGATGTGCGCCTGCGCTTCCGCAGCGAATTGGCGCGTTTCCAGAATTACCGCGACGAAATCACCATTCCCTCCCGAATCAACCAAAACAGAAGGGTTGCAAAAAAAGCCGATGACATAACGAATATTCCCCCTAACGAAGGGTTTACCGACGAACAGCCTAACGAAGTGCCCTTCTGACCCGACAACCCGCCCTGCATGAATACGACCGACGAACAGATACGCGCCATAAAACGGCAGTTCCGCAAGGCGATGAACGGCATCGTGGCTGCCAGTATGCGGGAGAAAGGGGTGGACTACCGTGTGAATTTCGGACTTACGCTGCCGCTGCTGAAACGCATCGCCGCCGCATATCCGCCCGACAAGACGCTTGCCGAACGGCTGTGGAGCGAGCCGGTGCGGGAATCGAAGATGCTGGCGACATGGCTCTACCCTCCCGCCGAAATGGACTGGACAAGCGCCTGCCGCTGGGTGGCTGAAATACCCTACCCCGAAATTGCCGACATCTGCTGCCTGAATCTTTTTTCGCGCCTCCCGTTTGCCGCCGAGCTGGCGGCATACTGCCTCGAACGCACCGACGACCTTGCCCGATACACCGGCTTCCGCCTGTGGAACAGGCTGCTCGCTGCCGGCTGCAAACCGTCGGAAGCCGAAATCGCCACGCTATTGACGGCAAGCCAAAAGCTGCTTGCCTCCGAGAGTCATCGCCCGACGCTCGCTGTCGCCGTCGATGCCCTGCGCCGCCTCGCCGAGCAAGACGAAGCGTCTCGTAATCAAATCGAAAATTTCTTCTCTACTGCCGAATCCGACTTGCCGGTAGGAAACAAAAATCTGCTGCGGGAAATTTTGGGATAATAAAGTGTATGCCTATTTTCCGTAATAGTGGTTGCCGTCAATTTTCCGTTTCAACGACAGCAGACGATACACCGGACGATAAAACCCGAGACAGGAAAAATAAAGCAGCGTCCGGACTTTGACGGTTCGGGCTTTCATTTTCCAAATCAACTTCCGATACTTTCCGTACCGCCGACGAAATTCCCCACTCGTAAGGGCATCGGTCTCAAATATCCGAAAAAGAGGGGACCCTATCGAATTTATATATTCTTCCCTATATTCCGGTTCTTGTAAGAACGTTTTTGCAGCCTCAAGGTATCTGTCATTTTGCTCTATAATGAACGCCAAATTTTTCGTAATAGAGTTTTCGTTCGTTTTTTTATCGTAATGATATAGGGCAACCCCGCAATACGATACCTTTATTCCGCACTTCAACAATTGGGTACAAAAAAACAAATCTTCCGCGAAATTCAATCCTTTGAAAAAACGGATATTCTGCGTTTCGTATGCGCTGCGCCGTATAAGTTTAGACCACAATCCGCCATGCAATTTACCGGTAAACAAATCCCGTAATACCTCCCGAGCATCAAGCGAAGAGGGCTCTTGCCGACGAAGTATTGTTTCCACAGCCGATTCTTCATAATAATCGCAGATTACCATATCGGCATCATCGGCAACGGCTTTTTCGTAAAGTAATTCCAACATATCCAGCTCCACCCAATCGTCAGGGTCGGCGTGTATCGTATATTCGCCGGATGCCCGCTCTATGCCGTATTGGCGGGCGGAAGCCACACCGCCGTTTTCTTTGTGAAAAACTTTGACACGGGCATCTCTTCGAGCATATTCTTCACACATCTCGCCCGAACGGTCGGGACTTCCGTCATCAATTGCCAAGACCTCAAAATCCGTAAAAGTCTGAGACAAAAGGGTATCGAAAAAACGAGACAGGTATTTTTCGGCTTTATATACGGCTACGATTACCGATATTGTCGGATTTTTTTTTACCATAAGACATTCTGTGTTTCAAAATCGACCAAAATTTAATTCGTTCCGCACGCTCGAATCCGAATATTCCGATACACACCGCCATATAGCCCACCGCCGCAGCCGCATAAAGGAATAAACGCCCCCACGAAATCGTGGCGGGAATATCCAGAAAATACAACGGTACGGCAAAACATAAAAGCGGCAAAAAGATTTTCAGTATGATCCTTTGGAAATAAACGGAATACGGCATTCGTATTTTGGGCAAGACTATCCAAATGCGGATTCCCTGCGCCAACAAATAAATAAAAAAATAAACCAGCATCACTGCCACCGGCGTTATGTGCCATATTTTCAACAGCGCATAGGCTATCGGCACGATAGTCAATAAGGTGGTCGCTTCGTAAAGCTGGAATTTCTTTATATCGCCTGTGGCATGAATGGCATTAATCAAAGCGAATCGGAACGGTTCTATCAAAGCGACAAACAACATGATACGCACAAAATCCGCCGTATATTCGGGAACAGTGCCGAGCCAAACACGCAAAATCGGCTCTACGCATAAAACAAGGGGAAAGACAAGCAGCAGCATCAGAAAAAAGCCATACTTCGAAGCTCCGATGACCAACGTGTGCATATAAGGAAAATCGCTGATGGAATAGGACTTGATAATCTGCGGACGGACTGCGGTCTGAAAATTCTGAACGAACTGCATCGTTACCGTCTGTACCTGCACGGCTATTCCACGCGCCGCATTGACCGCCGGTCCGAAAAACAGATTCAAAAGCACATTGATACCTTGCGTATATCCTACTATCGCCAAATCGCCGTTCAGCGTCCACCCTGCATACGCGGCAATTTCTCGTACTATCGGCTTATCCCATTTCATAGGTGTCCGGCTCTCCGGAAAATGACGGGAACAATAGCAGCCATACAGCACGCGAATCAATACCTGAACAAGCATAATCAGTACGGCATACACAATCAACTTGTCATACGACGTATAAAGCAGCGCCCACGCAATAAGGAGCTTAAATACCACTTCAACGATGGAAACATAGGCAAATGCCGCCATGCGTTCATGGGCTATAATCAACGCATTGTAAGGAACGCTGACAATGGCTATCACCGCAGTGAGTACCGAACAGTGATAAACCCACAAAGCAGCCGTCATACGCTCCGGCGGAATAACCAGCTTGTGGCATACGAACCACAACCCGACCGTTTCGCCCAACACCACCAAGACCGCAGCAAATACCCAAAGGACACAACAGATTGTGGAAAAATATTTTCTTATCTCCGCTTCATCGCCTTTGCCGAGTACAAATGTAATAAAGCGGGAACAAGCGCTGCCCAATGAACCGGAAAAGAATCCCAACATCACGATGATACCGCCTACCACGTTGTAAATACCGTAATTTTCTTCACCCAACGCATGAAGAACGATACGCGAAGTGTATAGCGATACTGCCATGACAAACAGCATGCGGATATAGAGCATCGCCGTATTTTTGACGATACGTTTGCTTTTTGCGCCAGCGGTAAGTTCTTTTTCCGATTGCATCAATGCGGTCAGATAATCAAGATTCCATACAAAAATAATATATTCCGTCCGATTCTACAAAAATTGTCCTATCTGAAAATAAATACAAAATCCTTTTTTTCAAAAGGAGAAACAATATTTCGAAAGAAACGGAGTTTTATGAATGAACCCTCAAAAACGAACATTATGATACGGATTCTCTATAAATGCGTCGTTGCTGCGACCCTGCTGCTTCTCCTCTCCGCCTGCTCCGCCGGACGCGGCTGCGGCTGCTCCCTGCCCGACTACGCTCCTTCCGACCTCGCTATGAACGAGTGAACGGGTCGATAAATCTTTCCATTACAGCGCACTATTCAGCAGATGTATGCGCCGCTTTTTCCCGCTTGTTTTTTATCCAGAGCTGGGTGCTGTTCACGATATTCTGCCACACCACATACGAGGCGGGACCTATCGAGGCAAGCGGGTGCACGTAGGTAAGCGCCATCCATATCGCCAACACGGTGTTTTTCTGTCCCAGCGCCTGCCCGCCGGCAATGCGGTTGGCGTAACGCTGCCCGATGACTTTTCCCAAAATGAATTGCAAACCGCAGACAATCAGCGAGAACAATGCCAAAAGCAACTCTTCGCGCAGGTTGTCGCCGCCTTGTGCTATGATGAACGAGGCGGTGCGCCCCATGACGAAGGTAAGCGACACCGCCCACAAATAGAACGACAGACTTTGGCTCCGACTCAACGCCTCGTGCGCTTTCGGCAGGAATTTTCCCATAAGAACGGCAATAACGAACGGCAGAATGAGCAGCGGCAGCACCTGCCGGCAAATGATAAGAAACGACGTGAGAAAATCGATGTCGGTATGAACGCCGATAAACGAAAATATAATCGGCGAAAGAACCGCCACCGCCATATTGCTTACCAAACTATATGTCGCCAATGAAGCAAGACTGCCACCCAGCATCTGCGTGATGACGGCTGCCGCTGTCGCCGTCGGGGCAAATACGCATATCAGCGTGCCTTCCGCCACCAACGGGTCGATGCCGCACAACAAAAAATAGATGCCCAGTCCGCCGACAACCTGTATCGCCAACAGCCAACCGTGCAGCCGTTCGATATGCAGGTGCCGCAACGACAAGCGGCAATAAGTTATCAGCAACATGGCGAAAATAAGCAGCTGCGTAATGGGAGGAAACATATCGTTGAGGCGCGTGATAGGGCGGTAGAGCAGCGCACCGAGTATCATCGCCACCGGCAGCATATACACTTTCAGCTTTTGCAACATCGGACAAATCGTAAAAATCGGCTGCAAAGATAGCGAAACTTTCACTATGACGTCGCGAACGAAGCAGAATTATTGTCGAAATTACACTTGTTTGTTTTTTCGAACATTCAGAACGAAAGCATATCTCTTCAACAGATAATAAATTATTACTATAACAGCATTAAATATAACAATATGAAAGTAGTGCAACTATTTCAAAATATTTTCTTGTAAATTTTGCTTCGCGTTTACATTATGTATATCTTTGTCGAAAATAATTAGCAAAACGAAAGATAAACACAACTTTCGATTTCAAAATGAAAATTCGCTTATGAGATTCACCAAGATGCACGGAGCCGGAAACGATTACGTTTATATAAACGGTATGGCAGAAGCAGTTACCGCACCGGAGAAGCTCGCCGTGCGCATGAGTGATCGGCATTTCGGAATAGGCTCGGACGGACTGGTGTTGATACTGCCGTCGGAACGGGCGGACTTCCGTATGCGCATGTTCAACGCCGACGGCTCCGAAGCGCAAATGTGCGGCAATGCCTCGCGCTGCATCGGCAAATATGTATATGACAACGGATTGACAGACAAAGAGGAGATAACGCTCGAAACAGCAGCGGGCATCAAAGTGCTGCGGCTGACGGTGAAAGCAGGAAAAGTCGTTTCGGTGCGTGTGGATATGGGCGAACCCGTTTTGGAACCGCGCCGCATACCGGTAGCCCTGTCGGGCGAACGGGCGGTAAACGTACCTCTGACCGTCGGGAGTGCGACTTATCGCATGACGTGCGTGTCGATGGGCAATCCGCACGCCGTGATATTCGTCCCCCGTCTGGACGACATCGATATACACGCCGTCGGCGCAGCTGCCGAACGGCACGAGCTTTTTCCCGAACGCTGCAACATCGAGTTTGCCGAAATCGTATCGCCCGAAGCAATACGCATGAGGGTGTGGGAACGCGGCGCCGGCGAGACACTCGCCTGCGGCACAGGAGCGTGCGCCACCCTCGTGGCTGCCGTACTCAACGGACTTACCGCCCGTCGGGCAGTCTTGCGGCTCTTGGGCGGAGACCTCGACATCGAATGGAACGCTGCCGACAATCATGTGTATATGAGCGGCGGCGCCGAAACGGTTTTCGAAGGAGAATGGCTCTTGGGTCAATAAAAATTTATGCAACGAAAAAGATAGAAGCATTATGGCATTAGTAAACGAACAATTTTTGAAGCTCACCGAAAGCTACCTTTTCACGGAGATAGCACGGAAAGTGAACGCTTATAAAATCATACACCCCGAAGCCCGCATCATACGATTGGGAATCGGCGATGTAACCCGTCCGCTGCCGCCGACCGTCATCGCCGCCCTGCACAAAGCCGTCGATGAAATGGGCAATGCTGCCACTTTTCACGGATACGGTCCCGAACAGGGCTACCGGTTTCTCATCGACGCCATCATCAAACACGATTTCGAAGCGCGCGGCGTACACATCGACCCGACGGAAGTGTTCATCAGCGACGGCGCGAAAAGCGACACGGGAAACATCGGCGACATATTGAGCAAAGAAAACCGTGTGGCGATAACCGACCCCGTATATCCCGTTTACGTCGATACCAACGTGATGGGCTGCCGCGCCGGCAACCTGCTGCCCGACGGACGGTGGAGCGACATCGCCTACATACCTTGCTGTGCCGAAAACAAATTTATTCCGGAACTGCCGAAAGAGACCCCCGACATCATTTACCTCTGCTACCCCAACAACCCGACGGGAACGACTCTCACCAAAAAAGAGTTGAAAAAGTGGGTCGATTACGCTTTGAAAAACGATGTACTGATTCTTTTCGACGCCGCCTACGAAGCCTTCATCAGCGAAAGCGACGTGCCGCACAGCATATACGAAATACGGGGCGCCAAACAGGTTGCCATCGAGTTTCGCAGCTTCTCGAAAACGGCGGGATTCACCGGACTGCGCTGCGGCTACACGGTCGTACCCAAAGAGCTGCGGGCATTCCGCCTCAACGGCGAGCGTGCCGACCTCAACCGCTTGTGGAACCGCCGGCAAAGCACAAAATTCAACGGCACCGCCTACATCGTGCAACGGGCGGCAGAATCGATATACACTCCGCAAGGGCAGAAAGAGATACGCGCCAACATCGCCTACTATATGGAGAACGCCCGCATCATACGCGAAGGGCTTGCCTCAGCCGGACTCGAAGTGTATGGCGGTGTCAACGCCCCCTACATCTGGTTGAAGACGCCCGGCGGCATCGACTCGTGGAAATTCTTCGACAGGCTGCTTTACGAATGCCACGTCGTGGGTACGCCCGGCGTAGGATTCGGCCCGGGCGGAGAAGGCTATCTGCGACTGACGGCATTCGGCGAACGCAGCGAAGTCGAAGAAGCAGTGGAACGGATAAAAAATTGGAAGATATAATATAGGTAAAAAGGTAAAAGGTTAGGTAAAAAAGATTGGTTATGAAAACGAAAGAGGATTGCTTTTTTAAGTATTTGAATACACAGAGCCCCTTCGCGGGGACAACAGAGAGAACTATCGGATAATCGGGTGTCGCATCGGCATCTTATCACAAACAGGTTTTCAAACAGGATATTCAAATACATAAAAAAGAGAATCATGAAAGCAAAAACAATTTCATTAACGCTTATGGCATCGCTGCTGCTCGGTATGGCAAACGCAAAAGCCGAAGACATAACCCTGAATGCGGACAAAGGCTTTACCCTTTCGGTGGGAGCCGACCTCGTAAGTACCTACGTATGGCGCGGCACCTATCAGACGGGAGCGAGTATTCAGCCCTATCTGTCGTTCGACGCCGCCGGCTTTTCGGTAGGCGTATGGGGCAGCACCTCATTTGCCGGACTGGTCGATGCGCCCAAAGAGTTCGACCTCTCGGTTTCCTATGCGATAAAAGGTTTTTCGATAGGGCTTACCGATTATTGGTGGACCGGCGAGGGCAATGCCTATTTCAGCGCATGGAAAAAAGAGAAAGGCGAAACCGGAAACTGCCACTACCTCGAAGCCTCCGCCGGCTACGACTTCGGCGAGAGCTGCTCGTTCCCGCTGACGATAGGGTGGAACACGGTGGTATATTGTCCGTTCGACAAAAACGATTCCGGCAAACAGCATTTTTCGACCTACATCGACTTGGATTACGGCTTCGACATCAAGGGAGTCGTCGATTGCAGCGTAGGCTTGGGCATCACCCCGTGGAAAGGTATGTATGCAAGCAGTTTCAATGTAATGGACATCTCGGCGAAAGTGGCGAAAACGTTCACCCTTTTCAAAAACTTCGGCACGACGCTGTCGGTCGAAGCCATCTTCTCCCCTGCCAACGACGATGTATTCTTGGTATTCGGAGTTTCGTTCTAAAATCATGCAGAAATAAATTTAAGGTAAAATGAAAAAGATTGAAGCAATTATTCGCAAGACAAAATTCGAAGACGTGAAAGATGCTCTGCTCGCAGCCGACATCGAGTGGTTTTCGTACTACGATGTACGGGGCGTGGGCAAAGCCCGTCAGGGGCGCATCTACCGCGGTGTGGTCTATGACACGAGCTATATCGAGCGCACGATGATTTCTATCGTGGTGCGCGACAAAAACGTGGAAAAGACGGTGCAAGCCATCATGAAAGCCGCCTACACGGGCGAGATAGGCGACGGACGCATTTTTATCGTTCCTATCGAAGACGCGGTGCGCATACGCACCGCCGACCGAGGCGACATCGCCCTCTACAACGCGGAACAAGAGAAATAGGTATCACTTTCAAGTATTATTTTTAAGAAGAAAAAGGTTATGAAAAAAATAGGTATGTTCATCGTTTTGATGACGATTACGCTCTTTACTTCGGGAGCCGCCGCACAAGAAGAGGCGGTCGCCGCTGCGGAAGAAACGGCGGCTGCACCGATGTCGATTGCCGAGCTGGCAACGTCGCTCGACGTGGTGTGGATGCTGCTCGCCGCCATGCTGGTGTTTTTCATGCAACCCGGATTCGCCTTGGTGGAAGCCGGCTTCACCCGCACGAAAAACACGGCTAACATTTTGATGAAAAACTTTATAGATTTCATGCTCGGTTCGCTGCTCTACTGGCTCATCGGATTCAGCCTGATGTTCGGCATCGGAGCTTTCGTGGGTATGCCCCACTTCTTCGACTTGGCGAAGATGGAGGAAATCATCGACAACGGTCTGCCCATCGAGGGATTCCTCATTTTCCAGACCGTGTTCTGCGCCACCTCCGCCACGATTGTTTCGGGAGCTATGGCAGAACGCACCAAATTTTCGATGTACCTGATTTACACCGTATGCATCAGCGTGTTGATTTATCCCGTTTCCGGGCACTGGACGTGGGGCGGCGGCTGGCTGATGAACGGCGATGAAGGGAGCTTCATGATGCGTACCTTCGGCATCACGTTCCACGACTTTGCCGGTTCCACCGTCGTACACTTGGTAGGCGGCGCCATCGCTTTCGTGGGAGCAGCCATTCTCGGACCCCGTCTCGGCAAATACAAAGAGGGCAAGTCGCACGCCATACCCGGACACAACCTCACGCTCGGCGCACTCGGCGTGTTCATTCTCTGGTTCGGGTGGTTCGGATTCAATCCGGGCTCGCAGCTGGCAGCTTCGGGCGAAGGCAACTATACCGCCATTTCGCACGTATTCCTGACAACCAATCTGGCAGCCTGTGCCGGCGGATTCGCCTCGTTGGTTACCAGCTGGATAAAATACGGCAAACCCTCCCTGTCGCTGACGCTTAACGGCATCTTGGCAGGATTGGTGGGCATCACGGCAGGGTGCGACCTCGTATCGCCGGGCGGTGCCGTAATCATCGGCATCATTTGCGGCGTCGTGATGATACTCGCCGTCGATTTCATCGACCACGTACTCAAAATCGACGACCCTGTGGGCGCATCGTCGGTACACGGCGTATGCGGATTTCTCGGCACGATTCTCACCGGTCTTTTCTGCACGACGAACGGTCTTTTCTACTGCGGAAGCTGGAATTTCTTCCTTGCCCAGCTATTCGGCTCAGTCGTCGTAGGAGCTTGGGCTGCCGGTATGGGATTCGTCATCTTCAAGGTTCTCGACCTCATTCACGGTCTGCGCGTTCCCAAACGCATCGAAGAAGAGGGGCTCGACATCTACGAACACGGCGAATCGGCTTACAACTGATTTTACGGGGAGGGGTACAACCCTCTCCCCTCTTTATATGAAATAAACAACTCTCAAACATAAAGTAAAAAAGAAATGAGTACACTTAGATTCAAATTGCTGGACGAGGCTTTCAAACGCAAAGCCGTCGTACTCGAACCGGAAGAAAAACGTCCGTCGGAATTTTTCGGCGAACACGTTTTCAACCGCGCCGCCATGGCGAAGTATCTTTCCAAAAGGACTTACAACGCCATCATCGACGCTATCGACAACGGCACGCCGTTGAGCCGCGAATATGCCGACGGCGTGGCTACCGGCATGAAACAATGGGCTATGGAACAGGGCGCGACCCACTATACCCACTGGTTCCAACCTCTTACGGGCGGCACTGCCGAAAAACACGACTCGTTCATCGAGTTTGAGAAAGGCGCCGTCATCGAGGAATTTTCCGGTAAAATCCTTATCCAACAGGAACCGGACGCATCGAGCTTCCCGAGCGGCGGAATCCGCAACACGTTCGAGGCTCGCGGATATTCGGCATGGGACCCCTCGTCGCCCGCATTCGTGGTAGGCGACACCCTCTGCATTCCCACCGTGTTCATCTCCTACACCGGCGAAGCGCTCGACTACAAGACCCCGCTGCTGAAAGCCATCTCCGCCATGAGCGAAGCTGCTGTGAAAGTATGCCATTTCTTCGACGAAAACGTAACCAAAGTATTCTCCTATCTCGGGTGGGAACAGGAATACTTCTTGGTCGATGAAGCTCTATATGCCGCCCGTCCCGACCTCGTGCTCACCGGTCGCACCCTCATGGGGCACGACAGCGCGAAAAACCAACAGCTCGAAGACCACTATTTCGGCTCGATTCCCACCCGCGTACTCGCGTTCATGTCCGACCTCGAAAGAGAGTGTCTGAAACTCGGCATTCCCGTGAAAACCCGTCACAACGAAGTGGCACCCAATCAGTTCGAGGTAGCTCCCATTTTCGAGGAAACCAACTTGGCAAACGACCATAACCTCCTGCTCATGTCGCTGATGAAAAAAGTGGCTCGCCGCCACAACTTCCGCGTGCTTCTGCACGAAAAACCTTTCAAAGGCATCAACGGCTCGGGAAAACACAACAACTGGTCGATGGGCACCAACACCGGCGTAAACCTGCTCGCTCCGGGCAAGAACGGTATGGAAAACCTGCAATTCGTTACCTTCCTCGTAAACGTGCTCATGGCGGTTTACAAACACAACGACCTGCTGAAAGCCTCTATCTGTTCGGCTACCAACGCCCACCGTCTGGGTGCGAACGAGGCTCCTCCCGCCATCGTTTCGGTATTTCTCGGAAAACAGATTTCGGAAGTGCTCGACAAACTCGAATCGGCAACGACCGATGAAGCTATCAAGATGGATCCGAAAGCCGGCATCAAAATCGGCGTAGCCCATATTCCCGAAATATTCATCGACAACACCGACCGCAACCGCACGTCGCCCTTCGCCTTCACGGGCAACCGCTTCGAGTTCCGTGCCGTCGGCTCGTCGGCAAACTGCGGCGCCGCCATGATCGTGCTCAACACCGCCGTAGCCGCCCAGCTCAACGACTTCTACGCCGAAGTCGAAAGCCTCATCGCAGCGGGCACGCAGAAAGAAAAAGCTATCTTCACCGTGATACGCAAACTGATAAAAGAGTGCAAAGCCATACGCTTCGACGGCAACGGTTACAGCGACGAATGGAAAGCCGAAGCCGCCCGCCGCGGTCTCGACTGCGAAACGAGCGTACCTCTGAATTTCGATGCCTACCTGCGTCCCAAGAACGTAAAAATCTTCACCGACACGAAGGTGATGAGCGAAGTGGAATTGCAGTCGCGCTGCGAGGTGAAATGGGAAACCTACACCAAAAAGATACAAATCGAAGCCCGCGTACTCGGCGATTTGGCAATGAACCACATCGTGCCCGTAGCTTCGCGCTACCAGTCGATACTGCTCGACAACATCGCCAAATTCAACGCCCTCTTCCCCGCCGATGAAGCCAAAACGCTTTCGGAAGAAGATACGAAGGTGGTGCGCAAGGTATCGAAACATATCTCTACGGTAATCACCAAAGTCGATGCGCTGGTCGATGCCCGCAAAGTGGCGAACAAAATCACCGACGAACGCGAGAAAGCCATTGCCTACCACGACACGGTGGTGCCCTTGATGGACGAGATACGCTACCACATCGACAAACTCGAACTCATCGTCGATAACGAGATGTGGCCTCTCCCCAAATACAGAGAACTGTTATTCATTCGTTAAATTCAATTCTTACCAACTCCTTGCATAAGGAGACGACCTGTTCCGGCAAACCGAATTTTTTGGGCATTCATTCGGTTTGTCGGGCAGGTTTCAAAAAACAATATCATCATGCAACAAAGTAAAAGATTACAAGAACAAGGTCTGTACAGCCCCGCTTACGAGCACGACGCCTGCGGTGTCGGTCTATTGGTGAACATTCATGGCGGCAAGTCGCATCAAATCGTCGAAAACGCTTTGCAGGTGCTCGAACACATGAATCACCGCGGGGCGGAAGGCGCCGACCCAAAAACAGGTGACGGCGCAGGCATCATGGTGCAGATTCCGCACGAGTTCATTCTCCTGCAAGGAATCCCCGTGCCCGAAAAAGGTCATTACGGTACAGGACTTGTCTTTCTCCCCAAAGAGACCGCCGACCAAGAAGCCCTCATCGCTATCATCGAAAGCGAAATTTCCGGCGCCGGACTGCAACTGCTCACCATACGCGACGTGCCGGTAAACAGCGAAATACTCGGCGAAGGCTCGGCTGCCACCGAACCTGCCATAAAGCAGCTTTTCATCACTGCCCCGAACGAAATGGACGAAACGGCGCTGGGTCGCGCCCTGTACGTTCTGCGCAAAAAAATAGAGGCGAAAGTGCTGCACTCGGACATCGCCTTGAAAAAAGATTTCTACATCGTTTCGCTCTCGAACCGAAACCTTGTATATAAAGGTATGCTTACGTCGCTGCAACTGCGCTACTACTACCTCGACCTGATAAATCCCTACTTCACCAGCGGCATGGCGCTGGTGCACTCGCGTTTCAGTACCAACACGTTCCCCACGTGGAGTCTGGCGCAGCCGTTCCGCCTGCTGGGGCACAACGGCGAAATAAATACCATACGGGGCAACCGCAAATGGATGGAGGCGCGCGAAAGCGTGCTGCAACCCGACGTGCTCGGCGTAGGCATCGACGCACTGAAACCTATCGTGCAACCCGAAATGAGCGACAGCGCGTCGTTAGACAACGTACTCGAATTTTTCATGATGTCGGGCATGAGCCTGCCCCATGTACTCTCCATGATGATTCCCGAAAGTTTCAACGAGAAAAACCCCATTTCCGAGAACCTGAAAGCGTTTTACGAATACCACAGTATTCTGATGGAGCCGTGGGACGGTCCCGCCACGCTGCTCTTTTCCGACGGTCGCTATGCCGGCGGTATGCTCGACCGCAACGGTCTGCGCCCCGCCCGCTACCTCATCACGCAAAACGATATGATGGTCATTGCTTCGGAGGCGGGCGTTCTGCCGTTCGACGGCGCCGACATCAAGGAGAAAGGACGTCTGCAACCCGGCAAACTGATTCTCATCGACACCGAGAAAGGGAAAATCTACCGAGACGAAGAGTTGAAAGAGCAGTTGGCTTCGGCATACCCCTATCGGGAATGGCTCTCCAAAAACCGCGTGAAACTCGACACCATCAGTTCGGGTCGCACCGTGCGCTACGACGTACCCGACTATGCGGCACACCTGCATACGTTCGGCTACCACAAAGAAGATGTGGAGCGCATCATCATACCCATGACCACCGAAAGCAAAGAGCCTATCGCCTCCATGGGCAACGACACGCCGTTGGCGCTGTTCTCGCAGAAGCCGCAGCTGCTGTTCCACTACTTCCGGCAACAGTTCGCGCAGGTAACCAATCCGCCTATCGACCCCATTCGCGAAGAGTTGGTGATGTCGCTCGGCAACTACATCGGCGTCATCAACAAAAACCTGCTGGTGCAATCGCCGGAGCTGTGCAAGATGGTCAATATCAAATCGCCCGTCATCACCAACGCCGACCTCGATATTCTGCGCAACCTGCGCTACAAGGGTTTCCGCACCAAAACGCTGTCGATGACGTTCGACCTCAATTCCGGCGCACAAGGGCTGGCAGAGGGTATCGACCGCCTCTGCGCCGAAGCCGAACAGGCGGTAAAAGCCGACTTCAACTACATCATACTCTCCGACAAGGAGGCTGACGAAACGCAGGTGCCCATACCGTCGCTGCTCGCCGTTTCCGCCGTACACAACCACCTTATCGCCAAGCGTATGCGTGTGCAGACGGCTATCGTCGTAGAGACCGGCGAGGTTCGTGAAGTGATGCACTTCGCTCTGCTGATAGGCTACGGCGCCAGTGCGGTAAACCCCTACATGGCTTTTGCCGTCATCAACCAGTTGGTAAACGACAAACAGATACAGCTCGATTACCACACCGCCGAAAAAAATTACGTGAAAGCGGTGAACAAAGGTTTACTGAAAGTCATCTCCAAAATGGGCATCTCCACGATAGGCAGCTATTGGGGCGCCCAGCTGTTCGAGGCTGTCGGCATTTCACAGGAATTGATAGACCGTTATTTCTGCGGCACGACTTCCAAAATAGGCGGCGTAACGCTCGAAGAAATTTACCGAGACATCGTCAAATTCCATGCAGAGGCTTACATCGACAAAGAGCAGTATCTCAACCACAACGGTATTTACAGCTTTCGCAAAAACGGCGAATTCCACGCATGGAATCCCGAAACCATATCGACCCTGCAACTGGCGACCCGTCTGGGCAGCTACAAGAAGTTCAAAGAATTTACCGCCATGGTCGACGGCAAGGAGCAGCCGGTATTCCTGCGCGACCGCCTCGACTTCAAACGCAACCCCATCGACATTTCGCTGGTAGAGCCTGTCGAAGCCATAACGCGCCGTTTCGTAACGGGCGCCATGTCGTTCGGTTCTATCAGCAAGGAGGCGCACGAAGCTATGGCTATCGCCATGAACAAACTGGGCGGCAAGAGCAACACGGGCGAAGGCGGCGAAGATGCCGAACGCTTCGTTCCGCGCGAAGACGGTACGTCGGCTCGCAGCGCCATCAAGCAGGTGGCGTCGGGACGCTTCGGCGTAACGACCGAATATTTGGTAAATGCCGACGAAATACAAATCAAGGTGGCGCAGGGCGCAAAACCCGGAGAAGGCGGACAGCTGCCCGGATTCAAAGTCGATGAAGTGATTGCGCGCACCCGCCACTCCATACCGGGCATTTCGCTTATCTCGCCTCCCCCGCACCACGACATCTACTCTATCGAAGACTTGGCGCAGCTCATTTTCGATTTGAAAAACGTGAATCCCCGCGCCCGCATCAGCGTGAAGCTGGTATCGGAGAGCGGCGTGGGCACCATTGCCGCCGGCGTAGCCAAAGCCAAAGCTGACATGATTGTCATCAGCGGCTGCGAAGGCGGCACGGGCGCAAGTCCCGCCAGCTCGATAAAGCACGCCGGACTGCCGTCGGAAATAGGTCTTTCCGAAACGCAGCAGACGCTCGTACTCAACAACTTGCGCGGACAGGTAACGCTGCAAGTGGACGGACAGTTGAAAACCGGACGCGACATCATCATACAAGCGCTGCTCGGCGCCGAAGAATTCGGATTCGCCACCAGCGCACTCATCGTCTTGGGCTGCGTGATGATGCGCAAATGCCACATGAACACCTGTCCGGTGGGCGTCGCCACGCAGAACGCGGAACTGCGCAAGCGCTTCCTCGGACGGTCGGAATACCTCGTCAATTTCTTCACTTTCCTCGCACAGGAAGTACGGGAATGGCTGGCGGAAATGGGCTTCACCAAAATGGACGACATCATCGGTCGCTCCGACCTGCTTTTCCCGAAACCTCCCGTAGGCGACCACACGATAGACAAGCTCGACCTTTCGCGCATACTCTACCGTCCGGCAGAGGCTGAAAAACATGCCTGCCGCAAAATCAAGGAGCAGACGCACCAAATCGAAGACGTGATAGACCAGCGGCTGATAAAGGCGGCGCTTCCGTCGCTCAAATCGCTGATGCCCATCGAACTGCATCTGCCGATATGCAACACCGACCGCTCGACGGGCGCCATGCTTTCGGGCGAGATAGCCACGCGATTCGGAAACGCCGGTCTGCCCGACGACACGATACGGTGCAACTTCACCGGCTCGGCAGGTCAGAGCTTCGCCGCATTCCTCGCACACGGCGTAACCTTCTGCCTCTCGGGCGAAGCCAACGACTATTTGGGCAAAGGACTCTCGGGCGGCAAAATCATCGTCATTCCGCCGAAAGGCTCGTCGTTCGCACCCGAAGAAAACATCATCGCCGGCAACACGCTGCTCTACGGCGCCACGTCGGGCGAAGTCTACATCAACGGCATCGTGGGCGAACGTTTCTGCGTGCGCAACAGCGGCGCGACAGCTGTCGTTGAAGGCGTGGGCGACCACTGCTGCGAATACATGACAGGCGGTCGCACGGTGGTGCTCGGCAAAGTGGGTCGTAACTTCGCCGCCGGCATGAGCGGCGGTATCGCCTACGTGTGGAACAAGAACGACGATTTCGACTTCTTCTGCAACATGGAGATGGTGGAACTGTCGCTCATCGAAGATGCCGCCGACAACAAAGAGCTGCACAGCCTCATCGCCAACCATTACGAAAACACGCACAGTCCCCTCGCCAAACGTATGCTCGAAAACTGGGAAGAATACGTATCGCAATTCATCAAAGTGATGCCTATCGAGTACAAGAAAGTGCTGCAAGACGAGAAAATAAAATCGCTGCAACAGAAAATCGAGAAACTGGAACGGGACTATTAATCATGCAACAAAGTAAAAAGTAAAAGAATCATGGGAAATCCGAAAGCATTTCTTACCATAGGAAGAAAAGAAGCGGGATACCGTCCCGTTCAACAACGAAAAACCGATTTTGCCGAAGTGGAGCTTACTTTCCACGACGAAGAGTGCCGCACGCAAGCCTCGCGCTGTATGGACTGCGGCGTGCCCTTCTGCCACTGGAACTGCCCGCTGGGCAACCGCCAGCCCGAATGGCAGGACGCCGTGTATAAAGGGAACTGGCGGGAGGCTTACCGCCTCTTGCAGGAGACCGACGACTTTCCCGAATTTACGGGGCGCGTCTGTCCGGCGCTTTGCGAAAAAGGGTGCGTGTTAGGTCTTTCGGCAAATGCGCCGGTAACCGTGCGCAACAACGAAGCCGCCATTATCGAAAAAGCCTTTTCCGAAGGGTATGTCGTGGCGTGTCCGCCTCATACCCGCACGGGCAAGAAGGTGGCAGTCATCGGCTCGGGACCGGCAGGGCTCGCCTGCGCCAACCAGCTCAACCGCAAGGGACACACCGTCGAAGTTTTTGAAAAAGACGAACGCATCGGCGGACTGTTGCGGCTCGGCATACCCGACTTCAAACTCAACAAAAGCGTCATCGACCGCCGTCAGGCGCTGCTCGAAACAGAGGGCATCTCTTTCTTCTGCAACGCACCGGTAGGCGCCGACAAGAAAGCGTTGAAAAAAATGCTCGACGAATACGATGCCGTATGCGTGGCTATCGGGTCGGGCGAGCCGCGCGACCTCCGCGTCGAAGGGCGCGACCTCAAAGGCGTTTACTTCGCGCTCGAACTGCTGAAGCAGCAAAACCGCGTCAATGCCGGCGCAGAGGTCGCACCGGAAGAACGCATCTCCGCCAAAGGCAAACGGGTGCTGGTAATCGGCGGCGGCGACACGGGCTCGGACTGCGTGGGCACCGCCATACGGCAAGGCGCCGCAAGCGTGCTGCAAATAGAAATCATGCCCAAACCGCCGGTCGATAAAAATCCGGCGACACCGTGGCCGCAATACCCGCAGATACTCAAAACATCGTCGTCGCACCAAGAGGGCTGCGAACGGCGGTGGAGCCTCGACACCGTGCGCTTCATCGGCGAAAATGGCGTATTGAAACAGGTCGAAGTGGCTCCGGTAACTTGGACGACCGACGAAAACGGCCGCATGACGCCGCAGCGGGCTGCCGAGACCGAAATTCTCGACGTCGATATGGTGTTCTTGGCAATGGGATTCGTACACCCCGTTTACGAAGGACTGCTCGAAAATCTCGACGTTACGCTCGACGGACGCAAAAACGTGGCTGTCGACAGCGACAACAAAAGTTCCGTCGCAAAGGTATTCGCCGCCGGCGACGCCTCCTACGGCGCGGGTCTTGTGGTGCGCGCCATCGCTTCGGGACGCAAAACCGCCGCAGCTATCGACCGTTATTTATCGACCTTAAAATAAGAAAGCCATGTGCGGAATCGTAGGCATATTCGATATAAAAGAGAATGCGGCGCAGCTGCGTACGCAGGCATTGGAAATGTCAAAAAAAATCCGTCATCGGGGACCCGACTGGTCGGGCATATACGTAGGAAAATCGGCGATTCTGGCGCATGAGCGCCTCTCTATCGTCGATCCCGCCTCGGGCGGGCAGCCGCTGAAAAGCCCCGACGGCAAACTGATACTCTCCGTAAACGGCGAAATATACAACCACCGCGACCTGCGCGAGGGCATCTGCAAGGACTATCCTTTCCGGACGGGTTCCGACTGCGAAGTCATCTTGGCGCTTTACCGGAAAAAGGGCATCGACTTTCTCGAAGACCTCAACGGCATTTTCGCTTTCGCGCTGTACGATGAAGAAAACGACCGCTACCTCATCGCCCGCGACTCCATAGGCGTGATACCCCTCTACATGGGGCACGACAGTGAGGGTCGCACCTATGTGGCATCGGAATTGAAAGCGCTCGAAGGGTGGTGCACCGACTACGCACCGTTCCTGCCCGGACATTACTACGACAGCCGGAGCGGCAAAATGGTGCGCTGGTACAAACGCGACTGGGAGCAGTACGACGCCGTGAAACACAACGGCGCCGACGGCGAGGCGCTGCGTGCCGCGCTATGCGATGCGGTGCGCCGCCAGCTGATGAGCGACGTGCCCTACGGGGTACTGCTGTCGGGCGGGCTGGACTCGTCTATCGTGTCGGCTGTTGCCAAACAGTATGCCGCCAAGCGTATCGAATCGGACAGCCGCTCCGACGCTTGGTGGCCGCAGCTGCACTCTTTCGCCGTAGGGTTGAAAGGGGCGCCCGACCTCGAAGCCGCCCGTCAGGTCGCCGCCCACATCGGCACGGTGCATCACGAAATCAACTTCACCATAGAGGAGGGTCTCGACGCCCTGCGCGACGTCATCTACTACATCGAAACTTACGATGTAACGACGGTGCGCGCCTCCACGCCGATGTACCTGCTGGCGCGCGTCATCAAGTCGATGGGCATAAAAATGGTGCTCTCGGGCGAAGGCGCCGACGAGATATTCGGCGGCTACCTCTACTTTCACAAAGCGCCCGACGCGCGAGCGTTCCACGAAGAGTGCGTGCGCAAAATCAGCAAGCTCTACCTCTACGACTGCCTGCGTGCCAACAAATCGCTCTCGGCATGGGGCGTCGAAGGGCGCGTGCCGTTTCTCGACAAAACTTTCATGGACACAGCCATGCGCCTCAATCCCGAAGCCAAAATGGCGAAAGACGGGAAAATGGAGAAATGGATACTGCGCAAAGCCTTCGAGGACATTTTGCCCGCGAGCGTGGCATGGCGTCAGAAAGAGCAATTCTCCGACGGTGTGGGGTACAGCTGGATCGACGTACTCAAACAGATTACCTCCGAGCGGGTGTCGGACGAAGAAATGGCACATGCCGCCGAACGCTTCCCCATCAATCCGCCGATGAACAAAGAGGAGTATTACTACCGCTCCATCTTTGCCGAACATTTCCCCTCAGATGCCGCCGCACGCAGCGTGCCGTCCGAACGGTCGGTCGCTTGCAGCACCGCCACGGCACTGGAATGGGACGAGTCGTTCAAGAAACTCAACGACCCGTCGGGACGCGCTGTAAAGAGCGTCCATAAACAAAGTTATTGATGCTTTTTTACTCTGTTGCATAGAGAGAGGATTTTGCCGCCGCCATACGGCAAATCCGGAGCAAGCCTTGTTTGTGTAAACAGGGCTTGCTTTTTTATTGCCCGCTTCCTTCCATGCCGGCAACAGCAGCACATCAAAATCATAATATTTGTTAATACGGAATCCGTCTACGTTTTTATTTTTCCTACCTTTGTCGCCTGAACGGGATATACAGTCCCGCCGGACAATGAGAAAAAATCGCACTTTCGCTTACACCGCACTTATTCAAAAAGTCTTTTTTCGCTTAGCCGACTTCCACCGGTGGGGTCGTGAAAATTCCGATTAGGGAAGCGCGTTTCACCCCTGTTTCATTATTCACATCTTATCACCTACACATGAACAAATATATTTTGCTCACGGTATGCACGTGCATACTGTACAACGGGGCATACGCCCAAGAATCCGTACAAAAAAGGCTATCCATAGACGAAATGTTCGCGTTAGCCGAAGAAAACAGCAAGTCGCTGCGCGCCGACAAAACCGGCGTGGAAGAGAGTCTGCACGCCATAAAAGCGGCAAAGAATGCGCGTCTGCCCGAAATCAGCGCCGAAGTGTCGGTAAACTATATCGGCGACGGTCGCATGTGGGAGCGCGATTTTTCCGATAAAATGAATATCGACATGCCCCATTTCGGAAACAATCTTGCCGTAGAGGCATCGCAGGTCATCTACTCCGGCGGAGCGATACGGAGCAGCATCGACCTCGCCCGCCTGCAAAGCGAAAGCGCCCGATGGAAGCTCGAAGATACCCGCGACAAAACGCGGCTGAGGCTGGTGGGGTATTATCTCGACCTGTTCAAGCAGCAGAACCTCAGCGGCGTCTACGACGCCAACATCGCCCAAACCCGACAAGTGCTCGACGAGCTGCGCGCCAAAGAGCGCGAGGGCGTCGTGCTGCACAACGACATCACGCGCTACGAACTGCAACTGTCGAACCTCGAACTGCAACGCACCCGCATCGAAAACAACCGGACGATACTTAACAACCATTTGGTCGTGCTGCTCGGACTGCCCGCCGGCACGGCAATCGTGCCCGACACCGCCCTCCTGACGCAAGAGATTCCCGTCGGGGACGAGTCGTACTGGACGAAATCGGGCATCGAACAGTCGCCCGCCCTGAAACAGTGCGACATCGCCATAAAAATGGAACAGCAGCAAAACAAAATCATTCGCTCGACCCGGATTCCGAAAATCGCCCTTTTCGCGGGCAACAACCTCAACGGTCCGATACTCATCGAAGTGCCGGCAATCGACAAGAATTTCAACTACTGGTATGTGGGCGTGGGCATCAAATACAATTTCGATGCGCTGTTCAAGTCGCCGCGCGAGCTGTCGCGCAGCCGGCTGTCGATACGGCGCGCGCAGCAGACCCGCGACCACGCAGCCGAAGAAACCGTGCTGTCCGTCCAAGCCGAATACGTAAAATATCTCGAAAGCTACCTGACGGTGCAGACGCAGGAAAAGAGCGCGGAACTTGCCAATCGCAACTACGCCGTCGTACACAATCGCTACCAAAACGACATGGCGCTCATCACCGATATGCTCGACGCAAGCAACGCCAAGCTCGCGGCGGAAGCGGAATTGGTGAATGCCCGCATCGACGTGATTTTCAGCTATTACAAACTTCTTTATATTTCAGGTACTCTCTAAAAACATTCCGATGAAAAGACAAACGAAAAAAATAATTTTCAACGTCGCCGTATTGGCGGCGCTGCTATGCGCCCTCGTCTATGTATGCGACAAATTCGTGCATCTGGGCAGGGTGGAATTTACCGACAACGCACAGGTGCGCCAACACATCGTGCCGGTAAACAGCAAGATACAGGGATTCATCAAACATATTTACTTCACCGAATACCGGCATGTGCACAAAGGCGATACGCTGGCGGTCATCGAAGATGCCGAGTTTCGCTTCCGGCTCGCCCAAGCCGAAGCCGACTACCAAAACGCCCTTTCGGGGAAAGCCGTCGTGTCGTCGTCGATACACACGACCGAAAACAACCTGTCGGTGTCCGACGCCGGAATTTTGGAAGCGAAAATCCGACTTGAAAACGACGAGCGCGAGTATCACCGGTATCAAAAGCTGTTGGAGCAGGAAGCCGTAACCCGCCAACAGTACGACGCCGTAAAGACCGTCTACGAAAGTTCCAAAGCCCGTTACGCGCTTCTCTCCCGCCAAAAGCAATCGACCGCACTCGTGAAGCAGGAGCAGTCGCAGCGTCTGGAACAGACCGAAGCCGTCGTGAAGTTGGCGGAAGCTGCCGTAGAGCTGGCGAAACTGAATCTCTCGTACACGGTAATCATCGCGCCGTGCGACGGCATCACCGGTCGCAAAACGGTGCAGGAAGGACAGCTTGTGCAGCCCGGACAGACGCTCGTCGAAGTGGTCGATGAACAGGAAAAGTGGGTCGTCGCCAACTACAAGGAGACGCAGACCGCCCATATCGCCGAAGGGCTGCCCGTCGAAATAACCGTCGATGCCGTGCCCGGCTGCGTATATGAAGGAGTGGTAAAATCGATTTCGCAGGCGACGGGCGCCAGCTTCTCGCTGCTTCCGCAAGACAATTCGGCAGGCAATTTCGTGAAAGTGGAACAGCGCATTCCCGTGCGCATCGAGTTTACCGGAAACAATCGGGCGGAAGATATGAAGCGGCTGCGCGCCGGCATGAACGTGGAGTGTACCGTAAAATATTGATTCCATGCACGAAATACCACCCTTCTCCCTGCCGATGCTGCGCGATTTCGTACCGAAAAAAATCCGTCCGTGGATTTTGGTCGCATTCGTCATCGTCTTTCAATTTTCCGGCGGAGTGTATCTGGCAGCCGTCAGCCAAATGGTCGGTTCCACCTCGCTGATGCAGGAAGACATCATGATGGCGGGCTACGCCTCGCTGGCAGGTCTGGCGCTGACGTTCGCCATCATTTTCCGACTGAAATTCCGCTTCTGCACCAAAACGGCATTTCAAATCTGTACGACAGCCATCATCGCCGGCAACTTGATATGTATGTACACGCGCAGCGTGCCCGTGTTGGTGGCGGTATGCTTCTTCACCGGATTTTTCCGCATGTGGGCGACTTTCGAGTGCAACTCGCTCATACAGCTTTGGATTACGCCGAAACGCGACCTGTCGGTATTCTTCTGCTACATTCACCTGCTGGTGCAGGGCAGCCTGCAACTGTCGGGACTGCTAACCGTTTACACGACCGTATGGGCGACGTGGGAATACGTGCACTGGCTGATTATCGGACTGCTGCTGGCGGTGTTGATTGCCAACCAAATTCTTTTCAGTACGTTCCATGCCATGCGCAAACTCCCGCTTTACGGCATCGACTGGTTGGGCGGCATCATGTGGGGCGTGAGCCTGCTCTGCGCGATTTTCATTTGCGTATATGGCGAACATTACGACTGGTGGAACGGGGAGGAAATACGCTGCGCCACCGTCGGCGGCATCGCCGTTACGGCACTGAACGTCTGGCGCTCCACGTTTGTACGCCACCCCTATATCAGTCCCGATGTCTGGCGGCAGCGCCCGCTTTACACGACCCTCGCCCTGCTGCCGGTAATCGAAATATTCGTCGCCACCGGTCATGTATTCGACCACGCCTATATGGAGGGCATTCTCGGTTACGACGCCGAACACGTGATTTCGCTCAACTGGGCGGGAACAGCGGGCATCGTCATGGGGAGCCTGTTCATGTACCTCACCTTCGCCCGACGGAAGTGGGCATACCGGCGCATGACAGCTATTGCATTCGGGTGTCTGGCACTCCATCTGGCGCTCTTTTACTTCTACATCGACTACAACGTCGATAAGACGATGCTGATACTGCCGGTATTTCTTCGGAATGCCGGTTTGGTGATGATTGTCATCACTTTCCTGACAGCGCTTTCCCGCATTCCGTTTCCTATCTTTTTCCAGTCGGTTACGGCGCAATCGTTTGCCAGCGCGTGCCTCGGAGGGGCATTCGGCAGCGCGGTTTTGGGACGGATACTGAAAGTCGTCATGCAGAAAAACAGTATGCTGCTGGGTGCCAACATCGACGGCGTGCAGCCGCTTGCCGGAGAGCTGCCCCTCGCCGAAATATACGGAGCCGTGCAGCGACAGGCATTGGCAGTCAGTCTGAAAGAGATATACGGGTGGCTGTTGTGGGCTTGCCTTCTGTGTCTCGCGATATTTCTGTTGAAAGAAAACAGCGCACGACCTTTCCATGCCCTGCACCCGACATACCGCTCGATACGGCGGTACATCAAACACAACCTGCGCATGGACGCTGCCTTGAAACGTGCCGAAACGCTCCGCAGACCTTCGGCATAAAATTTCGGGATTTTGCCTTCATATCATTTTATTATCGTATCTTTGAGGTCGAATTTCAATCGTAAAAGCCATGTTTCGCACTTATTTGAAACCCCTGTTGCCGCACCTCTATGCGATAATCGCATTCGTCGTCATCTCGTTCGCCTATTTCTCTCCTGAAATTTTCGAAGGGAAAACCGTTCTCGGACATGACAGCCGACAAGGCGTCGGGCAGGAAATCACGACATACCGCACCGATTCCGGCAATCCTATCCGTTGGACGAATGCACAATTTTCGGGTATGCCCACCTACCAAATGGCACCTTCGTATGCAACAGGTCGCTTTCTTCAAAAGATATGCAACCTCTATTCGCTATACCTTCCCGTACCGGTAGTATATGTATATTTGCTGATGATAGGTTTCTACATACTGCTGTGCGTGTGGGGCGCCCGCAGCGACATCGCCGTACTCGGCGCTATCGGATATGCTTTCTCGTCGTACTTCTTTATCATCATCATGGCAGGGCATATCTGGAAAGTCTTGGCACTCGCTTACATTCCGCCCACCATCGCGGGGCTGATACTTATTTATCGGGGCAGATACATCGCCGGCGGTTTGACAACTGCCCTGTTCTTTACTTTCCAAATAATGGCGAACCACGTACAAATGACCTACTACTCTTTCTTCATCATAGGGGCTTACGTATTGTGGCAGTTGGTGGAAAGCATACGGGGGCATAAACTTCCGGATTTCGCCAAAGCGACGGGCGTGGCATTTGTCGCCCTGCTGCTCGCGGTGTCGGTGAATATCTCGAACCTGTACCACACGTGGGAATACAGCAAGGAGAGTATGCGCGGAAAATCGGAACTGACTCTCGGCAATGCCGGAGTGAAAACCGACGGTCTCGACCGCGACTACATGACGCAATGGAGCTACGGCATAGGCGAAACATGGAGCTTGCTGGTGCCCGACGTAAAGGGAGGAGCCACAGGCGCTATCGGAAAAGAGGCTTCGTCGGCGCCGGCTCAATACCGGCAAATCATCGCCCAACAAAACCGTTATTGGGGCGACCAGCCTTTCACTTCCGGTCCCGTATATGCGGGGGCTTTCTTCATGACACTCTTCGTTCTCGCCTTTTTCATTCTGCCCGGACGACTCAAATGGTATCTGCTGGGGGCAACGGTCATCACGGTATTCCTGTCGTGGGGGCATAACATGATGTGGTTCACCAACTTGTTTGCCGACTACTTCCCGATGTACTCCAAATTCCGCTCGGTGTCGTCGATTCTCGTGGTAGCGGAGCTGATAATCCCGCTGCTGGCGGCGTTGGCGATTGCCGAAATCGTGAAAAATCCCGATACGCTCCGCAAGAACCGGAAAGGGGTATGCACAGCTTTTGCCCTGACGGGCGGCATCGCCCTGCTGTTCGCTCTGCTTCCGCGACTCTTTTTCGACTTTTTGAGCGCGCAGGAAGTGCAGGCATTTTTGCCGCAAGCCGCACGGAATGCCCAAGTGGCTGCACTCATCGACGCGCTTGAAGATGTGCGCGTCGCCATTTTCCGCAGCGATGCGTGGCGGTCGTTCTTCGTCATCGCGCTCGGCGGTGTGCTGCTGTTCCTTTTCGCCCGCAAGAAATTCAACGCCCGCGTATTCGTCATTGCCGTGATAACGCTCTGTATCGGCGATATGTGGCTCGTCGATAAACGCTATCTCAACAGCGGACATTTCATCGAACGGCAGGAAACCAAAGATTTCGCTTCGTTCTACCCGAAAAGCCCTGCCGACAAAACGATACTGCAAGACAAAGACCTCTACTATCGGGTGTATAACAGCGCGACAAGCACGTTCAACGACGGGGCTACACCGTTCTACCACAAATGTATCGGCGGGTACCACGCCGCCAAACTGGGTCGGTATCAAGAGCTTATCGAACATCAGATAAGCAAGGGCAACATGCAGGTGCTGAATATGTTGAATACGAAATACTTTATCGAACCCGACGAAAACGGTACTCCGCAAGCCTACCTCAACGACGGGGCTTTGGGCAACGGCTGGTTCGTAGACGAAATAAAATGGGTGAACAACGCCAACGAAGAAATGGAGGCTTTGACCGACTTCGACCCGACGACCACCGCCGTCATCGACAAGCGATTCGCTTCGGTATTCGAGGGTGTAAATGCCGTCGCCGACTCGACTGCCACCCTGAAACTTACCTCGTACCACCCCGAAGAGCTGCACTACGCCGTGTCGTCGCAGCGGGGAGGCGTGGCAGTCTTCTCCGAAATTTTCTACCCGCACGGCTGGACGGCGACCATCGACGGCAAGGAAACGCCTATCGCCCGCGCCGATTACGTGCTGCGCGCACTGTATATCCCCGCCGGCGAACACGAAGTGGTCATGGCATTCCGCCCGACCTCGATACGTATCACCGAAACGATAGCGTGGTGCGGTATGGGGCTGTTCGCCGTCATTGCCGCAGGGGCAGCCGTCATCACCTGCCGGAGAAAGAGGAAAGAATAAAGGATTCGCGCAAACCGGTCAAAACAAGGTTCGCATATCCATTGACAAAAATTCTTCGGCATCGAGACCGCCATCGCCGACAATCAAAGCTGTTCGGGGAGAGAACATTTTTTTGAATGTTTCCAGTCCTGCCGTGTTTTTCTCCGCATTGCTTTTGACTTCTATGGCAACGACCGAACCTTTCTTGCGCAGGACGAAATCCACTTCGTCGTTTCGTTCACGCCAATAGAAAACCTCGAAGTGCTGTACAAACGCCTGACTGAGAATATATGCCCCTATGCCCGACTCGAAGATATGCCCCCACGCCTTGCGTTCGAGAATCGCCTGCTCAAACGTGTACGGGCTGTATATCGTTTTCAGTATATTGTTATAGACCTGAAACTTCGGAATGCTCGCTCTCCTGCGGGCGGTGTCGATACTATACTTTTGTAATCCGCCCAACATACCCGCCTCGTCCAGCAAATGAACATATTCCGCCAGCGTGGTCGTATTGCCGGCATCTTGCAGCACCCCTACCATTTTCGACAGCGACAGCAGCTGCCCCGAATAAGAGGCTCCCAACTCAAAGGTTTGGCGCAATAAGGCAGGCTTGCCGATAGGCGTATCCAGCAGAATATCCTTGTTGATAGTCGTCTCGACAATAGCCGACTGTATATATTGCCGGTATCGATCTTCATCGTTGACAAGAGACGCCGCGCCCGGATAACCTCCGTAAAACAAATATTGGTCGAGGCTGAATCCGAAACAATCGCGCATTTCGGGATAACTCCAATGCGTCATACGAATTTCCTCGAAACGTCCTCCCAACGATTCCGAAAGACCTTTTTCCAAAAGTACGCGGCTGCTGCCGAGCAAAAGAACTTTTATGTTGCGATCATGAAACGTATCATCGTCCCACTCCTTTTTGACGACCTCGCTCCAATTGACGATTTTCTGAATTTCATCGATAACAAGCAATATACAGTCCAACTCCTTGCTCTCTTTCAGGCTGCGCACGGCAGCCCAGCAATTCGAGACCCATGCGCTGTTAATGGCAGGAACATTGTCGGCAGAATAAAACCGGTAAGGCAAATTCAGTTCCTGCAACACCTGTTTCACAACGGTCGATTTACCCACCTGCCGAGGTCCCATAACCACTTGCACGAACCTGCGCGGCTCATTAATCCTATTTATAATCGTTTGATATACACCTCTTTTATACATATATTTACATTTTACTCAATGCATCGTGTATTTTTACGCAATGCAAATATAATCATTAAACAGGTATTATAAAACAATTTCCGTCCGATATTTTATCAACGGCTTATAAAATAAGGGAAAAACTAATTTGCAACAAAAACAAACGGCGCTATTTTCGGGTGGCGAGCAAGTCGTCGTACAGGCGGAGATACTCCATATAGCGATCTCGTTTGTCGAAACACGTCAATGCACGGCTTCGGCAAAATTCGGTGTAAGGCTGCTTGCCGGTCGCTTTCATATCTGCCACGATAGCGGCTATACGGGCGATATCGCCCTGCTCCACGATAAATCCGGTGCGGTCGTCTACCGCCTCCACGCTCCCGCCCGTGCGATACGTGATGACCGGCGTACCGCAAGCCAGCGCCTCCAAATTGGTCGTCGGAAAATTGTCCTCCCACGTGGGATTCACGAAAACGTCAGCTAGCGAATAATACTCCGCCAGCTCCCGCAGGCTACTCGTACGGGGAATGCCGACGATGCCTTCGGGAAGCTCGCTTATCTGCTTCGGTGTGAGTCCGACCAAGACGATGGCAAACTCCTCCGGCAGCAGCGTCCGCAGACGCACGAAATCATCGAGACCTTTCCGGAACACCCAAAGGTTCGACACGCCCAATACGACGAATTTGTTTTCCAAACCGAAATTCTTTTTGTTTACCGGCTGCGGCGAAAAGGAGTCCGTATCTATCCCGTTATGTATCTGCCGTATCGGATATTTTCCCAAGAACGAATCTTTCACCTCGCCCGCCAGCCACGCCGACACCGGTACTATCGTCATGTCGTTCAAAGATGTGAACCACCGTTTTTTATCGCGGAAATTCCGTGCCGAACGGTCGGCAAACCACGAAGGCGGATAAGCGTTCTTCTGCGGACAGTCGTGGCAGCCGGTCTTCCACCGGTCGCAGCGGGCATAGTCGTAATATGCGCAATGCCCCGTAAACGCCCAACAGTCGTGCAGCGTCCACACCACCGGCACATCGAGTTGCGACAGGCAGCGAAACAGTATGGGGTAATTCAGGTAAAAGCCGTGCAGGTTGTGCAGATGAACGATGTCGGGCGACACCGATTCGATATAAGCGGTAAGCTCCCGTGTGGCGCGTTTCGAGGCAAGCCCGTGCCGGTCGAGCAGGAAAGAGTGCAGCTTGTGGACATAGACATCGCGCTGCGTCCCGATTTTGAACACGTGGGAGCGGCTGCCGTTGGAGAAGCGCCCGTAAGCGATATGACTCTCCCAACCGTGTGCCATGGCGGTCTGCCCGATTTCTTCGGCGATGCGTCCCGTCGCCTCGTAATTGACGGTCGTATTGATTTGCAACAGTTTCATAAAACGTCGATTTCTTTTTCCGTCCACACGAACGAATATACAAATATACCATAAATTCCTCACGCGCAAAAACGCACGGCGCAAATTCGGGAAAAAGAGAGATGAAATATCGGCATCGAAAGCGGGGCGTTTTCTTTTTTTTCGTATTTTTGCAAGTCAATAATTTTCAGAATCGAAAAACATGGATATTGCAACGAAGTACAACCCTGCCGACGTAGAGGGCAAATGGTACGAATATTGGATAAAAAACGGATTTTTCAAATCGAAGCCCGACGGTCGCGAGCCTTACACCATCGTCATTCCGCCGCCCAACGTAACCGGCGTGCTGCACATGGGGCATATGCTCAACAACACCATACAGGATATACTCGTGCGCCGCGCCCGCATGACGGGGAAAAACGCCTGCTGGGTGCCGGGCACCGACCACGCCTCTATCGCCACCGAAGCCAAAGTGGTAAACAAGCTGGCTGCCGAAGGCATCAAAAAAACAGACCTTTCGCGCGAAGAGTTTTTGCGCCACGTGTGGGAATGGACAGACACGCACGGAGGCATCATATTGAAACAGCTGCGCCGGCTGGGCGCGTCGTGCGACTGGGACCGCACGGCATTCACCATGGACGAAACCCGCAGCCGCAGCGTCATCAAAGTCTTTGTCGATCTCTATAAAAAAGGGCTTATCTATCGGGGCGTGCGCATGGTGAACTGGGACCCGAAAGCGCTCACCGCCCTGTCGGACGAGGAGGTAATCTACAAGGAGGAACATAGCAAACTCTTCTACCTGCGCTATATGATAGAAGGGGAGAACGGGAAATACATCGTCGTGGCGACGACCCGCCCCGAAACGATTTTGGGCGACACCGCCGTGTGCGTGAACCCCAACGACCCGCGCTACGCCTACCTCAAAGGCAAACGCGTCATCGTGCCGCTGGTAAACCGCTCCATACCCATCATCATGGACGACTACGTGGATATGGAATTCGGTACGGGCTGCCTCAAAGTTACGCCCGCCCACGACGTAAACGACTATATGCTGGGCGAGAAATACAACCTGCCCGTCATCGACATATTCAACGACAACGGTACGATAAGCGAAGCGGGCGGTATGTACGTGGGGCAAGACCGCTTCGACGTGCGCAGGCAAATCACCGCCGACCTCGACAAGGCGGGTCTGCTTGAAAAGACGGAGGACTACGACAACAAAGTGGGACACTCGGAACGCACCGACGCGGTGATAGAGCCGAAACTCTCGATGCAGTGGTTCCTCAAAATGGAGCACCTCGCCCAAATAGCCCTCGCTCCCGTGCTGAACGACGAAATAAAATTCTATCCGCCGAAATACAAAAACACCTACCGCCACTGGATGGAGAACATCAAAGACTGGTGCATCTCGCGCCAACTGTGGTGGGGGCACCGCATTCCCGCCTACTTCCTGCCCGAAGGGGGCTACGTGGTGGCGGAAACGCCCGAAGAGGCGCTGGCTGCCGCCCGCGAAAAGAGCGGAAACGCCGCTCTTACGCTCAGCGACCTGCGGCAGGACGACGACTGCCTCGACACGTGGTTTTCGTCGTGGCTGTGGCCTATCTCGCTGTTCGACGGCATCAACCGTCCGGACAACGAGGAGATACGCTACTACTACCCCACGAGCGACTTGGTAACGGGTCCTGACATCATCTTCTTCTGGGTGGCGCGCATGATTATGGCGGGCTACGAATACGAAGGAAAAATGCCTTTCCGCAACGTATATTTCACGGGCATCGTGCGCGATAAAATCGGTCGCAAGATGTCGAAAACGCTCGGCAACTCGCCCGACCCGCTCGACCTCATCGACCGTTACGGTGCCGACGGCGTGCGCATGGGCATGATGCTCTCGGCACCTGCCGGCAACGATATACTTTTCGACGACGCGCTGTGCGAACAGGGTCGCAACTTCAACAACAAAATATGGAACGCTTTCCGACTGGTAAAGAGCTGGCAGGTCGACGACCGTGCGGCGCAACCCGAATCGGCGCGCATCGCCGTCGAATGGTTCGCCTCGATGTTCCAAAAGACGAATGCCGAAGTGGCAGACCTCTTTACCAAATACCGTCTCTCGGAAGCGCTCATGACGGTATATAAACTTTTCTGGGACGAATTTTCTTCGTGGTACCTCGAAATGGTGAAACCGGCTTACGGACAGCCTATCGACCGCCGCACCTACGACGCCACGCTCGAATTTTTCGACGAGCTGCTGCGGCTGCTCCACCCTTTCATGCCCTTCATTACCGAAGAGTTGTGGCAGCACCTCTGCGACCGCCAAGAGGGCGAAAGCATCATGGTACAGCCGGTTCCCGCCCTCGCGCCCTACGACGAGCGACTGCTCGCCGACGTGGAGCGGGCGAAAGAAATCATCGCCGGCGTGCGCACCGTGCGCTTGCAGAAAAACATCGCCAACAAAGAGCCGCTCGCGCTGCAATACATCGGCACGCACGACGGGGGCTGCGACGCCGTCGTCGCCAAACTCGCCAACCTGTCGGGAATCGAACGGGTCGCCGGCAAAGAGGCGACCGCCGCATCGTTCCTCGTGGGCACGACCGAATATGCCGTGCCGCTGGGCAACAACATAGACAAGGCTGCCGAATTACAGAAACTCGAAGACGAATTGAAATATATGCAAGGCTTCCTGAAATCGGTTCTCGCCAAGTTGGGCAACGAACGTTTCGTAAACAACGCCCCCGCCCAAGTGGTGGAAACCGAACGCAAGAAACAAGCCGACGCCGAAAGCAAAATCAAGTCGCTCGAAGAGAGTATCGCCGCGCTGAAAAAATAACGGCTGAACAATTCCGCCGGCATCACATTATAGGGATATGAAAAAGTTTTTGTTTCTCCTCCTGTCCGCCAGCCTGCTGGCAGGTTCAATGTCTGCGCGACAGCTCTCGCCGACCGAGGCGCTCGCAAGAGTGCGAACGCCTCTCTCCGTGCCGACGAGGTCGGCAGTGGCAGCGCCGGAATTGGCATATACCGGTGTGCGCGGAGACCTTCGTACACTATACGTATTCAACAACGATGACGGCGGATTTTTAGTCGTTTCCGCCGACGATGCCGCCGCTCCGCTATTAGGCTATTCCGATACGGGTAGTTTCGATGCCGGTGCCATGCCGCCCGCCATGCAATACTGGTTCAACTGCTACGGCACCGAGATAGAGCAGGCTGCCGCCGGAGCTATCGAAAAAACGACGGCATACGCAGCCGCCGAAGCGCGGGCGGATATAGCCCCGCTCATTCATACCAAGTGGAACCAAACTGCTCCCTACAACGATTTGTGTCCCACAATCGACGGCAAACACTGTCCCAGCGGCTGCACAGCCACCGCTATGGTGCAAATCATGAAATACCATAACTACCCGCTGCATGGGACGGGGTCGCATTCGTACACGCTGAAAAACATAAAAAAACCTATCTCCGCCAACTTCGGCGCTACGACCTACGACTGGAACGCCATGCTCGACGAATACGACGCAAACAGTTCCGCCGCGTCGCGAAAAGCCGTAGCCACGCTGATGTATCATGCCGGAGTGGCAGTAGATATGAAATACTCTTCCATAGAAAGTGGGGCATCGGATTTTAATGCGGCAACCGCCCTTATCCATTATTTCAACTACGACAAAGGAATAATGTATTTGGAACGGAATTATTATTCTCTGCCGGAATGGAAAGACATCATTTACAATGAATTGCGTGCCAGACGACCCCTCCTGTATGGCGGGGTATCCGAAGACGGAGGAGGACATGAGTTCGTGTGCGACGGCTACCAATACCGCGACGGCGAAGACTATTTCCATATCAATTGGGGCTGGGGAGGAATAAGCGACGGCTATTTTCTGCTTACGGCACTCGACCCCGATTCACAGGGAATCGGAGGCTCAACCGGAGGATACAATTTCATTCAATCCATAATTACCGGAATACAACCGCCTGTCGAAGGCTCGACTATCCGTCCACAACTTGCTTTGATGACGGATCTTACAACCGCTCAATCGACCTACAACCGTCTGACGGAAAACGTCGTTACCATAAACGGACTTATAGCATCCTACACCATCGATACGGTTAACTACAAACCGTTGCTGAAACTCACCCGTACTGACGGCGAGTTTTTTTATTTGTCGGGAAGAAGCTGGTATCAACTTCCTCCGTGGTATGGCTATTCGTCTTGTCATTTCAATATAACGGATTTTCCCGAAGAAGGTACCTACACCGTTACTCCTGCTTATATAGTCCTCAATGAGAACGGTAAAAACCTATATGATAAGTATTTCGATGTATTGGTTCCGCTCGACAGTATCGGAAGCCTGACCCTCACGGCGACCCCGACCTCACTGACATTCTCACCGAATCCTGCCGGCATTTCCGAAACAAAGGCGGAGAATGCAGCCGTCTATCCCAATCCTGCCGCCGACTATGTAACCGTTTCTGCATCGGGCGCGATAGAGCGGATAACGGTCATCGACCTCTCGGGCAGAGTGCAACTGTCGGTCGCCGGCAACAACGACACACGGCAAACGGTGGATATTTCACGGCTGCCGGCGGGGCACTACCTCGTGCGCACCGCGACAGCACAAAATACGATAACCGATAAACTGATTGTGCAATGAGGCTTATGAAAATAGCGGGTGTTCTTGCCCTGTCGGCATCGCTGCTTGCCTGCCGCTCCGCGCGTGAAACGGCGCCTGCCGCCGGGGGGACACCTACGAAGGCGGCGCCGGCTGTCGTCGGAAATCCGGTCGGCGCCCTGCCGCCGGCTCTCATCTACAAAACGTCGAGCGACTACCGCGACAACGTACCCATAACGCTCGACGCCGCCCGCACCGGCATCGTGTCGTACCCCGACCCGACCGACATATCGCCGCAGATGAAACCGATACCTCTCGCCGACAGTTATCTGCTCGACCGGCGGGGCATCGCAGCGACTTCGGCGTTCACCACCTACACTTATGAGCAATATGCGGCACTCGAAAAAGCGCCTGCCTCCACGCAGCTGCGGGCAAGCATCATTCCCGATGCGGCGGTAACCGAGATACGGAAATTGCCTCTCTCCCTGTCGGAAGCCGTTGCCGACACGGCGCTGTGCAACCGGCTGATACGCGAATCGCTCGCATCGTGCCCGCTCGTGTATAAAAAATAACGGAGTGCTTCTCTAAAAAATGCAGGGAGCCGCGACTCATCGCGGCTCCCTGCATTTTACGGCACCGGCTTAGAATCCGACACCTATGCGCAAAGAAAGCCCATGCAGGAGATAAGATGTCGTATATATCGTATAAGTAGATGTTCATAATTAGTTTATATCATATAGATTTGTTACCTTTGCCTCATAAACTTCAAAGAAACACTTA
>CANQQA010000005.1 GCA_947625885.1 uncultured Bacteroidales bacterium
GCGTAGCCATTTTATGGCCTTTTCTTTTTTTTCCGCTGGGCATAATATATGGTTTAGAAAGTTAATAGTTCGGCTTCGTTTATTTCACGTCGCCCATGAATGTTTTAGCGGGTTTGAACGCGGGTATGTTGTGAGCCGGAATGATAATGGTTGTATTCTTGGAGATGTTACGGGCAGTTTTCTGTGCTCTTTTCTTCACGATGAAGCTGCCGAATCCTCTCAAATACACGTTATTACCTTTGGACAAAGAGCCTTTTACCGATTCCATGAACTCTTCTACGGTAGCCAATACGATTGCTTTTTCGATTCCTGTATTTTTAGAAATCTCGTTTACGATGTCTGCTTTTGTCATTGCTTTTTGATTTTATGTTGATTAGCGTTTTATTTTTAGTCTGCAAATGTACAGCTTTTTCTTTTATGTCGGTAATAAAATCGAGGAAAATTTTTTATTGCTTTTCTCCTTCTATCCCGAATCGAGTGCGAATATCGGAATTTTTTTTGAATTTACGGCATAGAATACGGGTAAAATCTTTTTATTTCGTTTATTTACGGATTATTTCACAAAACGGCGTCCGTTCCAACGATAGACAAGCGGGGCGGTGTTCAGATGCGAAACTATTTGTTTGTAAGCATCTTCGGGCAGAAAATCTTGCAAATGTTGTTCCACATAGAGCGTGTCGCCGCTTATCCGATATTCTACCGGCAACAGCGGGAGCGATTGTACGGCATCGGCTTTTTCCTGCCGGCTTCCGGCAAAAAAATCTTCGGGGCGCGGAGGCGTAAAGAGAGCCGCGGCATCGCACGCAGCCCAGCGGGTATCGTAAAAGTCGATGCGGCTGTCGGCTGCCGGCATTTTCACGGTTTGCACGACGGCAACGACGGGCGACGGTTTCGCCGGCAGCAAAGCTATCTGCACGGTCGATTTTTCCGAAAGCGACAAGAGGAGCGTTTTTTCGTCGAGCCGTTCGAGCGTGATGTTCCCCATGCGCCCTTTGATGCTGCCGGCTTGTCCGGCTTTGTGCAGGTCGAGCAAGTCTTTGCGGGCATTGACATCGAGTTGGGGAAGCAAGGCGTCGGGCATCGTTATGAAACAGGTTTCGAGCGTCGTCCGTTCTTGCGCTTCACTTCCGGAAGCGAATGAAAAGAGAAATAAAAATATCGGAAAAATCCATTTTTTCATACCCTTATATTTTTAGTTTATAACCCATTGCGTTTTTTATCGTGTACCCAAATAGAGGAAATACATACCGATAAGCACCAGCAGCAAATCGACGGCTTTGCTGCGAATGTTTTTCTCGTGGAAGAAGAGGGCGCCGAAAAGGAAGCTCACCACCACGCCGCTGCGCCGCGCCATCGAGACGATGGAAATCATGGAATCGGGGAAGCTGAGGGCGTAGAAATAGATGAAGTCGGCAGCCACAAGAAAGAACGAAATGAAAAAGATGCTCGGACGCCACCGGAAAGGGGTGGAGTCTTTGCGTCCGCGATACCACACGAGCAAGATGCCCGCCATGATAATCATCTGATAATACGTGTACCACACCTGCACGACCATGCGGTCGAACCCGTTGGACAGCAGGTATTTGTCGTAAAGCGCGCTGAGTGCGCCGGTGAGGGTGGCAAGCACGATGAAATAAATCCAGCGGTCGTGGGCGAAGCGTATGCCCTCTTTTTTACCTGCCGACGAGAGCATGAAAAAGGAGACTATCGACACGATAACGCCTATCCACTGGTAGAGGTTGAGGCGCTCGCCGAAGATGAGCAGCGCGCCCAAAAGGGTGAGCACGGGCTGCGACGCCTTTATCGTTCCGGCTATGGTGAGGGGCAGGTGCTTCATGGCAAAGTAGGCGAACACCCACGACGACAGCACGATAACGGCTTTCAGCACGATATAGAGGTGGGTCGCAAAGTCGGCACGCGGCAGGTAGAACAGGGTATTTTCGACTGTCTCGGGGAAAAATCGGGAGAGCAGTATGGCGGGCAGAAAAAGCAGGCTGCAAAAGAGCGTGTTGAGGAAAAGTACGGGTATGACGGCGTTGTTGTCGAGCGCCATTTTTTTGAACACTTCGTACATGCCCAGCAATACTGCCGATATGAAAGCGAAAATCAACCACATACGCAAATCTTTTATACGATAAACACGGCATCGGGATAGACGATATCGTAGAGGAACAGCCCGTTGGCGGGCGCCGAGCTGCCGGCACGGCAGCGGTCTTTGGCTTCGACGATGCGCCGGAAGTCGGGCAAGGTGAGTTTCCCCCGCCCCACCTCGACGAGCGTGCCGACGACAGCGCGCACCATATTGCGCAGGAAGCGGTCGGCGGTGATTTCAAATATCAGGTCGCCGCCGTCGCCGAACCAGTGCGCCTGCGAGAGGCGGCAGTTGTAGGTCTTCACGTCGGTATGCACGCGACTGAAACTCTTGAAGTCGGTGTATTGCAGGAGCTGTGCGGCGGCATCGTTCATGGCGGCGACGTCGAGGGCGGCGGTGTTCATCGCCCAGCGGTAGCGCCCCGCGAAAGGGTCTTTCCGGTCGGTAAGGTAGTAGCGGTAGGTGCGCGACAGGGCGTCGAAGCGGCTGTGGGCGTCGGGAGCGACGGGCACGATGCGGCTCACGGCGATGTCGGGCGGGAGTATGCGGTTGAGGCGCATCGTCCACTCGGCGGGGTCGTCGAGCGGAGCCGGCAGGTCGATGTGCGCCGTCATCACACGGGCGTGCACGCCCGTGTCGGTGCGCCCTGCGCCGGTGGCGGGCACCGGTCGGCGGGCAAGCAGGGCGAGGGCGTTTTCGAGGCACTCCTGCACAGTGATGCCGTTGGGCTGGCGCTGCCACCCGTGATAAGCCGTGCCGTCGTAAGAGAGGTACAGAAAATAACGAAATCGACTGTCGTCCATCTCCGCCATCTGCCGCATCAATCTTTTTCGAGGTAGGTATATCCGTAGAGTCCCGAGCGGTAGTTCGAGAGAAATTCGCGACCCTCTTCGGGGGTTATCACGCCGGCTTTCATCGAAGTGGTCACCCACGTCTCGACGCTGCGCACCATTTTCTTGGGGTTGAACTGCACGTAGTCGAGCACTTCGGCGACGGTTTCGCCGTCGATGACCTGATCTATTTCGTAGCGGTCTTTATACACGCTCACGTGCACGGCATTGGTGTCGCCGAAGAGGTTGTGCATATCGCCCAGAATTTCCTGATAGGCGCCCACGAGAAAGACGCCGATGTAGTACGGCTCCTTGCTGTTGAACGTATGCACGGGCAGGTGGTAGTTGAAATTCCGGGCGGAAATGAAGTTGTCGATTTTTCCGTCGGAGTCGCACGTAATGTCCTGCAAGGTTGCCGAGCGCGTAGGCTTCTCGTCGAGGCGGCTGATGGGCATGATGGGGAATATCTGGTCTATCGCCCACGAATCGGGGAGCGACTGGAACAGGGAGAAGTTGCAGAAATATTTGTCGGGGAGCATTTTGGCGATTTTCCGCAGCTCTTCGGGGGCGTGTTTTATTTCGTTCGCCATTTCGTACACTTCGCGGGCAATCGACCAGAAGAGGCGTTCTATCTGGGCGCGGGTGCGCAGGTCGAGCAGCCCCAGCCCGAAGAGTTCGAGCGCCTCGTCGCGTATCTGCAAGGCGTCGTGCCACGTCTCTATGAGGTCGTGTTGGTTGAGGTTGTCCCACGACGCGTAGAGTTCGCGCACGAGTTCGTGGTCGTTGTCCGACACTTCGGCATCGTCGTCCCACGCGGGGAGGGTGGTTGTTTCGAGCACCTCGAATATCAGCACGGAGTGGTGGGCGGTAAGCGAGCGACCCGACTCGGTGATGATGTTGGGTTGCGGCAGGTCGTTTTTGGTGCATACATCGACGAGCGTCCATATCGAGTCGTTCACGTACTCCTGTATGGAGTAGTTCATGCTGCTCTCGCTGGCGGAGGAGCGGGTGCCGTCGTAATCGACGCCCAGTCCGCCGCCTATATCCACGAAGTCGATGCCGTAGCCCATTTTGCGCAGCTGCACGTAGAATTGCGAGGCTTCGCGCAGGGCGTTTTTGATGCGGCGTATTTTGGTTATCTGGCTGCCGATGTGGAAGTGTATGAGTTTCAGGCAGTCCTGCATTTTGTTTTTTTCGAGTATGTCGAGGGCTTCGAGCAGCTCGCTCGAATTGAGTCCGAACTTGCTCACGTCGCCGCCCGACTCTTCCCACTTGCCGCTGCCGGTGCTCGACAGTTTGATGCGGATTCCGATGTTGGGGCGTATTTTCAGCCGCTTCGATATGGAGGCGATGAGGCTCAATTCGTTGAGTTTCTCGACCACGAGGAAGATGCGGCGCCCCATTTTCTGGGCGAGCAGGGCGAGCTCTATGTAATTTTCGTCTTTGTAGCCGTTGCAGATAATCAGCGAATTGGAATCGACGTTGATGGCGAGTACGGCGTGAAGTTCGGGTTTGGAGCCGGCTTCGAGACCGATGTTGAATTTCTTGCCGTGGCTCACGATTTCTTCGACGACCGGATTCATCTGGTTCACCTTTATGGGGTAGATGATGAAATTTTGGGCGGTGTAGCCGTACTGGTCGGCAGCCTGCCGGAAGCAGTTCGATATTTTTTCGATGCGGTTGTCGAGTATGTCGGGGAAGCGCACCAGCACGGGGGCGGAAACGTCGCGCACCTGCAATTCGTCCATCAATTCCTTCAAATCGACGGAGGCGTAGCCCTCTTTGGGCGTTACGGTGGCATGACCTTTCTCGTTGATAGAGAAGTACTTCAATCCCCAGCCGGTGATGTTGTAGAGTTCCGACGAGTCTTCAATGCGCCATTTTCTCATTTCTCGAATAAATTTCTTACGGTTAATAGGTTGAACAACGGTTTTTCGTTCGGAAACGAATCGCAAAAATAGGTATAAAAAACGAACTTCCGCAACGATAGCGGCGGAAATATGCGTGCCGGCTGTCGCATTTTTGCGTTTTGGCAGCCGCGTGCGAAATAAAATCTTTCCGACAGGCGAAAAAAGAATAAAATTTTTTATATTTGCACGATACGAAATCGCAATTTATTTTTTCAGAAAAACAAATAAAAAATGGTTAGTTACAAAGAATTAGGTTTGGTGAACACCCGGGAGATGTTTGCCAAAGCAATCAAAGGAGGCTATGCCGTACCGGCATTCAATTTCAACAACATGGAACAGTTGCAGGCAATCATACAGGCGACGGTCGAAACCAAGTCGCCCGTAATCCTGCAAGTATCGAAGGGCGCACGCCAGTATGCCAACCAGACGCTGCTGCGCTACATGGCAGAGGGCGCTGTGGAATATGCCAAAGAGCTGGGCTGCCCGAAACCCGAAATCGTGCTGCACCTCGACCACGGCGATTCGTTCGAGCTGTGCAAATCGTGCATCGACATGGGCTTCTCGTCGGTGATGATCGACGGGTCGCACCTGCCCTACGACGAGAATGTGGCTCTCACCAAGAAAGTGGTGGAATACGCTCATCAGTTCGACGTTACCGTCGAAGGCGAGCTGGGCGTGCTTGCCGGTGTCGAAGATGAAGTGTCGGCAGAGCACCACACCTACACCCGCCCCGAAGAGGTCGTCGACTTCGTAACGAAAACAGGTTGCGACAGTCTGGCAATCTCCATCGGCACGTCGCACGGCGCCAACAAATTCACGCCGGCACAGTGCACGCGCGATGCCAACGGTCGCCTCGTGCCGCCGCCCCTGCGCTTCGACGTGCTCGAAGGCGTCGAAAAAGAGCTGCCCGGATTCCCCATCGTGCTGCACGGCTCGTCGTCGGTTCCTCAGGAAGAGGTCGACACCATCAACAAATACGGCGGTGCGCTCAAAGATGCCATCGGCATTCCCGAAGAGCAGCTGCGCAAAGCCGCTGCATCGGCTGTCTGCAAAATCAATATCGACTCCGACAGCCGTCTTGCCATGACGGCAGCCATACGCGAGACGATGGCGCTGAAACCCGCCGAGTTCGACCCGCGCAAATACATGGGTCCGGCACGCGACAATATGAAGAAACTCTACATTCACAAAATTGTCGATGTGTTGGGCAGCGCCGGAAAATGCGCCTGCGCTCAATAACACGCCGGTCAGCTGAATAAGCAACGCGCTCCCTCGCACGAGGGGGCGCGTTTTTTATCGCCCCTGCCTCACGCGTATTGCAAAAAAATCCGCCCGCGATTTGGCAATCTGCCGAAAATGCGTTATATTTGTACATAAAAACGTACATACCGACCCTTATGAATGCCATTACAATCAGTCCGACGGAATTGCGCGCCAATCAAAAAAAGTATTTCGATATGGCAGAGACCACCCGCATTTTCGTAAAACGGGGACGTAAACTTATCGAATTGGTGGTAAAAGATGCTATCGACGACAACCCGAGTCCGAGCGGCGATGCGTGGTTCGACGACCCGCGAAACATCGCGGAGCTGTCGCGCCGCATAGAGGCGGTACGTCAAGGAAACGCCCGTTTTACTCCTCTCGAAGAATTGCGCAAATCATGGGAAGATACCGAGTAGTTATCGAAAAACAGGCGCAGGCTGATATAGAAATTCATCTGAAAAGCGGAGATAAAAATTCGATTAAACGCCTGTTCCAAATCTTGGACGAATTGGAAATACACCCCGAATCGGGTACCGGTCGTCCCGAACGTTTGAAATACGCTTTTACCGGATATTGGTCGAGGCGCATTACCGAACGCCACCGCCTTATTTATAAAATAGATGGCGAACAGGTAACGGTATTCGTCATCTCGGCTTTCGGTCATTATGAATAAAGGGTTAAAATAAGCGGTTACACGTTCGTATAACGTTTTTTGTACATAAGATGTGTAACACTTTTTGTATATACATTTTTTGTGTACACAATTTGTGTATATACATTTTTTGTAATATATTTGTTGCGGAATAAAACCGCATGAATATGGAAACTCCGTTTGTTTTCGGAAAAATCGCCACGGAAAAGAATTTTACCGACCGCGAAAAAGAGACGGCAGAGCTGGTGCTGCAATTCACCTCTCTTATCAATACGATTATCATTTCGCCCCGCCGCTGGGGCAAGAGTTCGTTAGTGAACAAGGCGGCTGCGGCGGCCATGGCGCAGGACGAGCGGCTGCGGATTTGCCACATCGACCTGTTCAACGTGCGCAACGAAGAAGGATTCTATACCCTTTTGGCGCAAAAGGTCATTGCGGCTACCGCCACGAAGTGGGAGGAGGCGGTCGAAAACGCGAAAGCGTTTTTCTCGCACCTCGTTCCGAAAATAGCCATCGGCACCGCGCCGGGCAATGAGGTTTCCCTCGACTTCGATTGGGAGGAGGTGCGGCGCAATCCCGACGAAGTGCTCGACCTTGCCGAGAAAATCGCCGAGGAAAAAGGATTGAAAATCGTCGTCTGCATCGACGAGTTTCAGAATATTTCGGAGTTTGCCGACTCCGTCGGATTTCAAAAGCGGCTGCGTGCGCACTGGCAGCGGCACCGGCACGCCGCCTACTGCCTTTACGGCAGCAAGCGGCACATGATGATGGAGGTGTTCACCGGCTCGTCCATGCCGTTTTACAAGTTCGGCACGTTGATGTTCCTCGAAAAAATCGGGACGCCGCAACTCACGGCGTTTTTCAAAAGCCGCTTTGCCGACACGGGCAAAAGCATCGACGAAGCGGCTGCCCGCCTTATCGCCGAGCTGACGGACAATCACCCCTACTATGCCCAGCAGCTGGCACAACTGTCGTGGCTGCGCACCCGCGACCGGTGCAGCGAAGAAATCGTGCGCGAGGCGCATGCCGCCTTGGTGGAGCAGCTGAGCCTGCTGTTCGTTACCATTACCGAAACGCTGACCACGCAGCAGCTCTGCTACCTCCATGCGCTGATTGCCGGCGAGAAGGCTATCCACTCGACGGCGGTCATGAGCCGCTACCGCATATCGTCGGCAACGAGTGCTGCCCGCTCGAAAGCGGCGCTTGTCGAATGCGACATACTCGACAACAAGGGCGGAGCGGTTTCTTTTCAAGACCCGATTTACGCCTACTGGCTGAAAACGCAATATTTCGCCGGATAAGGGGCGGCAACGGCACGACACTCCGATTCATAAAATTTTCCCGACAAGCAAAAGGCGAAAGAGACAAAAAAACAGGGGCGACCGGCGGTCGCCCCTGTTTTTATAAAGTGTTCGTGTGTGTATATTATTTCACGATAAGTCTTTGCGAATAGGATTTGTCGGCGGTCTGTACTTTGACGGTGTAGACACCGGCAGCAAGGTCATCGACATTCACCGTAACCGCAGCCTCGTTCGTCGATACCGATTTCACGACTTGTCCGGCGAGGTTGTAGATAACGACGGTACCCGTAACGTCGGCGGGCAGAGCTACCGTTACATTATCGACGGCAGGATTGGGATATACCTGCATCGTCACGGCGGCTTCGGTCTCCTGTATGCCTGCCGGCTGATATTCACCGCTTCCGGCAGCCGTAGCGACAGCTATGAGTTTCCATTCGGAAGGAACGACCTCTTTCTGTTCGGGAGTACCGTCAGCGCCCATAACAGTCTGCATAACAGAGGCTACCCATGTCGTATCGAGTTTGAATTGCGCACCTGCAAATTGGTCGGACAATTCTATCTCGAAAGATTCGGGACCTACAATTGCTTTTGAATTTTCGCCATAATAAGCACGATACGATTTCAGCAGTACGAGGGTATCGCCTTCGGCTACATTAAATGTACCGCGAGGAGACAAACCGATTTTTACTTTCGTAATGCTGTCTTCCATAAGGCGGATATCGCGTTGTACCAATACATTGTCGTAATTGTCTTTATCGGTTACTTTATAAGCTATTTTGGCTCCGTCGTGGAGGAAGAGGCTGGCATTGCTGCCCGATACTCTCACCTTACCGTAGCTCGTGGTATCTCCTACTTCGATGGAGTCACGCGGGGCACCCGGTTCAACCGGTCCAACCGGTTCAACCTCTACTTTGGTATATTTTGCTTTCAAAAATTCGTTGCCGCTGGCAAAGTTTGTCGGGATACCGCCAATAGATTTTCTATAAGAGGTACGACCTGCATGCGAACCGTCGATGCGGAAGGTGGAAACCGACTCATCGCCCGGGTAGAGCGTTCCGTAAAGTTCGGTGGTGCCGCCTATCGTGCCCGTTCCGCCGATGCGTGCCCCCGGTCGGCAAATCACTACCGGGGCGGTGGGCGATGCTGCCTGTTGTCCGGTAGCGCAGGTGTTTTCGGGGTCTTCATTGTTGAACATGATGCCGCCTTCATATACGTCGATTCCGTTCGAGAATACATTGTCGATGGCGGTGATATAGTAGGTACCGTGTCCCTCTTTGATAAGACCGGCTCCGCAAGTGTACACCTGATAACCCTCTTTGTCGCTGCCGTTTTTCGTAGCAGAGGTAAACGTTCCGTCGATACGGGCATCTTTATCGTCGCTGCCGGTCATGATTATCAAGTTGGGGTTAGAATCTTTGTAATAGCCGGCTACAAGACCTTTTTCTTTTACATTGAGGCTTCTTGTTCTCAATATGGTGGTATTGTTCGGGTTGTTTACCGACGGGCACGCCAGACAGCCGAGGTTGTCGATGACAAGGTCGATGTTTTTCCAGTTATAGCAGATTCTTTCCAAAATGGAATCTTTTCCGGCATCGCCGCTTTTGGCAGCTTTCCATACGTTATAAAGCGTACTGTCGCCTTCGGTCTTGGCAAGGTATTGGCGTCCTTCGTTAGCGCCTTTATGGAGACCGAGAATGAACAGACCTACTGCCGTATCGTTCTCCGCTATATCGTTTTGAATGGTTATCGTTCCCGAGAATCCGGAGAAGTCGGTGCCATAATCCTCATATTTCGAAGTGCAGTTTTTCGATGACCAGTCGCCGTCTTTGTTAGACCATTGTCCGGTTTCTTCATTAAAATAGATTTTTCCGGCATTCGCCGATGCACTGCCGCCTGCAAAGAAGCGGGTTCCGTCGGTGTAGAAATTGATTGTTCCATTACCGGCAATATGCACATTGGTATCTATACGCATCTTGCCGTAAGCCGGCAGGTAGAAATCCAACTCGGCGCCGTCGCCGATAATCAGCGAATCGACCTTCAATGCGGGATAATAATCTACTTTTGTAGATTTTTCCTTCGACAAAACCAAGGTTGCTTTCGCGCCTTCGGGAACCAGAATTTTGTTGCCGAATACAGCCGATTCGGCGCTCTTTTTTTGATACCGACCCAGCGTACCGCTTTTCAGCACGGTGGTCATATCTTTCAGCTCGATATCGGTGTAGAATGCACCCTCGCCCTCTTTCACCAATTGGGCGCCATTGGTTCCTGTTATGGATAACTTACGGGTAGAGGGCGTAACATTGAAGCGAACCGAGTCGGCGACTGCCCTTATACCGACACTCTTTATGTCAGCATTAAGCAAAACGGTAAACTCTGTCGTATCTATTTTCCGTGTTACCGAATCGACAAAAAAGGCTAATTCACTATCCTTATAGCTACCGCCGAATAAGGTGGACATGGGAGCGGTTTGCCCCAGCCAATTAGCGCTGTTCCAACCATACGATCCATCATCATTGTGAGTCAATGGAGCGAAATTTCTCGGCGCATTCTGCGCAAATGCACCTGTCGTCATCAATGCAAATGCAGCCAAAATAGTAATTTTTTTCATGATACTTTTTGTTTATTATTTGGTTATTAACAAAATACGTTTCCCGTTGTCCATACCGATTCACAGGTACGGAATTTCGTTTACAAATAAAGCACTTATCCCGTCGGAGAGGAATTACCGTTTTGACAGAAACAGTATGTTTTTTGATTTTACCCGCAGCGGGGTCAGGGGTTCATGCGGCGGTCGAGGGTGCAGATGAAACCCAGCTTGTAGAGGTCGAGCAGGCGCAGGCGGGGGCGGCAGCCGAGCAGGTTGCGGCGCAAGGGGCGGCGGCAGAGGGCGAACATCAGACGCACAAGGGGTTGCAAGCCGAGCCGCCGCAGGCGCTCCTGCACGCCGAGTATGCGCACGCAGCCGTGCAGGCGGTAGCGGTAGCGGAGGGCATTGACGAGGGTCGATTCGGTCTTGCGCAGGTAGCCGGCATTGGTGTCGGCAATGGGGTGTACGACGGGGTTGTCGATGTAGCGCACGGGCACTCGGGCGGCTTGCAGCTCTTTGCCGAAAAGGGTGTCTTCGTGCCCGTAGGTGGTGATTTCGTCGCAGAAGCGCACCTGCTCGAAAACGGCGCGCGGCGCCATGCAGCTGAATGCGGCGAACGAAGCGTAGGGGGCGCGGGCACGCTCCTGCGCCGTGTGTTCTTCGCGCGCCTGCGCATAGACATAGCGCAGGCTGCCGCGCGGGTCGATGCCGGCGGGCGGACGGAAAACGATGGTGCCGCAGACGACGGAACGCCCGTCGGCAGCCTCGACGTAGCGGGCGAGAAAGCGGTCGTCGGCGGGCATGAGGTCGCTGTCGAGCCACAGCAGGTGGTCGTATCGCGCCTGCTCCGCCAGAAAATTGCGCATGTATGCCAGCCCCCTGTTCTCGGAGCGCTCGATAAGGCGGGCGTGCGGCAGGCTGTTTATCGCGCGGTTGGCGGCTCGGGCGGCGGCATCGTCGGAGGCGTCGTCGCCGACGATGATTTCGCAGGGCACCGACAGGGCGTCGGCTTGCGCCGAGAGGGCGGCGACGAAGGCGGTGCAGCGGCAATTGTAAACGGGTATGAGTATCGAGAGCATGACGGCAGGGGCTACATGAGACGGTAATCGACATCGAGCACACGGAACTCGGTGCGGCGGTTGAGGGCATTGGCAATCTCCTGCAAATCGGGGGGCAGGGCGAGTATGTATTCTTCGGTGAGGACGTCGCCCTCGCGAAACTCGGGATATTCGCGCGCCTGCCGGCGGGTGATGACGCGGGGCTGCGTCTTGCCGTAGCCTTTGGGCGTGAGGCGGTCGGGGGCTACGCCGTGCCGTATGAGGTAGTCGACGACGGCGCGGGCGCGTCGCTCGGAGAGGCGGAGGTTGTAGTCGTCGCTGCCCTTCATGTCGGTGTGGGCGCTCAACTCTATCGACACGTTGGGGTTGTCTTCGAGGGTGCGAATGATGCCGTCGAGGGCGGCAGCCGACTCGGGGGTGAGGTCGGCACGGTCGAACTCGTAAAAGACGTTTTCGACGATGACGGGCTTGTCGATGGCGGCGAGAATGAAATCGAGCCCGTAGGTCTCGTCGCGCTCCTCGGAATCGCTGGTGAACTCGCCGCGCGAATTGAGGTATCCGCGGCAGCCCGCCATCATGACGTAATCGACGCCCAGATTGAGCGGGAAACGGTAGGTGCCGTCGTCGCGGGCATAGGCTTTCCGGTTGGAGCCGTCCTTGCCCACGATGCGTATCACGGCGTTGGGCACGGGCTCCTCGTCTTGGTCGAGTACATAGCCGGTAATCCATATTTCGAGGCGGGGCAGCTCGAAGCTGAAAATATGGTCGTAGCCGCGCGCGTCGTTACGGTTGGAACTGAAAAATCCGGCTTCGCGCCCGGTCTCGAAAGTGATGCCGAAATCGTCGCCGGCGGAATTGACGGGGACGCCGAGGTTTTCGATTTTCCAGACGCCGAACTCGTTGAGCGTGGCGCGGAAGAGGTCGAGCCCGCCCAAGCCCGGGTGACCGTCGGAGGCAAAATAGAGGTCGCCGTTGTCGCGTATGTAGGGGAACATTTCGTCGCCGGCGGTGTTGATTTGCACGCCGAGATTTTCGGCGATGCCGTCGCGGGCTTGGAGGTCGATGCGGTAGAGGTCTTTTCCGCCGGAGCCGCCGGGCATGTCGGAGGCGAAATAGAGGTATCGCCCGTCGGGCGAGACGGCGGGGTGGGCAAAGGCAGAGAGGGTGTCGCCGGTAATGGGAAAGGGCACGGGTGCGCTCCACTTGGCATCGGAGCGCGAGGAGGTGCATATCTCGACGGAGGTATCTATGCCCTCCTCGTGGCGGGCGCGGGTGAGGTACATCGTGTTGCCGTCGGGCGAAAAGGCGATGATGCCTTCGTCGGCTTCGGTATTGACGCCGCCTTCGGCGGGTTCGGGACGCAGCCAGACGCCTTTTTCGTTTTTCTTGGCGAAAAATATGTCGTTGCTCTTGATGCCGGTGATGTCGCTCTTTTTGTCGCCGGAGGCTTTGTCGTTGGCGGAGCAGAAATAGAGCAGGTCGTTTTCGGTGCCGAGAAACATGGGGGCGCACTCGCTGCGGCGGGAGTTGAAGAGTTTGGCGGGCTTCACGACGTAACGGGTGGGTGCGGCTTTCCACCCGGGTGCGGCGTCGCAGCCGCGCACGCCGTTCAGCGCGAGGCGGTCGTCGGGGTCGTATTGGAGATAGGCGGCATATTGCTTGCGGGCTTCCTTGTACTTGCCCTGCATGTGGAGCTCGCGCGCCAGATAATAGACGGCAATGCTGTCGGGGTATTTGTAGCGCACGGCATTCTGGTAGCCCGCCGCGGCACGGGGGGCGGAGTTCAGCCGGCGGTAGCACTCGCCGATGCGGAAGGCTATCTGCGCCCGCACGGGCTTGTCTTTCGGAGAAGTCTTGTTGTAGACCTTGCGGTAGGTGGCTGCGGCGGCAAAATACTCGCCCCGCTCGTACTGCGCATGGGCAGTGGAGAGCTTGGCTCCGCAGCCCGCCGCCGCCAAAAGCAGGAGGCAGCCCGCAGAGAGGGTGAGGTATTTCAACACGCGAATCATATGCTTATATACATTATATATACGTAAACGACGCCGTTTTATTTTACCGCCGCCCGCACGGCAGGGAAATTTTTTTCGAGAGCCTTTTCCCCGCCCGAAAGAGCGGAGCCGACGAAAAATCATTATCTTTGCGGCATGAAATTTTTACGACGCTATTACCTTACGCTCATCGTGGCGGCTGCCATTTTGGTGCTGTCGCTGGCGCACTTCGCACCCGACAGCGACCTGCCCGACATTCCTTATCTCGACAAGGCGGCGCACTGCCTGATGTATCTGGGTTTGGTGGCGACGTTCTGTTTCGACCTCTACCGCTCGACGCCCGCACGCTCCTCGTACCGGAAACCGCTGTGGACGGGGTGGCTGCTCGCCGTGCTGCTGGGCGGCGCCATGGAGGCGGCACAACTCTGCCTCACGACGTACCGGTCGGGCGACTGGGGCGACATGGCAGCCAACCTGCTGGGCGCCACGCTGGGCATCGTGGCGGGAATATTCGTGTCGAAACCGCTATCCGCCCGCATCGGGCGTTACTTCTGAGGAGGGCTCGCCGCCTGCCTGCGGCTCGGCGGCGGACTTCGCACCGGCAGACAACTCGCGGCAAATATCGGCAAGCTCGGCGCGTATGGCACGCAGCCGGCTGATGACTTCGTAGCGCGCCTCGGTTTCGGCAGGCTTCTTGCGCAACCGCTCTTTGGCGCCGCTCAACGTCATGCCCTGCTCTTTGAGCAGATGATAAATCAATCCGATGTTGCGTATGTCTTTGGCGGTATAGGAACGTATCTGACGCTTGTTGTCGGAACGCTTGGGGGCGATGATGTCGAACTCCTTTTCCCAAAAACGCAGCGTAGGCTCGCTCACGCCGAAATGCTGCGCCACTTCGGTAATGGTGTAAAACATTTTTTCGGGGAGCTCTTTCCTTTTCATGCCGACGCCTCCGTCAATCCATCACCAGCCCGTTGTTTTCAGCCAGCTGTATCATCAGGTCGTAGTCTTCGGGCGTGAGGTCGAAGAAATAATAGTTGATGGGATTCTGGTGTTTTCCCTTGTAAATGACTTCGTAGTGCAGGTGAGGACCGGTGGACTTTCCGGTGCTGCCGACTTCGGCGACCACCTCGCCGCGCACCACCCGCTTGCCCCGCGTGGTGGTAATCTTGCTCAAATGCCCGTAAAGGGTGCGGTAGTTGTAGCCGTGGTCGATGACCACCGTGTTGCCGTAGCCCTGCTTCCAACCGGTGAAAGCCACCGTGCCGTTGGCGGTGGAATAGACCTGCGTGCCGGTGTTGGCAGCAAAGTCCATGCCGGCGTGGAACTTGCGCGTGTGATAAATGGGGTCGATGCGCCAGCCGTAGCCCGAGGCGGTGCGCTTCAAATCTTTGTTGGAAATGGGCTGAATGGCGGGCAGGCAGTTGATGCGGTCGTCGTTCTTGCGCGCCAACTCCACGATTTCGTTGAACGAATTGCTCTGCACATAGAGCTGCCGGCGCAGGAGGTCGAGCTTCTTGGTGGAGGAGACGATAAGCTCGGCATCGCCCAGATTCTGCAACTCGCGGTAGTGGGAGTCGTTGGCAATACCGGCGTTGCGGGTCTCGGCGTCGATAGGATTCGCCTGCATGATGATGCGGTAGAGGTTGTCGTCGCGCTGCTGCACGTCGTTCATCACCTCCAACGCCTCGTCGAGCCGGTGGGAGAGAATGCGGTACTGGGTGTTCATCTGCTCGTTGTCTTCGCGCAGCTTCTTTTCGCGGGGAGACTCGTAGAACTTGTCGAACAACAAAAAGAACACCACCCCGAAAACCACGCAGAAAAACAAGTAACGCACCACTGCCCACACACGCGCGCCTATCGACAAATATACGCGCTCGTAGGTAAGTGTGTTCGGATTGTACTTGTAATAAATCTTGCGTGCCATGGTCTCGGATATTTCACCCGCCAAAAGGAAAAAACAACCGTCGATGCGATTTTTTATCCCTTAGTGGCGGCAAAAGTAATATTTTTGGTCTATTTTTGCAAACGCTTTTGCACAAAAGCTCCATTTCTTTTGAATAATTAAAACAACCGATATGCTTACAGCCAAGGAAATCCGCGAATCGTTCAAAAACTTTTTCGCCTCGAAACAACACCGCATCGTACCGTCGGCACCGATGGTCGTGAAAGACGACCCGACCCTGATGTTCACCAACGCCGGCATGAACCAATTCAAAGACATCATTCTGGGCAACGCACCCGCCAAATACCGCCGCGTGGCAGACTCGCAGAAATGCCTGCGCGTGAGCGGCAAACACAACGACCTCGAAGAGGTGGGCCTCGACACGTACCACCACACGATGTTCGAAATGCTGGGCAACTGGTCGTTCGGCGACTACTTCAAAAAAGAGGCTATCGACTGGGCGTGGGAGTATCTGGTCGACGTGCTGAAACTCAACCCCGACCGACTGTATGCCACCGTGTTCGAAGGGTACGCCCCCGAAGGTCTGGAACGCGACAACGAAGCCGCCTCCTACTGGGAAAAACACCTGCCTGCCGCCCATATCATCAACGGCAACCGCCACGACAACTTCTGGGAAATGGGCGACACGGGTCCCTGCGGTCCCTGCTCGGAAATACACATCGACCTGCGCAGCGACGCCGAACGCGCCGAAACCGACGGTCTCACGCTCGTGAACCAAAGCCACCCGCAAGTCATCGAAATATGGAACCTCGTGTTCATGCAGTACAACCGCAAAGCCGACGGCTCGCTGGAACCGCTGCCGGCAAAGGTCATCGACACGGGCATGGGCTTCGAACGGCTCTGCATGGCGTTGCAGGGAAAGACCTCGAACTACGACACCGACGTGTTCCAGCCGCTGATAAAAGCTATCGGCAAAATCGCCGGCAAACACTACGGCGACGACGCCCGCTGCGACATCGCCATGCGCGTGGTCGCCGACCATATACGCACCATCGCTTTCTCTATCACCGACGGACAGCTGCCGTCGAACGCCAAGGCGGGCTACGTGATACGCCGCATCTTACGACGGGCAGTGCGCTACGGATATACGTTCCTCGACCAGCAGCAGGCATTCCTCTACAAGCTGCTGCCCACCCTCATCGAGACGATGGGCGACGCCTACCCCGAACTGTCGGCACAGAAACCGCTGATAGAGAAAGTTATCAAAGAGGAGGAGGAGGCTTTCCTCCGCACCCTCTCGACGGGTATGCGGCTGCTCGAAAAGGTAATGGGCGACGCCCGCGCCGCCGGCAAAACGAGTATCAGCGGCGACGACGCTTTCGTGCTGTACGACACATACGGATTCCCGCTCGACCTAACGGAACTGATTTTGAAAGAAAATAACCTGTCGGTGGATACCGACCGCTTCAACGTGCGTATGCAGGAACAGAAGGAGCGCGCCCGCAACGCCGCTGCCACCGAAACGGGCGACTGGGTGGTGCTGCACGAGGGCGAACCGCAATTCGTGGGCTACGACATGCTGTCGTGCGACACCGAAATACTCCGCTACCGAAAGATACGCCAAAAGAACAAGGAGTATTACCAGCTCGTGCTCTCCACCACGCCGTTCTACGCCGAAATGGGCGGTCAGGTGGGCGACACCGGCACGCTGACATCGGACGACGACAAAGTGGCTGTCATCGCCACCAAACGGGAAAATAACCTCGGCGTACACCTCGTGGAAAAACTGCCGTCGGACGTTACGGCAACGTTCCGCGCCGAAGTGAATGCCGAAGAGCGGCTGGCTACCGCCTGCAACCACACGGCGACCCACCTGCTGCACGAGGCACTGCGCGAAGTACTCGGCACGCACGTGGAACAGAAAGGTTCGCAGGTTTCGCCGCTGGGGCTGCGATTCGACTTCTCTCACTTCCAGAAAGTTACACCGGAAGAATTGCGCGAGGTGGAACGGCGCGCCAACCTGAAAGTACGCGCCTGTCTGCCGCTCGACGAACACCGCAACGTGCCTATCGCCGAAGCGAAAGCAATGGGCGCCATGGCGCTTTTCGGCGAGAAATACGGCGAAGAGGTGCGCGTAATACGCTACGGCTCGTCGATAGAGCTGTGCGGCGGTACGCACGTCGCCAACACGGGACAGATAGGCATGATACGCATCGTGTCGGAAAGCTCCACCGCCGCCGGCATCAGACGTATCGAAGCCATCACGGCGGCTCAGGTGGAAAAACGTATCAACACGCTGCACGACACCCTCGAAACGATACGCTCGATTTTCAACAACGCTCCCGACATCACGGCGGCTATCCGCCGCACCATCGAGGAGAACGGCGACCTCAAAAAACGGGCGGAAGAGTTTGCCCGCGAAAAACTCGCCACGATAAAAGAAAAGCTGCTCCAAAATATGCTGCATATCAACGGTATAAACGTCATCGTCCTGCAAATGCCGCTGGCGCCGGACACCGTGAAGAATCTGGCTTTCCGGCTGCGGGAGGAGCAAACCGACCGCTTCCTTTTCGTTGCCGGTACGGTCGATACCGCCAACAAACCGCTGCTTACCGTTTCGCTGAGCGACGACTTGGTGAAAGCCGGTCTCAGTGCATCGACGCTCGTGCGCAACGCCGCCAAACAGATACAGGGCGGCGGCGGCGGTCAAGCCCATTTCGCCCAAGCCGGCGGAAAAAATGCCGACGGCATTTCGGTGGCTGTCGATGAAATCGTTAAGGCGGTTACCCAATAATTCCACCTTAATATATAAACAGCGCCGCGTTGCAACAACGCGGCGCTGTTTGTTTCGGGTATCGCCGGAATCAAAATCCCGTGTAAGTGTGCGGGGTGATAGCACGTAGCTCGGCTTTCACCGAATCGCTTACGGCAAGGGTGTCGATAAAGGCGTGTATGGCGGCTTCATCGACGACGCTGTTGGTGCGGGTCAGAGCCTTCAATGCCTCGTAGGGCTTCGGATAACCTTCCCGCCGCAATATGGTCTGTATGCCTTCGGCGCAGACGTTCCACATCTTGTCGAGGTCGGCATATATCGCTTTTTCGTTGAGCAGGAGCTTGCCCAACCCTTTCATCGTGCTTTGCAGGGCGATGAGTATATGCCCCAAGGGCACGCCGATGTTGCGCAGCACGGTGGAGTCGGTCAGGTCGCGCTGCAAGCGCGACACGGGCAGTTTGGTCGCAAGGTGTTCGAGCAGCGCGTTGGCGATGCCGAGATTGCCTTCGGAGTTTTCAAAGTCGATGGGATTGACTTTGTGCGGCATGGCGCTCGACCCCACTTCGCCCTCTTTGATTTTCTGCTTGAAATACTCCATAGAAATGTATTGCCAGAAATCGCGGTCGAGGTCTATCAATATGGTATTGATGCGGCGCAGAGCGTCGAATAGAGCCGCAAGATTGTCGTAATTGGAAATCTGCGTCGTCCACATTTCGCGCTCGATGCCCAGCTTCTCGTGGAGGAACCGCTCGGCAAACGCACGCCAGTCGTAACCCGGATATGCCAGACGGTGGGCATTGAAATTGCCTGTTGCTCCGCCGAATTTGCCGCTGATAGGGGTCGTTTTCAAGAGGGCGAGCTGCTGTTCGAGGCGATAGACGAAGACCATCATCTCCTTGCCCAAGCGCGTGGGCGATGCCGGCTGCCCGTGCGTCTTCGCCAACATGGGAATGTCTTTCCACGCTTCGGCGTAGTTGCGGCAAGTCGTTATCAGCTTGCCGAGCATCGGATAGTAAACATTTTCGAGCGCCTCTTTGACGGAAAGCGGCACGGAAGTGTTGTTGATGTCCTGCGAAGTAAGTCCGAAGTGTATGAACTCTTTATAGGCGTCGAGCCCGCCGAGCGCGTCGAATTTTTCTTTGATGAAATACTCCACCGCTTTCACGTCGTGGTTGGTAACCGACTCGATTTCCTTGATGCGGGCGGCATCGGCAAGCGAAAAATCCTTGTAAATAGCTCGCAACGCATCGAACAGCCGCGCATCGAATTTTTCGAGCTGCGGCAGCGGCAATTCGCAAAGGGCAATGAAATATTCGATTTCGACACGCACCCGATAGCGAATCAAGGCAAATTCCGAAAAATAATCCGATAAAACCGAAGTTTTTCCGCGATAGCGTCCGTCGATGGGCGACACGGCGGTAAGGGAGGTTAATTCCATAACTTGTTGTAGCTTGATTTTTTGAAACGACAAAGGTAACTTTTCGTCGCGACACTCCCAAGAAAAAGATGATTTTTACAGAAAAAAGATGATTTTATTTTGTTTATCGGAAAAAACTTGTACCTTTGCCTCGCTTTTGCAGAAAAGCATTTCGGGCGTTTAGCTCAGCTGGTTCAGAGCATCTGCCTTACAAGCAGAGGGTCGGGGGTTCGAATCCCTCAACGCCCACCCGACCGAAAACCGATAATGTTTTTATCGACCGTCGGCAGCCCGTCGAAACGGGTGCGCAACACATTCGGGTGTTTAGCTCAGCTGGTTCAGAGCATCTGCCTTACAAGCAGAGGGTCGGGGGTTCGAATCCCTCAACACCCACCCGACCGAAAAGCGGTAACGTTTTTATCGACCGCCGGCAGCCCGTCGAAGCGGGTGTGCAATACATTCGGGCGTTTAGCTCAGCTGGTTCAGAGCATCTGCCTTACAAGCAGAGGGTCGGGGGTTCGAATCCCTCAACGCCCACACCAAAATTCAGAAGTTGCGTAACAACGCGACTTTTTTATTACTCATACATCACGCATCACGCCAATACTCTTCGACGTTTTTGTTGCTTTTGTTTACTTTATTCACAGCCTTTTTACGAAAATGTACCATGAACTTGACAAACGCACCCAAAACAAAAGATTCCGTACTAAAATTAAAAGAACTTGAAGACAGACTCCGTCCTCTTATCGGCACCCCTATCGTACTGACAAGAAAAAACCGAACTGACGGTTCCAACATCAGAAAAATAATCTCTCGTACCTTATTTGACAGAATCGACAATGCTCTCGACAAAAAAGAATATGAAATACTGCCTCCCAGAAAGAAGGGTGTGCCCCGCATACTCTTGGAATTGATAGACACCTACATCGTTACAAGCGGGGATAGTTATAACCTTCAAGTATGGAACAGGATTCCTAACAGTGATATGCCATTGGTAAAATACCATAATAATGATATCATTTATGCCCGAGATATTCGACTGGTTCTTCTAAAAATAAACATGCTCCATAATCAGATAGAATCTGTGATTATAATGACCCCCGAATACATTGAAAACACATTCGGTGTTTTTGGAAAACCAACCATTAAATATCAATTACTGATTTCAAATTGGCAAAGACAAAAAATCGTAAGTTTAGACAACCATATTTATATTACAAAGGATACAGAACAATTATCGCCTCATCTTAAAGTCCATTATACGGCACCGACGAAATTGTCTTGCGACAAAGCTGAATCCGGAGAGATTTACTCTATTGACCTGCTCTATCAACACGTTGCTAAACATTTGATAGGCACTCGATTATTAGCGCCAGACACAAAAACTCGTGGACAATTATTGGAAAAAATAGTCATTAAACTATTAGGGTATAGCAGTGACAGCAAATTAGTCGGAGGATATCCTGATTTACCCAACCAATTATTAGAAGTGAAAACACAAGATGAGCGGACAATTGATTTAGGTCAATACTCTCCACAAATTATTGAAACCATTCATGAAGGTCTTCAACTTACGACGCAAGATGTCCGGTATTTGATTGCATTAACTAATCCTCAGACTCAAATAGTTGAAGGATTAGTTTTATGTTCCGGTAAAAATTTAGGAAACGTATTTACGTATGTTAGCGACAACAATTACAAGTGCCAAAAAAGTATACCCATGTCATTCTTTGACAAATTTACCGGTCAATGTATCGCCAATCCACCATTTGACAAAGGGATATGAAATGCAAGATCGACAGTTTCATTTAATACAGATATTAAATTATTATATTCACATTCAGGCACATGAGAATGTAATTTTTTTGCAATCTCTATAATTTTTCGTGCATAAATTGTATTTGGATTCGGAATGGGGTATTTTTCTATATATTGAGAGATATACCTTCTCCTTCCGTTGTATAATTTATTATTAAAGCACAAATCATGATATTTAACCATTAAATTCGAATTGGCAATACCGGCTATAAGATATAGCAAATTCAACTCTTCTTCATTTGAAGCATATATCCAGTAGCAGTTGCCGTTCACAATGGCCCCCGACGTATCAATAGCGAATCTGGGCTCGGCACTTATGTCGGGAAATATTAATTTGGGAAACTTCCATAACGAAACGTTCTGAGGAACCCAATATTCATACCAGAACCTATTGGATTTCATTAAATAAGATCTGTCTTTTAATCGTATTTCATGTTTGGAAAAGAATGACGCGGCTTTCGGATATTGCTCTAAATTCAACACTTTCTTTTTACCATTATCATCATAATACGGATATATCACTTTGGATAATTCACCAGAAATCCTCCACGGCAAAATGTTTTCTTGAGAAATCATATCCCTAAAAAAAACATCTTCCGGTCTATCGTTTGCCGTATAAGATGTAGTCTCTAAAAACACTTCGTCTGCACAAGACTTTACGCCTACCCTAACACGAAACTTATCTCCAACATAAAAACAAGTGTTTGCCCGTATTGTATCGACCCAATCCTGCTCTTTCTTAGTATTCATTTGCCATATATCAGTACTGATAGCAGGCATTCTAAACTTGCCAACTGAATACTCATACGATTGTTTTCCTACTTGATAGCAACCGGAGCGTGAAGAACTAAGTATTTTGTAAATAGATCGTTTTACCGATATAATCTGCCCACACGAGTGATTCTCATATATCTTATAAAATTTCCCTATCGTATTTTTTTTGACAGAATTATTTTTTCTTCCAATAAATATCGCCGGCAACACAGCTGCATCAAACAATTTCGTATCCCCCAAATCAATAATTTCAAGAATATCATAATGTTCCAGCAAATATTTTCTTATTATTTCTCCACTCTTCGTCGTTAAATAACGATTCGACGTGATAACACCCAAAATGCCACCCTCGTTTAGATATTCCGTCATATTGATGAGGAATGGAAAATACAAATCGACCTTACCCGCCAAACCATACAACTTAGCAATCATTTGTGCTTTTTCATTACCTAATGCCTGTGTGCGGACATAAGGCGGATTAGCTATAATCACATCGCATTTAGGCAAAGAAGCAAATAGAGACTTTTCTATTGGTTTTTCAATAAAATCTTTAGATTCAAATGATATCTCAAATCCCGGATAAGACGATGCAATAAGCCTTCGTGCTTTTTTTAAATATTCATTGTCTTTGTCATAACCTATAATAAAACTTTTTTGACGGTCAGGTGTAAACAATAATTTCGATATCGCATTCAGAAGAACGCCGTTGCCACATGCAGGATCGCAAATTTTTAACGGCTGATTACCTTGAAGGTATTTCACCATTCGTTCAGCAAGAAAATTTGCAAGTTCGACAGGGGTAAATACTTCACCATTCTGTTTTCGCTTAGTAATTACTTTCGCCATGTTCTTCTCTTATTCCATTGCAAATATAGACATTTAATAAACATATACCAAGCAGCCAATAAAGCCCGAAAGCCTTTTCTTTTTTTCCGCCCGACGGTCAGAAAGGTATGCCGCCATTCTGCTTCACCTCGTCCATCACAAACATACTTGTAAGCGAGCCGAGACTGTCGATAGTTCCCAGCACATTGAGCAAAAACTCCTGATAATATTTCATGTCGGGAGCGTGTATTTTCAGCAGATAATCGTACTCGCCGGAGATGTTGTAACACTCCGTTACCTCCGGAATATCCTTGACGATACGCACGAAATCGAAAGCGATGTCGCGATTGAGCCGGCGCAGCTTCACACAGCAGAATACGACGAATCCCCGATTGAGTTTGCCGGCATCGAGCAGGGCGATATACTTCTTTATATAACCCTCGTTTTCCAGACGTTTAAGCCGCTCGAACACGGGCGTGGTCGAGAGGTGCACCCGTGCCGCCAGCTCTTTGGTCGTGAGCCGTGCGTTCTCCTGCAACACGCGCAGGATTTGCAAATCGGTTTTATCGAGTGTTTCCATAAGAATATTTTTCTTTCCGGACGGCAGTTTGTTTATGCCGACAATCGTTTATTTCTTTAATACTCCGCAAAAATAGAATTATTTTCCATATTTACAAAATTTCTTGTTCATTTATTTTATTGAAAATATTTTTGTGAAGAAAATAAAACCAAAACATTATATCATATGAAACGAGAAAATCTTCACTTCGAAACCCTGCAACTCCATGTAGGACAGGAACAGCCCGACCCCGCCACCGACGCTCGCGCGGTTCCCATTTACCAAACGACCTCTTACGTGTTCCGCAACTCGCAGCACGCCGCCGACCGCTTCGCCCTGCGCGATGCGGGCAACATCTACGGACGCCTGACCAACCCGACGCAAGGGGTGTTCGAGGAGCGCATCGCCGTACTCGAAGGGGGCACAGCGGCTCTTGCCGTAGCTTCCGGCGCGGCTGCCGTAACGTATGCCCTGCAAAACATTCTCGGCGTGGGCGACCATATCGTGGCAGCCGACAATCTCTACGGCGGCTCGTTCAACCTCATCACGCACACACTCGCCACACAGGGCATTACGCATACGATAGTCAATGTCAATGACTTGAAAGCGTTGGAGGCTGCCATACGCCCCGAAACCAAAGTAGTGTATGCCGAAACGTTCGGCAATCCCAATTCCGACGTAACAAATATCGACGCGGTCGCCGAAGTGGCTCACCGCCACCATATTCCGCTGATTATCGACAACACATTCGGCACGCCCTACCTCATCAGACCTATCGAACACGGCGCCGACATCGTGGTGCATTCCGCCACGAAATTCATCGGCGGACACGGGTCGAGCCTCGGCGGCGTCATCGTCGATGGCGGAACATTCGACTGGAAAGCCAACGCCGACAAATTCCCGACACTGGCAAAACCCGACCCGAGCTATCACGGCACCATATTCGCCGACGCAGCCGGTGCGGCGGCTTTCGTTACGAGAATACGCGCCGTTGTTCTGCGCGATACGGGTGCCGCCATTTCGCCGTTCAACGCTTTCATTCTGCTGCAAGGGCTCGAAACGCTTTCGCTGCGGGTGGAACGGCACGTTGCCAACGCCTTGAAGGTGGTCGAATTTCTGTCGAAGCACCCGAAAGTAACGAAAGTCAATCACCCCTCGCTGCCCAATCACCCCGACCACACGCTGTACCAAAAATATTTTCCGCAGGGCGGCGGCAGCATTTTCACCTTTGAAATAAAAGGAGGCGAAAAAGAGGCGTGGCGCGTCATCGACTCGCTGGAAATATTCTCACTTCTGGCAAACGTCGCCGACGTAAAGTCGCTGGTAATCCACCCCTATACGACCACCCACTCGCAAATGACGCCGGAGGAGCTGGCGCAGCAGCACATCACGCCTGCCACGATACGACTCTCCATCGGCACGGAGCACATCGACGACATCATCGCCGACCTGCAACAGGCTCTCGAAAAAATCTGAGAATAAAACCGACAAAAAGAAAAGCGGCGAAGCCTGTGCTTCGCCGCTTTTTTCAATCGTTGCGCCGCAATACCAAACTGTTGTCGATGCAGGGAGGAAGCTCCTCCGGATAGTGCGTAACGTAAATAAGCGTCTTGCCCGCACGGGCGGCAAAGGCTTCGATGACGGCGCACGCCCGCGCCTTGTTGAGTACGTCGAGACCGTGCAGGGGTTCGTCGAGAATCAGCAGGTCGGGGTCTTTGACCAACGCCCGCGCCAGCAGCAACAGCCGCTGTTCGCCCGACGAGAGTTTCACAAACGAGCGGTCGCGCAACGCCGTGATGCCGAAAACATCGAGCCAGCCGGCGCATCGTGCTGTCTGTTCGTCGGAAAGGCGGCGGTAAAGACCGATGGTATCGTAGTAGCCCGACGCCACGATTTCGACGGCGGGAATGTCTTTGAGGTAGGCGCGGTGCATCTCGGGCGACACGTAACCGATGTGCCGCTTGATGTCCCAGATGCTTTCGCCCGTGCCGCGCCGACGGTCGAAAAGGGTTATATTCTGCGAATAGGCTTGCGGATTATCCGCACAGACGAGACTGAGCAAAGTCGATTTTCCGGCACCGTTAGCACCTGATAACGACCACTTTTCTCCATTTTTTATTGTCCAATTTATTTTGTCGAGAATGGTGCGCTCGCCATACCGTATCGACACGTCGGTAAAACGCACGATCGTTTCTGCCGTACAAAGCGTTTTTTCGCCGGCCGACTGCGGCAGAATCACCTGCCGGCGGGCAACCTCCTCCCGTCGGGCGGAAAGCGTTTCGCCCGCCAGATACTCCTGCCGCGTCATCTTCGCGCCGCACTGCATATCCTCCACCGGATAAACATGCGTTATAAAAGAGGGAATGTCCTGCGGAGCGCACACCACCAAAACGACCTGCACCGGCGTCTCGGCAATCAGTTGCTGCAACAGCTCCGTGAGCAGGCGGCGCGCCGCCGCATCGAGACCGATAAAAGGACTTTCGAGTATCAACACTTTCGGAGCGGAAAGCAGCAGGCGGGCGATATGCATCTTGCGCAGTTCGCCCGACGAAAGTTGTATGATAGGCAATTGGAGCAAGTTGTCGATACCCAACAGGCTGTATATCTTATCTTTCCATAAGGAATTTTCACATTTTTCCTTTCCGAGAACATCGGCAACGCAAGGCGAAAGATCGCTGTCCTGCGAGTTCCAACGCTGTTGATAATAATAGTCCGACGTCGCCGTACCGTAGGCATCATTGAACGTTACATAGCGGATATTGTCGGAATCATAGCGTCCCGCGTGCGCGCCGAAGTCGAGCATCAGTGTGCCGCTTTTCAAAAAAAGCTGCCCCGTAACCGTCTGTATTAACGTACTTTTACCGCTTCCATTCTGTCCCACAATTGCTAAATGCTCGCCTTCCCGCAATTCAAAATCGACGGGAATGCGAAAACGTCGGGCGGGGTCGCCCGCCACCCCTTTTTGCAGAGAAATGAGTGTTCGCATCGTTCGGTAAAATTTTCGTGCAAAGATAGCGAAAAGAAAAGTTTCTCATAAAAATAGCGGCAAATTCGCCGGCGTGTCCGTCGACAAGACGGCAGTCCGTAAAAGAATCGACAGGCTCGCTAAAAGGAATCTGCCGAATTTTTTCAATAAAAAAAGAGGGCTTCGACAAGCATCGAAAAACCCTCTCCGAAAGTAAACATGAAAAGAAACTACATGTGTAAATGCATTCTTAGAATGCAAAATTTTTCTAATGCAAAGAAAAAACATATTATCATGCCGAAAGTTGACAATTCAAGCGAATAAGTGTATTTTTTAACCAAACGACCTTTTTCTTTCGATTTATTCGCAAAAGAGAGGATAAATAAATCAAAAAAGTGCATTTTTCGTCTTTTGGGCGTTTTCATACATTTTCAATCGAAAATATTTCTTATATTTGTTAGTTATGAAATACACCATTTCCGTCTTCTTAGGACTGTTTTTTATCGTATCGGCATGGGCGCAACCGCCGCAGTCGTGCCGCATGACCACTTACACGGCTGCCGACGGGCTGTCGCAAAGCCGCGTTACGGCAGTGGAGCAAGATGCCGACGGCGTTTTGTGGATTGCTACGTGGGACGGATTGAACCGTTACGACGGATATGGATTTTCCTGCTACAAGTCCCTGCCGGGAAACCACGAGCCCCTTGTGCAGAACCGTATCGACGTCTTGGCTGTAAACAGCGAAAATGACATCTGGTGCATCGGGCGGGAGCGTTTCTACCTTTTCCGCAACCGGCAAGGGCATTTCGACGACGTCCAGAGTCTGCTGGAAGAACGATTCAAACGCAAGGTGACGGCATATAAAGTCGTATCGCTGAAAAACGGCTTTTCGTGGCTTATCGAAGAAGACGGCACCCTCTACCGCATCGACGACAAAGACATTTCCACCCCTACCCTTTATCCCAACCCCCTGCCGAAGAAACGGAAAATATACGACATCAAGCTCGACTCGCAAGGCAACGAATGGATATTGAGCGACCAAGGCATCATGACTGTCGGCGGGAACAGCTTCCGCAATAACCTTACCTACAAAAGCTGGACGGAACACGACAACCGGATATGGCTGGGCACTCCCGAATGCCGCATCGCGACATACGACATGAAAACGGGTGAACTGACTTTCGTGGAAAACATGCCCCCGACGGCAACCCACCTTTACCGTATGCTCTTTGCCGACGACACCACTATCGTGGTGGCTACCGATGCCGGAATGCTTTTTATCGACTCCCGAACACAAGAGGTGAAGCAACAGCGGCTCCCGACGCGCAACGGCTCGCAGGAAGTTATTTCCTGCTTCGGCGAAAACGGGTGTTACTGTCTGATAACAAAAGACATGCAGACGTATGTACTCCATGCCGACAACCGCCGCATCGTACCATTGAAGCAGGCAAAAGGAACGGTGTGGTCATCGCAAGACGTCACGCGCCCCCTCTTTTTCAACAACCCTTCCGGCGACCTGTTTCTGTTTTTGCGGTCGGGAGGATTGCACCGCATCGACACGACTACCCATACATTGGCGCCGTACAACGCCGGACGTTTCCTGTCGCAAACGATACGGTTGGTATTTCAGGACAAACAGGAAAACATCTGGGTCGGGTGCAATTCAGGACTGCACAAATTGCAATTCGGGAACAAAGGCATCTATCTGCTGCCGGATTACCTGCGAGGCGAAATACGATGCACATTTGTCGATTCGATGGGGCGCATGTGGATTTCGACACGCGACGGCACGGTGGAGATACGCGAAGAAGGCAAACGTCTGGGCTACCTGTCGCCCGACGGACGAATCGTACCGGAACAAACGCTGTTCAGTGCCGGCATTTACGCCATGCTGGAAGATAAAGATCATAACCTGTGGGTGGGAACAAAAGGCGAAGGGCTGTACCGAATGCGCTATGCCGACCCGCACCAATACCGCATTACGGGACACTTCAAGCCCGACGGACACAAACCGTACAACATCAGCGGTGAAGCCGTATATGCAATCTTGCAAGACAAAAGCGGACGCATCTGGGTCGGGTGCTACGACTTCGGACTGAACATGATAGAATCGCCCAACGACCCGGCACCGCTGTTTTTCCATGAAAACAACCGGTTGGCACTGCGCTCGGGCAGCAAACCCAAGCAGGTGCGCTGCTTGGCAGAGACCGACGACAGCGTGATTCTCGTCGGCACTACGCAGGGACTTTTTACGTTCGACGAAAATTTCTATCTGCCCGAAGACCTCTTTTTCTACTGCAATGTGCGACAAAAAGACGATGAACACAGTCTGGGCGGGAACGATGTCATGGGCTTGGAAGTAGCAGAAAACGGGGATATATACGTGGCGGCATTCGGCGGCGGACTCAACAAAATTCTCTCCCGCGATTTGCTTTCCGACAATATCCGTTTCAAGTCCTATACCAAACAGTCGGGTGCCTATTCCGATGTCGTGCTCAACGTTACCGAAGACCGCAGCGGATACATCTGGGTGCTCTCCGAGCGGCTGTTGATGCGTTTCAATCCCAGAAACGAGAATTTCGAGAATTTCGGAAACGACATATTCCAGCGCTATACCACCTTGTCGGAAAACAAGCCTTACATCTATCCCGACGGGAAACTGCTCGTATCCACCGGCACGGGTGTGGCGATGGTCGAACCCGACAAGATAGCCGACAACGGTTACATTCCCGCCATCGTATTCGGAAACGGAACAGAGGCAATACGGCTGAAAGCGACCGAAAGGACTTTGTCCGTGCCTTTCGTTGCCGTCGATTTCTCCTCCGATGCCGCCATCAGATACGCCTACAAATTGGAGGGCGTGGACAAAGAGTGGACTATCACCTCCGACAACCTGACCGCCAATTATATCAATCTTCCGGCAGGAAATTTCAAACTGCGGGTGAAATCCACCAACCGCAACGGGCTTTGGGTCGATAACGAACGGACGCTTCCCGTATCGCGCCAACCGGCGTTTGCCGAAACCCCGTATGCGATATGCCTTTACGTCGTTCTCGCCATCGCGTTGATAAGCCTCATCGTATTCATCTACCTGCATATCTACAAATTGCGCTACCGCCTGCGGGTGGAGCACCAGCTCACGGAAGCGAAGCTCCGATTCTTCACCGACATATCGCACGAACTGCGCACCCCGCTCACACTCATCGAAGGACCGCTCTCGGAGGTGTTGGAAGACGAACAACTGCCCGAGCAGGACAAAGAGTATCTGACGGTCGTACAGACCAACGCCCACCGTATGTTGAACCTCATCAACCAGATTCTCGATTTCCGGAAGATTCAGAACGAAAAAATGCGTCTGCTGGTCGAGAAGCTCAATGTACGGGAAGAGTTGGAGAGCATCATGGAAAACTTCGACAACATCGCCCGCATGAACAAAATCGACTTCCGTCTCGAAATGGGAACCGACGATATGTACGTATGGGCGGACAAAGACAAATTCGAAAAAATTTTCATCAACCTCCTGTCCAACGCCTTCAAATACACGCCGGCAGGCAAGTCGGTAACGGTGGAGGTGGCACGGGAAGACGACCGCATCGTCATCGCCGTACACGACAAGGGCGTAGGCATACCGCCCGCCAAAATCGAAACGCTGTTCCAGCGCTTCGACACCATATTGCAAAACAATATCTACAAGCAATCGACGGGCATCGGGCTGTCGTTGGTCAAGCAGCTGGCGGAGCTGCATCACGCCGAAATTTCCGTCCACAGCCGGACGGGCGAGGGCAGCACGTTCGAGGTAGCATTTCTCACGGGAAAAGACCACTTCGAGAAAGATACGCAAGCCGAATTTCTCCTGAACGACAGCGAAGCCGACGACGAGGAGGAAATCGCCGAAGAAATCGAAGATGCCGATGGCGACGACCGCTTCTCCATTCTCGTGGTCGAAGACAACCGCGACCTGCGCGCTTTCCTGCAAAACAGCCTGAGACGCAGCTACAAAGTCTATACCGCCTGCAACGGCGAGGAGGGCTGGACGCAGACGCTCGAATACATGCCCGACTTGGTGATTACCGACTTGATGATGCCCGAACTCGACGGATTCGGACTCATCGACCGCATCAAAGCCGACGCCACCACCTGCCACATTCCCATAATCGTACTGACCGCCAAAGCCACGCTCGACGACCGCATTCGCGGCGCCAACAGCGGCATCGCCGACTACATGGTAAAACCGTTCAGCACCCAGCTGCTCAAAGCCCGCGTAGCCATGATACAGCAGCAACAGCAGCTCCTGCGCGAAAAATACATGGAACACATCGGGCAAAACTCCGCCGGCGAAACAGGCTACCAACTGCCCGAGCTATCCATTATGCCCGCCGACGAACAATTCATGCAAAAACTTCTTGCCTACGTCGACGCCAACCTCGACAACTCCGACCTGAGTGTCGATGACTTGGCTCGGGAAATGGCGCTCAGCCGCAGCGTGTTCTTCCGGAAAATCAAAGCGCTGGTGGGACAGTCGCCCATCAACTTCCTGCAAACCATACGCATCAAGCGCGCCATACAGCTGATGCAGTCGCGCAACTTTTCGATTGCCGAAGTCGCCTACAAAGTCGGGTACGCCGACCCCAAATATTTCAGCCGCAGTTTCAAGAAGATAACCGGCAAGTCGCCGTCGGCATACGTCAAAGAACAATGACGGCTCCCGCTTCCCGTTTTCGCTGATAAAATTTGTGAACTCGTGAAAAAACATTTATATTTGTAGCAAGGAAACATGCTCGGAAAGAAGATGTTGGCTTTCTTCGAAGCGGTCGCGTCGATAGAAAAAAGTACACTCCTTTGAATAAAAAGTCCTCTTTTTTACATAAGATTATGTATTATCTTTGTTCGTGAAATTTTACGCAAAAAGTGATACCATGAAAAAATTAATTCTGTCATTCTGCTGCCTTTTGTCATTTGCCGCCATACAGGCGGAAGATTTGCCGGCATTTCCGGGCGCCGAAGGTTTTGCCCGCTACATTACCGGCGGACGCGGCGGCGAAGTGTATCACGTAACCAATCTCAACGACAGCGGCGAAGGCTCGTTCCGCGAAGCGGTCGGAAAATCGGGGTGCCGCACCATCGTATTCGACGTATCGGGCACCATATTCCTGAAATCGGCACTCTCCCTGAAAAACGGCGATGTAACCATCGCGGGGCAGACCGCTCCGGGCGACGGCATCTGCATTGCCGGCTATCCCTTTACCATCAGCGCCAACAACGTCATCATACGCTTCCTGCGCTTCCGTCTCGGCAACGAAAACGTAGCCAACCACGAAGGCGACGGGCTGGGCGGCATGGACAAATCGAACATCATGGTCGACCACTGCTCGGTAAGCTGGAGCATCGACGAATGCCTCTCGGTCTACGGTTCGAAAAACATCACCGTACAGTGGTGCATCGCATCGCAAAGTCTGCGCAACTCCGGACACAGCAAAGGCACGCACGGCTACGGCGGCAACTGGGGCGGCAGCGGCGCATCGTACCACCACAACCTGATATGCCACCACGAGAGTCGCACGCCGCGTCTGGGTCCGCGTCCTTCGACGCAGCTCGACGAGCGCATGGACTTGCGTAACAACGTGATTTACAACTGGGCAGGAAACGGCTGCTACGGCGGCGAAGCCATGAACGTGAACATGGTGAACAATTACTACAAGCCCGGTCCCGCCACTGATAAAAAAGGCAGCGCCATAGCTTACCGCATCGCCTCGCCGGGCATCAGGACGGTGGATTACTGCCTCAACAAGGGCTCCATTGCAACCGCCTACAACAAGGTGAAAGGCACCACCCACACCGACAAAAAAGTGTCAGGGTCTTCCGACGGAACGAAAAACTACGTAACCATCGACGGAACGACATACGAAATAGACATGACCACCGACTCCATCGCCGTGGACGGCACGCCGGTGAAAGTGTCGTGGAACGACTGGAAGCCCACCCTGCACACGTGGGGAAAATATTTCGTGGACGGAAACAAAATAGAGGGACACGACGATGTTACGACCGATAACTGGACGAAAGGCATCTACGCCCAGATAAGCAACGGTTCCGGCGTAGATTACACCTACACGCAAGGCACCAAAGACTCGCTGCGCATCGACGAGCCGATAGCGTTCGTCGCCACGACGACGCACACCCCCGACGTGGCATTCGACAAAGTATTAAAGTACGCGGGCGCGTGTCACGCGCGCGACGCGCTCGATGCCGTCATGGTAGCCGACACGCGCGACAGAAAAGCCACCTACTCCGGCACGTCGTTCGGCTCGGGCAGCCACGGCATCATCGACACGCAGAACAATTGCCTCGCTCCGGGCGCCGCAAGCGCATGGCCTGAATTGAAGTCGCTGCCCGCGCCCGCTGACACCGACCGCGACGGTATGCCCGACGAATGGGAAAAGGCGAAAGGGCTTAATCCCGACGACCCCGCCGACCGCAACACCCTCGACGCCGACGGCTACACCATGCTCGAAGTCTACATGAACAGCCTCGTCGCCGACATCATGGAGGGCTGCACCTCCGACGGCGAGCTGCTCGGCAAGACGACAGACTCCTCCTCATCGACCGAAGCCGCAGAGGTGGAAATTTCCGCCATGACCGCCACCGGCTCGGAGGACACCCGCTGGAACTTCAACGGCGGCTACTACATCACCAACAACAACGGCAAAGGCTACTCCACCGGAAACGGCAACCGCATAAAATTCTCGTGCGACGTCGATTTCACGATAACCATACCCGACGGCAAAGAGGTGCTCTCCGCCAAAATAGAGGGTTACGACAATTACGAGGAAGACTCCTATCTCACCCGTTTCGGCGGCGAGGTGGATTCCACGCAGTACGTCTTCCCGGCGAAAGAGGGAGGAAACGGCGTCGTCGTATCGCACACCCTCGACTTCGACACCCCGCTGCGCGGCTCGTTCGTCATGCGCTTCGGCGGCAAGCAGACGGTCGTCATCATCACCCTGACGGTGCGCAACATCGGCACCGGCGCCGTCGAAGAGATTGCGGCAGCGCCCAAAGACCCCGACCGCCTCGTCGATGTCTACAACATCGCCGGGCAGTGCGTCCGCCGGCAGATACCCTACAACGACATATTCACCGTGCTGCAGCGAGGCTTCTACATCGTCGAGGGCGCGAAAGTCATTGTCGGGCGGTAGTATATATAAGGTATAGGGGCGGCGAAACACACGCCCCTGAACCCGAAACAGAACAGAAAAATATAGATATAAGATATAAAATAGAGTGAAAAATTTTTTATTTTTCACGCAAAGTAATATCTTTACGGCAAATTTGAAAGACTACATACGTATGAACGGCGCAGACAAAGGCTTTTCGGCATACGAAGTTCGCAGGCGCGCGGCGGTAATTTCCGCTGCCGCCGGCGTGCGTGGCAATTCTACATTATGCATAAACTTAACCAATATTATTAATACCAAAAAGCAATGAACAGACAAATCAAAAGAGTCTTTACGACTTTGCTCATGTCCACGATGTGTCTTTTTGCCGTAGCGCAAAAGACCATTCATGGTACTGTGAAAGACGCTTCCGGCGAGCCGCTCATCGGCGTTACCGTCAGCGTCGACGGCAAGTCCGGAACGGCGACCGACATCGACGGGAAGTTCACCCTGAACAATGTTCCCGAAAATGCCACGTTGAAAGTCAGCTACATCAGTTATGTTACGCAGACCATTCCCGTTGCCGGTAAAACCGAGTTCAACATCGTTATGGTAGAAGACGCCAACGAGCTCGACGAGGTTGTCGTCGTCGGTTACGGTACGGTGAAGAAAACCGACCTCACCGGTTCCGTCGCTTCCGTCAATACCAAAGACCTCACCGTGCGCGGGGCGCCCTCCGTTATGGAAAACCTCCAAGGTGCCACCCCGGGTGTAAACATCACACAAAGTTCCGGTCGTGTCGGCGGCAGTTTCGACATCGAAATCCGCGGTAAGTCCTCCATCAACTCCTCCACCAAACCTCTCTACGTGGTCGACGGAGTGATGTGCGACGACATCGACTGGCTCAACCAACAGGACATCGAACGCATTGATATTCTGAAAGATGCCTCCTCCACCGCTATCTACGGTTCGCGGGCTACCGCCGGCGTCGTCATGGTGACCACCAAGAGCGGTACCACCGTCAAGCAAGGCTCCAAAGCCGTTATCTCCTACGACGGTTTCTACGGCGTCAACAAAGCCGCCCGTATGCCCGACTTTATGGACGGTCAGGAATTTTACAACTACCGCTTCTTGAAATTCCTCATATACGGTCCCTCCTCCACAACGATGGACAATGGCGGACGTCCCGCTTATAGAGAAGAAAAAATAAATCAGGCACTGCTTTTGGGCGACGACGGCACGTTCGTGTTGAAGAGAATGCTTCTGAACGGCGACACCTACGACTGGCCCGGCATCATTACCCAAACCGGCTCGCAGCAAAACCACTACTTCTCCGTAAGCGGCTCCGGCGACAAAATCAATTACCACATGGGCGTCGGCTACAATGCCGTAAAAGGTCTTTTCCAAGACGATATGCAGCGCCGCATCAACCTCAAAGGTTCGTTGGACGCGCAGGTGAACCGCGTGGTCAAAGTGGGCTTCAACTTCAATATGGCGCGCCAGACCAACACCTATGCCAACGGCAGCGCCGTGAGCGACAGCTACGCCATGAACCCCTTTATGATTCCCTACTACCTGCAAGACCAGTACGACCAAGACGGCACGTGGCACACCGCAGGCGACCTCACCAACTTCCCGGGCAACAAATTCACGCTGGGAACCTCCAAGTCTTCCGGTGAGCAGTTCACCGACACTTTCAACCCGCTGATGCAGGTGAACAACTCGAAAGAGCAGCAAGAGGCATGGCGCCTGCTCGGCAATATGTACCTGCAACTCGACTTTATGGAGGGCTTCAACTTCAAGACCACTTTCTCGCCCAACTACTCCAACACGCGGCACGGCTATTACCGCGGTATCGAAGACCCCAAGAATCCGGGACATACCTATGCGGTCACCGAGAAAGCGCCCTACACGCAAATGCCTATGGACGAAAGTCATGCGTGGGCAAGCGCCTACTACGAAAGCGGTCGCAGCTTCGAGTGGACGTGGGATAACATACTCAACTGGCAGCGCACTTTCAAGATTCACACCATCGGTGTCATGGGCTTGTTCTCCCTCCGCTCCTACAACACCGAGTCCATACACTGGGAGGGCACCAACGGCGAAGATGCCAACGGCTATCACGCACCCGTTATGGGCGCCGACTGGTACGCCATGCAGAACATGGCATTCAACTACGCCAACTCCGAAACCAGCTATGGTGAAAACAGCATGGTATCGTACGCTTTCCGCGTCAACTACGAGCTGTTGAACCGCTACCTCATCACCGCCACCGTGCGCGGCGATGCCTCCTCCAAGTTCGCCGACGGGCACCGCTGGGGCACCTTCCCCTCCGCAGCCTTGGCTTGGCGCCTCTCCGAAGAAGACTTCATGAAGGGTCTCGACAACGTGAACAACCTCAAAATACGCCTCTCCTACGGTGTTACCGGTAACAACGCCGGCGTCGGCAACTACGCCACCCAGACCACCGCAAGCCTGAACGGTTCGTACCCGGGTATGTCTGCCGCATACAGACCCTCCGGTTTAGTCGATCCCACTCTGCAATGGGAGAAATCGCACGAGTTCAATGCCGGTATCGACTTCGCTTTCGCCAAGAATCGTCTCTCCGGTAGTGTCGACTGGTACACCAAAAAATCCACCGACCTGCTCTACAACGTCTCCATGCCCCTTGAAGCCGGCAACGGCGTAAGCCTCACCACCAACGTCGGCAGCGTGAAAAACACCGGTGTCGAGGTAGCTCTCAGTGCCGTGCTTGTCGACAGAAAAGACTGGAACTGGACGGTATCGCTCAACTTCGCCCACAACAAAAACGAAGTGCTCGAAATCAACGGCGTCGGCGACCGCTACCTCAACGGCTCCGGCAAAAATCTCGCCACCAACTCGCTCTTCGTCGGCGAAAGCTACAGCGTGATCTATGCTTATAAATACGACGGCGTCGTTTCCGACCGCATGATGACCGTGCCCGACAACGAAGCCGCCGCCAAAAACGGATTCACCCCGGGCGATCAGGTGCGCGAATACGACTACTACTACAAAGTGTACGGCGCCACCGAAGGTCAGCCCAAAATCGCCGATACCAACGGCGACGGTCAGATCGACGACAGCGACCGTCAGTTCTTCCGCGGCGACCCCAAATTCACCGGCACCCTCACCTCCAACCTCACGTGGCGGGGCTGGGACTTCGGATTCCAGTTCTACACCAAGCTCGGACAGTATGTCTATTCCGACATGCTTAAAAAATATTGGGACTACGGCGACCGCGGACGCCAGCACATCGCTGCCGACTTCTACATTCCCGCCGGCACCCTTGTCGACTGCGACGGTGTGAGATCCGATGGCACTTTCATCAACCCCATCTATCAGGAACGCACCCACTACGGCGAACTGCCTTTCCCCAGCAACGCATCGAACGGAGGCTTGGGCAATTATGAAAACCAATTCGAAGAAGCCAACAGCATACAGAACGCTTCGTTCGTAAAGGTGAAATACATCACCCTCGGCTACACCTTCCCCAAGAAATGGCTCTCGCCGTGGCGCTGCTCCAACCTGCGGCTCTACTTCACCGTAACCAACCCCTTCGTCATCACCTCGTATAAGGGATTCGACCCCGAATGGGCGGGCGCAGGACTTTCGCAGGACGGACCTTCGACCATCACCTATCAGGTGGGCGCAAGCATTCAATTCTAACCCTTAAAGACGAAAGACAATGAAAATATTGAAATACATCATGGCAGCAGCCGTCGCCGGCACCTTTGCCCTCGCGGGGTGCGACGACTTTCTCGATGCCGAAAACAAAAGCGCGGGAGGCACCACGGCAGACGACTTTTTCGCCGGCAACCCCGCGTCGATGCTCACCTCTGCCTACAAAAGCATGAAGAGCTTCAACAACACCATACATTTGGGCGACGAAGGCTCCGATCTCTACGTTACCATACGTAAGCCGACCACCCAATACAACAACTATTCGTTCGACTTTGCCGACAGCGACATCCGTTCGTACTACGGCAACTGCTATACGACCATCAACTACGCCAACGGAGCTCTGCACTACGGCGTGTCGGGGGCACAGGCTCAAGAGGCGCGCGTTATCCGTGCCTATGCCTACTACTGCCTGACGCAGCAGTTCGGCGGCGTACCCTACGTGACCAACTACATCAACACCGCCGAACGCAACTACCCCAAGACCCCGCTCGCCGAGGTCTACGGCAACCTGACCGCCGACCTCGAAGACATCTACAACAACTGCCAGCTCGCCGCCGAAGACCATGCGTCCGGTCGTCCGAGCAAGCAAACGGTAGCTGCCCTCCTCGCGAAGATATACCTCGCATGGGGCTGGGACATCGACACGCAGCTCGACGATGCCGCCACAGGCGCTTTCACGGTAACCGGCGGCTACGAACACTTCGATGCAGCTGCCGAATGGGCAGAAAAAGCCATTAACGGCAAAGGGCTTACCCAGACGTTCGCCCAAAAATGGGATCCTTACAACGAAGGCAACGACGAATTCGTTTGGGTAATCAACTACGACGCCGGAGCCATCGAAAATACGCTTAATGACGACAGCAACGGACAAAGCGGACAATACGGCGGCTACTACTCCGACTTCATGAATGTAACCAGCAGTAGCGAGGATCAGCAGAGTGTAAAGTCGATGGGTCTCTTCGAGAAAGGCGACGAACGCTACGAAGGCACTTTCATGACCACGTTCTATGCCGATACCGTCGATGCTAAAAATTCCTACTATGTCTTCTATGGCAAGTCGGAAGCAGAGCTTGCCACCCTACGCATCAACACCAAATATTTCCCCTACTGGGTAACGGAAACCGAAGTACAGGATTGGATAACCGCCAACAGCAGCAGGATGGCAAACCTGATAGCAAACAGGAAGAATGTAGTCGTCGTAATGGGTAAAGATGGAACCATAACCACGTATTCGTGCAATAGTAAAGCAACGATTCAAAAAGATAGTAAAACGTCGACGCTTGAAGACTTCTATAAGAGTACCGACAGCGGTGTAAAAGTGCGCAAATTCGACGACCCTGTGAACAAGCAGAACTGCTTCCACGACATCGTGCTGATAGACCTGAGCGAAATCTATCTCGTGGCTGCCGAAGCCAAACTGCTCGGCGGACACGAAAACGAATGCCTGAACTACATCAACCAAGTGCGTGACCGTGCCAAAGCGCCCGTACTCGGCTCGCTCGCCGACTACGACCCGCAATACACGCTAAGCGGTACGATGCGTATGCTCGACCTGCTGCTCGACGAGCGCGCCCGCGAATGCTACGCCCAGAAAATACGCTTCGTCGACCTGCGCCGCACCAAACAGCTCGTGCGCTACAACATCGCATTTAATCGGGAAATAGCTTCGGTCGCCGATATGACGGGTTTTGACGGCAACATCAAGTGGCTGCGACCCATACCCGACGCAGAGCTTAACAACAACACCGGCATGACCGGCGCCGACCAAAACCCGGGCTACGTGGTATCTGCCGAAGAATAATATAGATACAACAACTAAAACGTATATGACAATGAAAAAAACAGTATATGGCATCTTCGCCGCACTGACCCTTTGCTTCGCCTTCGCCGCCTGCGACGACAGCAGCACCAGCAGCATCGACCGCGGTCTCCATATTCAGCTGCCCGAGCAGGCTATCGCCGGCACCTACGATGGCTCCTACACCATCAATAACGGTACTACCACAGGCACGGCAGCGGCTACAGTAACTTTCACCGCAGGCGACAGCACCTACACCGCCGTATTCTCCTCCGTATGCCCGACGAATAACGACGCGACAGGAACGGAAAAGTATCCGCTCAATGTTACGTGGTCAAACGACGACATCAAGTTCTGCTTTTCCACGATTCCCAGCGATGATGATCTCAGCACCGGCTTCCTCAATACCGAAGACTTGAACGGCATATGCAATGCCGACGGTACGCTGAGCTTAAAATTCAGGAAATCGGTGGAAGTCAGTCGCGGAAACATAATTGTAACGTATTTCCAATTTTCGGGCAAACGCACCGAATAACCCCATTGTAGGCAGGACGGGAAACTCCCGCCCTGCCTACCCGGAAAGAAAACAATAACCCTTATTTATTCACTAAAAACTAACTATTATGAAAAAAACAATTACTTTTGCAGCCGTCTTGGCATTTGCCATGGGCGCTTATGCACAACAGGAAGCGGCTTTCGTCAATGTTGAAGCCTTAGGGATAGGAGGAGACTACGGTGATAATATTCCCGAAGGCACTGAACTGTGTAAATCGGAGAACATAACGATGACACTACCGTGGGGAGAACCCTACAAGACCAGCGAATTGGTAGCCGATGCCGATGCAGTAAACGAAATCGTCATCGACGGTCAAACGTACGGCAATCTGGCGACCGGCATACAAGGGAAAAACAACCCCAAACCGAACGATCTTAAAAATGCTGGTCAGCAGGAAGGAGCCGTACTCAAATTCGTGGTAGAAGCCGACGGCTACCTCTACGTTATCGGCAAATACTCCAACAATAAAAACTACTACGTATGGGAAGGTCCCGTTTCCGAAAAAAAAGGAAGACCGATGGCTTATACCATGAGCGGTGCCGTAGTAAGCACGGGTACAGGTGTACGCTACACCCTTCCCGCCGATAAAGATGGTTACTATGTATCTTATAGAGGACAGTGGGATCCGGGATATGATAACGGAAGCTCCTACAAACAGGCTCAGGAATGTGTAGCCACCTATATGGGCGACTCCCTGATGACTGGCGGAACGCTCGGCGTCATTGCTTTCCCCGTATACAAAGATGCTGATTATTATGTAAATGCGTGCGGTTCCAAAATTACTGCCAACGGATTCGTATTTATTCCGGGCGCTACGACTTTGGCTCCTATCAGCCTCAGCAAAGACGGTACGGTAGTAGCCGGTGTCGAAAAAGTAACGGTAGATGCTGTTGTCGATGAAAATGCTCCCGTCTACAACATCAACGGTCAGCAGGTAAGCAAAGACACCAAAGGCCTCCTGATACAAAAAGGCAAAAAATACTACAACCAATAAGCATTTTATCCCCAAAATCTGCTCCCGCAGATTCCAGAGCGGCTCCCCAGCCGCTCTTTTTTTATTCTCCCCGATTTGAAAAACTCGAAGATTGCACAAAGGGGTGTCCCAAATTGGGACACCCCTTTGTCGTACAGCAAGTTACTTGCAGTGGTTCATAAAACGGCAGCGATGCGCCGGATTTCCCGCAGGCGCGCCGCCAGCCGTTTGTCCTGCCGCATGGTCTGCATATTGTAACGCATCTGCATACGGACGAGCATTTCGGCTTCCACCCCCAATGCCGCCTCGAAAAGCAGGGCAAGCGTCTCGGTTACCGGACGTTTGCCGTTCAGTATTTCATTCAACATGGGATAAGAAATGCCCGTCTGCTCCGCCAGCCGCTTTTGCGATATGCCGCGATAAACGATTTCCTCTTTCAGAATCTCGCCCGGGTGCGTCGGCTTGTAGGGATAATCCAATTTCTTCATATTGAAACTATTTATAATGATTCGACAACTCCATGATATTGCATATCGTCAATTCTATCTCTCCCTCTTTTTCGTGGGAAACGATAAACTCTATACGATAACGGTCGTTCACCCGAACGGAAGATATGCCGGCTTTGTCGCCGCTCAAAACTTCATACCGCAACGAGTGCAACCGGTATAACGACTCGATGCCGGAAGATTCGTACAAAGTATCTATACGCCGCTTGTAGCGCTCTATCACATCGGGCTGGAAACGGTGCTTCTTGTCTGTGCACCGCCCCTCGTAATAGAGCTCCCGCAAATACTTTTTCTCGAATTTGATAACCATTATCGCTCCGTTATAACACGACAAAGATAATACTTGTTTCGGAAATTACCTAAAAAAGTGATTTTATTTTTTTTCTTTGAGATCACAATTTGTGATGTCAAACTGATACAGAGGAAGTTATTCGCCGGAGAGAATCCAGCGTTTTGCCCGCTCGATAATGGAGTCGATGCCGGCGGCGGCATCGTCGGGCGCGAGGGCGGCGGAAATGTCGGGGTCGATGCCGAACTCGATTTGCTCGTAATCGGCGCTGTATGTGGGACTTGCCGAGAAGCGGACAATCCAGCCGAGCGGCAGTTCGGACGAGAAGGGCAGCCCGCTGCCGCCCCCCGTGCGGTCGCCCACCACCGCTACCTGCGGCAGGCACGACATGACGGCGACGAAGTCGTTGGTGGCGCTGTAACAGCGGCGGTTGGTAAGCACCGCCACCGGCTTGGCGAAGTGCATGCGATAGACGGGCGCGGTGTGCTGAACGACCGGATAGTAATCGGAAAAATCGTCGTGGGCGGGTCCCGTCTTGTGGCGAATGTAGCCGCTGACGAAATCGGCGGCGGTAAAGCGCGCGGCGATGCGGTGGACGTTGGATAGCTCACCGCCGCCGTTGTTGCGCACGTCGATGATGATGCCGTCGCAGGCGGCAAAGGCAAGCAGCACTTGGTCGAGGTTGCTCTCGCCCACCGGCGTACTGAAATTTTCGTAATAGACGTAGCCGATGTTGCAGTCGTCGAGTATGCGGTAAGACAATCCTGCCGCTATGCGGTAATCGGGCTGGTGCAGGTAGTTTTTCATCACCAATTCGCGGTCGAAATTTTCGGGGTATGCCTCGAACCACTCCCAATAGCGCGCCACATCGAAGGAGGAGGCGAGATTGACATGCCCGTCGCGCAACTCGCCGAGCATCTCGGCGCAGACGTCGAAAAACGCCTGTTCGCCCATATCGGGCGCCAGTCGCGCGCGGTAATCGGTATATACCTTGTCCCAATCGACATCTTTGTAGGAGAAGAAGCAGTAGCGGCTGTCGAGTATCGACCACAGGGCGTCGAAATTGCCGTAGACCGTGTCGTCGAACTGCTCCGCCGGCTCACACGCCGGCAACAGAAGCGCCAGCAGCGCTCCCGCCCACCAAGTACGTATCGTGCGCATCGTCGTCATAGCCTGTCAATAAAAGGGTTGCCACACCGCCCGCGACTCCGATGCCTTCCGCCCCAGCGGCGTGGAGAAGCCCGCGAGCAGGGCATGGGAGCAGTGGAAATAGCGCAGGTGTTCGGCGTGGGAGTAGCGTATCGTGTTGGTGTAGCCCAACCGCAGGGCGTACCGCCCGAGCGGTATCTCGACGGTGAGCAGGTTGCCCATGTCGAAACGGTTGTGCCACGAGCCGAAGTGCGCCAGCCCCGCGTGGTTGCCCAAGTAAAACATTTCGTAATAGCTCTCGCCGAACGCGGGCGAGAAAAAGACACCCGCCACCGGCAGCGTGAGGTGGTAACGGAACGTCAGCGGACAGCGCGCAAGCCGCCACGTGTAGGAGAGCATCTCGGAAAAGCCGAGCGACAGCACGGCTTTGGCGTTGGCGGGGTTGTTGGAGTTGCCCGGACAGTAGAGCGCGCCGCCCGAGAGCGCCAGCTCGCCGCCGCTGCGCAGCTCGATGCCGCAGGGAAACTCCCAGCCGTAAAGCAGTCCGTAACTGTATGACACCATTGCCGAGAGCATCTTGAAATTGCGAGTGCACGCGGCGGAGAGGTCGAGCCGATGCCGCATGACCCAGCGGCCGGAGGGCGCGGACAACGCCCGCATCTGTTCGTAGAGAAAACCGAACTCGCCGCCCAAGTAATCGGAAACCGAAAGGTAATCGTCGTAGAGGCGCGCGCCGCCCGCCGTGAACGAAAGCGACGAAAAGACGGGACGCGCCGGCTTCGTGCGCCGCGCCGCCGGCTCCTGCGCCGACACGGCTGCCGCCGATAGACAGAGCAGGAGCGCAACCAGTCGTATGTGCAGACGGCTATACATGGTTGTCAAAAGAGGGATTTTTGCCCGTTCTCGTCGACAAACGGCTCGTCGGGCGTGTCGGGTGCCGCCGGCTCCTCCGACTCTTGCTGCTGCGGCTCCTCGCGGCGCAGCGGCTCCAACTCGGTAATCGCCTCGACAGCGTAGGTGGTGATGCGCTTGCCGCGCGCCCGGAAACTCTTCATGCCGATGAAATCGGCTGCCTCGATGACCAACGGCTGGCGGAAAGCGTCGCCGCCGCCGAAGCGCACTTCGAGGCGCGGATATGCCTCGCGGCTGAGCAGGAGCAGGCGGTTGTCGCCGTTCTCGCCGAGAAAATTCTGTTTCTTCTGCGATGCCTCGAAGCAAAAGCGTTTCAGGTAGGGATAGCCCTGCTCGGCATCGAAGAGGGCAGCCGTCCAACAGCGGTCGGGGTCGAACTTTTCGAGCCGCAGGATATTGGTGTCGTAGTGGTTGCCGGCATCGAAAGAGGTGGTGTAAAAATTGCCGTCGTCGAGCACCACCAAGACGAGGTCGCCGTTGTGGAACTCGCCGAGATATTCGCCGCGCCCGTCGTAGTTGAGCCGGAACACATCGTAGTCGAACCACACCTGCCGACCGCCCAGCGTGGAACCTCCCTGCTCTTTCAAGCGTATCTTCTCTATTTCGTTGCGGGTCAATATGTTGCCCATAGACTGGCGTCCCTTGATAGCGATGTCGCCGAAATTCTTTTCGATGAAAGTGGTTTTCTGGCGCAGCTTGGGTTTGAAAGTCGCCTTGATAACTTCCGCCTCGCCGTTGGCATTCGCCGTGAAATAGACGATTTTGGAGCCGTCGGCGCCCTGCGTGAGGTCGTACTCCTTGTCGCGCGTTATGCCCGTAACGGCAAAGCGTTTGATGTAATAGGGACCCGTCTTGCCGTGCCGGTAGACCACGTTGTAAATGGTGCGGGTGTCGTTGCGCTTGAACACATCGATATGGAGAATGTTTTTCCCGACGAACATTTTTTCGCACACCTTCACCACCTTGTATTTTCCGGTGCGGTAGAAGATGATGATGTCGTCGATGTCGGAACAGTTGCAGACGAACTCGTCGCGTTTCAACCCCGTGCCCAAGAAGCCCTCCTCGCGGTTGATGTAGAGCTTCTCGTTCGCCTCGACGACTTTCGCTGCCTCGATGGAGTCGAAGCCGCGAATGACGGTGCGGCGGGGATAGGCGGCGCCGTACTTCTCTTTGAGGTGGGTGAACCAACGTATCGCGTAATCGACAATGTGCGCCAGATTGTTCTCGACCTCGTCGATGTCCGCCTTGATAGCGGCAATCTGGCGGTCGGTCTTGTCGGCGTTGAATTTGAGAATGCGCGCCATTTTTATCTCCATGAGGCGCAGTATGTCGTCGCGGGTGATTTCGCGGAGGAAAAGTTTTTTGAAAGGCTCGAGCCGGCGGTCGATATGCGCCACCGCCTCGTCCATCGAGCGGCTGTTTTCAAACTCTTTGTCTTTGTAAATGCGCTCCTCGATGAAGATTTTTTCGAGCGAGAGAAAGAGCAGGGACTCCTGCAACTCGCCGCGCTGAATGGTCAGTTCGTCACGCAGGAGGCAGACGGTGCGGTCGGTGTTGCGACGCAGCACCTCGCTCACGGAGAGGAACAGGGGTTTGTTGTCGCAAATGACGCAGCAGCAGGGCGAAATGCTCACCTCGCAGTCGGTGAAGGCATAGAGGGCGTCGATAGCCTTGTCGGACGAAGTGCCCGCTTGCAAGTGAATGAGTATCTCTGCCTGCGCAGCGGTGATGTCGTCGATTTTTCGGATTTTTATCTTTCCCTTGTCGTTGGCTTTCAGTATGGAGTCGATGATGATAGGGGTCGTCTTGCCGTAAGGAATTTCGGTAATGACGAGGGTGCGCTGGTCGCGCTTCTCGATTTTGGCGCGCACCTTCACCGTGCCGCCGCGCTCGCCGTCGTTATAGCGCGAGACGTCGATAAGCCCGCCCGTCTGGAAATCGGGATAAAGCGTAAACGGCTCACCGCGCAGGTAAGCAATGGAGGCATCGAGCAATTCGTTGAAATTGTGCGGCAGTATTTTTACGGAAAGCCCCACGGCGATACCCTCGACGCCCTGCGCCAACAGCAGGGGAAATTTGACGGGGAGGGTTATCGGCTCCTGATTGCGCCCGTCGTAAGAGGGACGCCACTCGGTGATTTTCGGATTGTAAAGCGTTTCCAACGCAAACTTGGTGAGGCGCGCCTCGATGTACCGACCGGCAGCCGCACCGGCGCCGGTGAGTATGTTGCCCCAGTTTCCCTGACAGTCGATGAGCATCTCTTTCTGCCCCAACTTCACGAGCGTCTCGTAAATGGAGGCGTCGCCGTGCGGGTGGAATTTCATCGTTTCGCCCACGATGCTCGCCACCTTGTTGTTGCGTCCGTCCTCCATACGGCGCATGACATGGAGCACCCGCCGCTGCACCGGCTTCAAACCGTCTTCGATGTGCGGGACGGCGCGCTGCAAGATGACATACGAGGCGTAGTCGAGAAACCACCCTTGATACATTCCCGACAGCTGCACGCGCGTATCGGCTTTGCCGCTCTCCGGAATTTTATAGGAAGAATGGCTCTCCGCCGGCTCCTGCTGTTCGGAAAATTCGTTTTCTGAAAATGGTTCTTTTTCTTCGTCGCTCATATACCGTAAGGTCTGGAAATTACACGCTTTTTCATTTTTCTGTCGATAAAATCGACAAACCTACTGCAAAAATACAAATTAAATCGGAAAAAATCATTTACTTTGCGGATTATTAGCAACGCAAGTGTTTCCAAACAAATAAAAAAGTATGGCACAACAAGAAGAAGTTTTCAAAAAACTGATTTCACACTGTAAAGAATACGGATTCGTATTTCCGTCGAGCGAAATATACGACGGACTGAGCGCCGTGTACGACTACGGTCAAATGGGCGTAGAACTGAAAAACAACATCAAAAAATACTGGTGGGACAGCATGGTGCTGCTGCACGAAAATATCGTGGGCATCGACTCGGCTATCTTCATGCACCCCACGATATGGAAAGCGTCGGGACACGTCGATGCCTTCAATGACCCCCTCATCGACAACCGCGACTCGAAGAAGCGCTACCGCGCCGACGTACTCATCGAAGACCTGCTCGCCAAAATGGACGAGAAAATAGAAAAAGAGGTGGAGAAAGCCGCCAAACGCTTCGGCGACAGCTTCGACGAAAAGCTGTTCCGCGAGACCAACCCGCGCGTGCAGGAACACGTCGCCAAACGGGAGGAGCTGCACAACCGCTTCGTCAAAGCCATGAACGACAACAACCTCGAAGAGCTGCGGCAGATTATCCTCGACTACGAAATCGTGTGCCCGCTCAGCGGTACGCGCAACTGGACGGAGGTGCGGCAGTTCAACCTGATGTTCTCGACCGAAATGGGCTCCACCGCCGACGGCTCGATGAAAGTCTATCTCCGCCCCGAAACGGCGCAAGGCATATTCGTCAATTACCTCAATGTGCAAAAGACGGGTCGTATGCGCATACCTTTCGGAATCGCCCAGATAGGAAAGGCTTTCCGCAACGAAATCGTGGCGCGGCAATTCATCTTCCGCATGCGGGAGTTCGAGCAAATGGAGATGCAATTCTTCGTTCGCCCGGGCGAGGAGCTCAAATGGTTTGCCAAATGGAAAGAGACCCGTCTGAAATGGCACAAGGCACTGGGACTCGGCGACAACAAATACCGCTTCCACGACCACGACAAACTGGCGCACTACGCCAACGCCGCCACCGACATCGAATTTGAAATGCCGTTCGGATTCAAAGAGGTCGAGGGCATTCACTCGCGCACCAACTTCGACCTGTCGAGCCACGAAAAATATTCCGGCAAGAAATTGCAGTACTTCGATCCGGAGCTGAACGAATCGTACGTGCCCTACGTCATCGAAACGTCGATAGGCGTAGACCGTATGTTCCTGAGCGTCATGGCAGCTTCGTACTGCGAAGAAGAGCTCGAAGGCGGCGACACGCGGGTCGTTCTGCGACTGCCGGCTGCGCTGGCTCCGGTGAAACTCGCCGTGCTGCCGCTGGTACGGAAAGACGGTCTGGCAGAAAAGGCGCGCGAAATCGTCGATGCCCTGCGATTCGATTTCAAGTGCCAATACGATGAAAAAGACTCCATAGGCAAACGGTACCGCCGCCAAGACGCTATCGGTACACCGTTCTGCGTGACGGTCGACCACGACACGCTGGTCGATAACTGCGTAACGATACGCTTCCGCGACACGATGGAACAGAAACGTGTTCCTATCGACGAATTGGCACACATCATCGGCGAACAGGTTTCCATAAAATCCCTGTTGCAAAAAATAGCAAACGACTAATCCCGCATTATGAAAAAAAGTTATATCATCATCGGAGCCGTCGTACTTGTCATCGTCCTGCTGGTAATGGCGGGCGTGGGTACGTACAACAGCATGGTCGCCGCCGACGAATCGGTGGCTACGGAATGGGCAAAGGTAGAAGCACAATACCAGCGACGCAATGACTTGATACCGAATTTGGTATCGACCGTAAAAGGGTATGCAGCTCACGAGCAGGAAACGCTCGATGCCGTTGTCGAGGCACGCGCCAAAGCGACGCAAATCACCCTCTCCGCCGACGACCTGACCGAAAAAAATCTGGCGGCTTTCCAATCGGCGCAAAGCGAACTGTCGAGCGCCCTGTCGCGCCTGTTGGCAGTATCGGAAAACTATCCCGACCTGAAAGCCAACCAAAACTTTCTCGAATTGCAAGCGCAGCTCGAAGGCACCGAAAACCGCATTGCCGTAGCCCGCACCCGCTACACCGAAGCCGTGCGGCAATACAATGTGATGATTCGCCGCTTCCCCGCTTCGATTATCGCTTCGTGGGGCGGTTTCGAGTCGAAACCCCAGTTTGCAGCAACAGCAGGCGCCGAGAATGCTCCTGCCGTCGAATTTTAACCGCACCGCCATGAAAAGGTCAAGAGGCTGTTTCCTCCCGTTCCTGTTCGTATTTTTTCTTTGCGGAATGTTCGCCTGCAAAAATGACACGGAAGACACCGTAACCCGATACTTGAAGTGGAACAAGCAAAACATGGAGTATTTCGAGAATGCCAAGACACTCACCGACGAAAACGGGAATCCGTATTATGAAGAAGTCCGTCCGAACTGGGATACGACAAGCTGCGTACTGATGCACCACTACACGTATGGCGAAAGCACGGAAACTCCTTACTACACAAGTTTTATCAAGGTGTGCTACCGAGGAGAACTGATCGACGGAACCGGATTCGATTCCACCTACGTAAGTCCTGCCAATCCCACGACGATAAAACTCTCTTCATTGGTCGATGGCTGGGCTGTCGCCTTGGAAGAGATGCACCCGGGCGATTCCTGCCGCATCGTCATACCTCAAAACTTAGGCTACGGCTCGTCTTCACGTGGAAACATAAAACCCTATTCAACCTTGATATTCGATATTAAACTATTGGAAATCACCCGTCAATAATCGTGAGTATGGATTTGCTCACACCTGTACATATTGCTCCTTCCGAAGAAAAGATAACCCGACATCATCGTCTGATGCTGTTGGGTTCTTGTTTTGCTGAAAATATCGGCGAAAGGCTTGAAAAATTCCGTTTCTCGGTCGACATCAATCCGTTCGGCACGCTCTACAACCCGGGTTCCATAGCTGCCGCCGTGTCGCGGCTGCTCGACAACAAACCATTTACCCGAAACGACATTTTCAAAGAGGGAAATCTCTGGCACAGTTTCCTGCACCACTCGCGATTCTCCCACACCGACGCCGATGCCTGCCTGCAACACATCAATGCCCGTTTTTCGGCAGCCGCCGAATCGCTGCGGAAAACCGACCTGCTCGTACTTACATGGGGGACGGCATGGGTATATATCGAAAACGAAAGCGGCAAAATCGTTGCCAACTGCCACAAGCTGCCCGCCGCTCGATTTACTCGCCGGCGGCTCTCCGTCGAAGAAATGCGGGAGGAGTGGACGTCGCTGCTGTCGCACCTTTTCGCCGTCAATCCCGACATCAAGCTCCTGCTTACCGTCAGCCCCATACGCCACCTCAAAGACGGCGCACACGGCAACCGACTCAGCAAGGCGGCGCTGCTGCTTTTCTGCGACGAACTGATGCAGCGCTACCCCGACCGCTGCCGCTACTTCCCCGCCTACGAAATCGTGTTGGACGAATTGCGGGACTACCGCTTCTACGACACCGATATGGTACACCCTTCGGCGCAGGCAATCGAGTACGTATGGGAGCGCTTCTCCGAAACGTTCTTCGACAAAGAGACCATTGCTCTCCATCGGGAATGGGAAGCCCTGTCGCGGGCATCGCAGCACCGCCCGCTCACGCCCGACAAGGAGGCTTACCGCCGCTTTGTCGAACAACATATTCTCCGACTCGAAGAGTTTCACAAAAAATATCCCGACTTCTCCGTCGCCGAAGAATTGGCGGCGGCACGTCGAATCATAGAAAAATCAGATTCCGATGAAATATCTTATAAGTGATATCGCCCGCATCATCGAAGCGGAACAGCAGGGACGGCACGATGGCGAAATTTCCTGCCTGCTCACCGACAGCCGTTCGCTGTCGTTTCCGGAAGAAACGCTCTTTTTCGCCTTGGTTACCGCACGGAACGACGGACACCGATACATTCCAGACCTCTACCGCAAAGGGGTGCGCCATTTCGTCGTAAGCCGCCGCCCCGAAAACGGGACGATGGGCAATGCCGACTTCCTGCTCGTGCCCGACACGCTGAAAGCCTTGCAGGCACTGGCGGCAGCACACCGCCGGCACTTCGGCATACCCGTCGTGGGCATCACGGGAAGCAACGGAAAAACCATCGTGAAAGAGTGGCTTTACCAACTCTTGTGCGACGACTACGCGATAACGCGGTCGCCGCGCAGTTACAATTCGCAGATAGGCGTACCGCTGTCGGTGTGGGAAATCAGCGACCGCACCGAGCTGGCAATCATCGAAGCCGGCATATCGCAGCGAGGTGAAATGGCGAAACTCCAACCCGTCGTACTGCCGACAATCGGCATTCTTACCTGTATAGGCAGCGCGCACCAAGAGGGCTTCTCCTCGCTGAGCGAGAAATGCGAAGAAAAATTGCAGCTTTTCCGACAGGCGGAAATCATCATCTGCGAACAAAACGAACTCGTATCGGAAGCGTTGGGAAAACTCGGATTGAGCGACCGTGCCTTCACATGGTCGCGATGCGATGAAAATGCGAAACTCTACATCACGGCAACGGAGCGCGGCGACGCATCGACCCGCATCGCCTACCGCTACCTGCAATCGGAAAATTCGTTCTCGATACCCTTTACCGAAGAAAGCGCCATACAAGACGCCATACACTGCCTCGCCGTGATGCTCCGGCTCGGCATCGCTCCCGAAACGATAGCCGCCCGCATGAACCGGCTCGAACCCATCGCCATGCGCATGGAGGTGAAAGAGGGCATAAACGGCTGCCTGCTCATAAACGACAGCTACAACTCCGACATCAATTCGCTCGACATCGCCCTCGACTTTCAGGCGCGCCGCTCGGCTCCGCACGCCATGAAACGCACGGTGATACTCTCGGACATCTTGCAGTCGGGCGTCCCCGCCGGCGAACTCTACCGCCACGTCGCCTCCCTGCTCCGCAACAAAGGGGTGGAACGCTTGGTGGGCATCGGTCGGGAAATAAAAAGTCACGCCGGCTGCTTCGACCTCGAAAAAGAGTTTTACGAGACGACCGAAGAATTTTTGCGTGCGGGGCGCATCGGCTCGTTCATCAAAGAATCCGTATTAATAAAAGGCGCACGCCGTTTCCGCTTCGAACTCCTGTCGGAAGCGTTGGAACTGAAACGTCACGAAACGATACTCGAAGTCGATCTCGACGCCATCGTACACAACTACAATTTCTACAAAAACAAACTGAAACCGACGACCCGCATGATTTGCATGGTCAAGGCGTTCGGCTACGGCGCCGGCTCCTATGAGCTGGCGAAAACCCTGCAAGACCACGGGTGCGACTATCTGGCTGTGGCGGTGGCAGATGAAGGCGCCGAATTGCGGGAACAGGGCATTACGATGCCCATTATCGTGATGAATCCCGAAATGTCGACTTTCCGCACGCTGTTCGGCTACCGGCTCGAACCGGAGGTATATAGCTTCCGGCTGTTCGATGCGCTCGCAGCCGAAGCCCGCCGGCAAGGCATATCGCACTACCCCGTGCACATCAAAATCGACACGGGTATGCACCGGCTCGGCTTTCAGGAGAAAGATATGCCGCAGCTCGCCGCCCGACTCCGGTCGCAGGAAGAATTGACGGCACGGTCGGTATTCTCGCACTTCGCCGGAAGCGACGATGCCTGCTTCGACGACTATACCCGCCGACAGCTCGACATCTTCGCCCGCTGCTCCGCCGCCGTACAGGAGGCATCGGCATATCCCGTCATGCGCCATATCCTCAATACGGCAGGCATACTCCGCTTCACCGACTACCAATACGACGCCGTGCGGTTGGGCATTGGATTGTACGGCGTATCTCCCTGCGGCGACAACACGGGACTGCAATGCGTCAGCACCTTGAAAACGACCATACTGCAAATACGGGAACTGGCTGCCGGCGAAACCGTCGGATACAGCCGGCGCGGCGTACTGAAACGCCCCTCCCGCATCGCGGCGATTCCTATCGGATATGCCGACGGCTACGACCGCCACTTGGGCAACGGGCACGGCTGCGTGGTCGTGAACGGGAAACGCGCCCCTATCGTGGGCAACATCTGCATGGACGTAACCCTTATCGACGTTACCGACATCGACTGCAAAGAGGGCGACAGCGTGGAACTCTTCGGCAAGCAGCTGCCGGTGGAGGAGCTCGCCGAATTGCTCGGCACGATACCCTACGAAATACTCACTTCCGTATCGTCGCGCGTGAAACGCATCTATTACCGCGAATAAAACCGGAAGCGGCAAATTTGACATTTTTGTTGGCAGATTCGCAAACTTCTTATACCTTTGCCTCACATTTTATGCGGATATGGCGTAATTGGTAGCCGCGCCAGACTTAGGATCTGGTGACGAAAGTCGTGTAGGTTCGAGTCCTATTATCCGCACAAGACGAGCGGGGCAGCTAATTGATTAGCTGCCCCGCTCGTACATAATGTCGTTTTTTACGGTTCGAACAAACTTCGTATAATCAAGAGCCGATAATCGTAAAAATCGCGCGTTTGCCGATTGACAGATGTCCGCTGCTGTTTATAGAGTGTCTCTATTTTTTTGAGTCGTGCAGTCATCAGAGGAGCGATACGGTCCAGCGAAATGGACTGAGGTCTGTCATTTCTGAAAAAACTTTTATCGTCTTGTCCGTCATAGCTGCACGGAATTTCGGGCGACGCATTTGCAGCCAACAAATCGTAATAGCCGGCAAGCGACTGTTTGGCTGCAACATTTTTCCCGCTGCCATTCAAGCCGCTGTAAGCAATCAGGAATGAAAGAGCCACCGTCTGCATCTCCTGCTCTCTCCTATTAAGATTCTGACCTTGGAAAGATGGCTTAAATACTTCGGCAATCACATCGTCGAGATAAGCATCGAGCGTATAATTGCGGGAAGCGTCAGCCCGACTGCTTTCATCAATACGGAACAATGCCGTCGGATTGAGCAGGCAGGCGACGATATTGGACTGCACATAATCGTTGCAATTCAGATTTTTATTGAGTTTCAACATCAGAGCAGGCGGGGTAAGCCAACGGTCGTACGACCGTGCCTGCTGCAAGAGCCATAGCATGGCGCGCTTCTGGGTACGCTTATCGAAATAGGTATAGGCGGCATCGTCGGTGCCTTGCCGTGCATCTTTATATTCAACCCCTCCGATATAAGCCATAACGTGCCCCAAATGGCGGTTATACTGATTAACAATCTGATCGTATATTTCGCGAAGCGATTTATAGGGTTCACCGGGTTCGGCTGCCCATTGTTCCAAATTCCTCATGATGATTTTCAAATTGGAAACGGCATAATCGCCGGCACGCAGGTGGTCATTGCCCAAATCTTCAGTCTGGTCGGTGGCATCGACCGTTACCGCCTGCTGGGCTCCGAAAGTGTACATGGGGTCGTCGGCTTTTTCTTCTATCCATGCCGTCAGAGTCGCCTTTTCATCATCGGGTGTCGCAGCGTCGGGAATAAGACGATATCCCCAATTAATGGCATATATATCGTACACACCGAGTACGGGCGGAGTAAGTTTCACACCGCGCTCCAAGTCGCCCGGCTGGGCGATGAAATTGTTGCGGGCATAGTCCATGATACTGGACGTCGTCCCGTATTTCTGCGTGAAAGCAGGGTCTCGCAGCGAATCGACAGGGAAAGCGTAACTTGCCCCCATGTTGTGCATCAGTCCAAGCGTATGTCCTATTTCATGGGACGCTACGTAACGCATCGACTCCCGCATCAGGTCATCATCGAATACCGGTTTGCGCACACGGGCATCGACGGCAGCCGTCTGGCAAAAACGCCAATCGTGTAGCAACGAAACAACATTGTGATACCAAATGACATCGGCAGTGAGTATTTCACCGCTGCGGGGATCGACGAAACTCGGACCCATAGCATTGGCAATGGTCGTCGTAACATATTTCACACAACTGTACCGCATATCGTCGGGGTCGAAATCGGGGTCATCGGAAGGATAGTCGCGCGCCTGCACGGCATTTTTGAATCCGGCGACCTCGAAGGCAATGTTCCAGTCTTCGATTCCCTGTTTTATGGCAGGTCTCCATTTTTCAGGGAATGCGCTATCGACATAAAAGACAATCGGTTTTTGCGGCTCCACGAGTTCTCCGGCAAAATATCGCTCACGGTCTTCGTCTTTGGGTTCGAGGCGCCAGCGGTGTATATATTCGCAAGCATGTATTTTGTCTTTTTCGGTCGTGTACACCGAACGGTTGCTATAAAAATAGCCCACCCGCATATCGTGCAGCCGCAAGGGCATGGGGTCTTTTGGCAGCCGCACGAACGACCGGTGCATCTGTACGGTATAAGGTTCGTTCTGCGGTATGGTGTTGAACGAAAGACGGCTTTTTATCTCAATATTTTCGGGAAAAGTCTTGACTTCGGTAATGGAGGAGGCTTCGGGCACGAATACTGCTTTGATAGCGTCCTTTGCCGACAGGTCTGATATTATCGGGCTGACGATTCTTTCATTCCCTCCGAAAAACGATGTTACATCAATTACTACACTGCTGTCGGTGCGGGCTTCTATGTTGAAGGCTTTCAATATAGGATTTTGGAAATTCCGGTCGAAAGAGGCAGTTATCGACTCTCCGTCTTCTGTTCGGTTTCGGGTTTGTACCGTATGCAGAAACACGGCGTTTCCATCGCGACTCCACGAGAGCAATACCGGTTGTCCTATCATCTGTCCTGCCACGAAATCCTGCATTTTGCTGGTGGCAGAAACACGATTCGACAAAAGGTAAGTATCTCCGAAAACCGTGTCGGGAATCTCCCAATAAAGTCTCTTTCCTTTTGAAAAATGAGTCGTAAACAATCCTTTTTTCGTTTCTGCCCCCTGAATAAGTTTACAATACTCCACACTATCCATGTTTACGGGTGGAAGAGGCGGCGCCACAACGGTATTTTCGGATTTCTTTTTCTTCTTTTTCCCAAAAGCATCTGATGAAGGATAGCCAGCCAACAAGCAAATAATCAAGCATAAATAAAACGCGGGGGTATGAACGATTTTCATATGATATGGTTTAAGATTATTCTTTATATCGCAAAAATAAGAAATTAAAAACAGAGACATGACGGAACGTTTGAAAAATTTTCTCGCTTGCATTTAATTTTTTCCGCAGAACAACCGCTCTAAACGCCATTATAATAAAAAAGCCCCGCCAACAGCGGAGCTTTTTATTTTCCTTGCTTTGCGATTATTCACCCGGGTGAATAGCACCGGTGGGGCAAGCATCGGCGCAAGTACCGCAGTCGAGGCATTTTTCGGGATCGATTTTGTAGATATCGCCTTCCGAAATAGCGCCGGCAGGGCATTCGCCCATACACGTTCCGCAAGCAACACAATCGTCACTGATTACGTAAGCCATGATTTTGAGTTTTTAATTAGTACTAATATTGAGTGTGTCCGACAAAAGTAAATCTTTTCTTTTTCCCAAGCAATTAAAAAGCGATAAAAATTTCATATAAAAATTTTTTGGCGGCATTTTCCGGCGTATCGGCAATATTTCCAGCATTTCGGCGTTTTAATCATACCCGACATATACCGCATTGAAAAAGTGGTTATACATATTTTCCCTCCTGCTTGTCGCGGCGCCCGTATGGGCACAGCGGCAAAAGGTGCAACGTATGCCCTACATCGACCAGAAGCGAATACACTTCGGCTTTTCGGTGGGCACGCACGTACAGGATTTGGCTATTCGCAACACGGGATTTACCACCGACGAGGGCGAAACATGGTACGCCGACGTGCCGGCATTCTCGCCCGGATTCAATGTGGGGCTGGTCGGCGACCTCTACATCTGCCCGTACCTGAATGTGCGGTTCACCCCGACACTGCTGTTCGGCAACAAGACGGTGGAGTTTCGCGAGGAACATACCGATGTCCGCCGCACCGTCGATTTGAAATCGACCTACATCATGATGCCCGTCAGTCTGAAATTCAGCTCCAAACGACTGAACAACTACTGTCCTTACATCATGGCGGGGGTGGCGCCGACGGTGGATATTTCCAAAAAGAAAAACGACCTTCTGCGCATGAAAACCTACGACACTTATCTGGAAGTAGGATTGGGCTGCAACATCTATCTGCCTTTCTTCAAACTGATTCCGGAGTTGAAATTCTGCTTCGGACTAAGCGACATCGTACAACACAAACGGGACGACCTCATCGACCCGCTCGACTACAAATATACGCAAGCCGTAAAAAAGGCTCTTTCCCGATTGGTGGTATTGAGCATCTATTTTGAATAACGCACTATTGTGCAATTACTTACTGAGCGTATAATGTCTCGCACTCGACACTCTTTCCATTTTTAACATTTTATATCTTGTATATTCGGCAAAAGGTCGTACCTTTGCAATCGAAAACATCGCGGGGTGGAGCAGTTGGTAGCTCGTTGGGCTCATAACCCAAAGGTCGCTGGTTCGAGTCCGGCTCCCGCAACACAAGAGAAAGAGAGAATGTGCGATGCACATTCTCTCTTTTATTTTTATCCCGATAAAAAATGCGGCACGATATTATTGCTACCCCGCTATCGTGCCGCATCTCATATTTCCGTCCGGCGATCAGTCGTCCATCTCGATGGGCAGAAATTGATTGTTAAATTCTATCTCCATGCGGTTGGACAGCTTGACATCGTATCCTCCCCGCCGGTCTTTATCAATTTCCTGAACGGACGTATTCGGGAAAGTCGTTGCCACATAGGTGCGTATCTGTTCAGGAATGATGCCGTCGGGAACGGTTTTTCCCACCGGGCGATCGACTTCTTTCCATTCGCCTTTTTTATTGAATTTCACTTGGGTGGCGTCGGTATAAGAAACGATGTATTCCGTCTCGCCCACTTCGGTCTCCTTGACCACCATTGCCACCTGCAAATCGGAGAAATAAGTGGTAAGCAGCGTTTGTGCCGGCTGCGGCAGCTGATTTACCGTAATAGCAGTCTTTTTCTCGGCGCATGCCATCATATTCAACACAATGGCGACAGCAAATAAAATTCCAAATCTTTTCATTGTCAAAAAATTTTTTAGTGATATTTATATAACAAATATATACGAAAATAGTCCTTGTATCTATCGGATTTATAGATAATTAATAGATTTAACATTTATTCTTCATCTCGGGTCGAACGTACGGGCACGACATTTCCCGACGTTACATACCACAAAAAGCCCTGCACGGCAAAGCCCATATCCTGCAAAAACTTCATGTAGCGGGCTACCTGCCGGTGGTGCGACTGCCGCTCGGCGCCGAATTTGTAATCGACCACCGTCGCACGGTTTCCGTCGAGAACGATACGGTCGGGGCGATAGGCTTTCTGTCGGGGAACGAGAATTTCGTTTTCGTTAAGTACGCGATTGCCGGCGGCAAACCATGGCTGCACTTCCGCGTCGGCAAGCCGAGTGCGCAACAGCATCGCGATTTCCTGCGCTTCGTTCCGCGTAATTTTGCCGCTGCGGATATGCGTCTGTATTGCCCCGTCGAGGTCGTCGGGCGTGCGAATGGCGCTGAGTATATCGTGATACACCGTACCGCGATGACGACCGTCGGTGAGGTCGAAATAGCCTTTTCCCAACAGGCGCAGCCGCAGACGTCCGCTCGGAGCAACAGAACGATAGGGCGACGACGGACACTCCTCCCCCTCTTTCGTCGGAGTTGTCGGATACGACTTTTTCGTACCGAGAACATATCGGGCGTTATCGGGGTCGTAACCGGCACAAAGGTCGATATAGGCAGGCTGTCCGTTGAGAGAGGTAACACTGCCCTCCTCGATGCAACTTTTCAAAATCGAGCCGATATTGCCTCCATTCGCCCCTTTCGGAACAAAAACGTACAACTCCTCCCTCGCTCGCGTAAACGCCACATAAGCCAGATTGAGATTGTCGATATAGGTATGTACGAGTTCCGAAAAATACGCTCGGCTGTATATCGTGCCGGCAAGGTCGCTCCGATAAGTAAGCGGTACGACGGGAAGATGGTCGAACACACCTTCGGTCTCCGCCCACAATATGGGAAGATGCTTGGAAGAGTGATCAACGAGCCAGTTGCAGAAAGGAACGAGAACGGCACCGAATTCCAATCCCTTCGCCTTGTGTATGGTCATGATACGTATGGCATCTTGCTCGCCCGGGGTGGAGAGGGAGCGGGTGCACCCCTTGTCGTGCCACCAGAGCAGGAACGAATCGAGGTCTGAGGAATGCCGGTCGGCGTATTGCAATACGAGGTCGAGAAACGCCTGAACGAATACGTTTTCGTTTCCGACAGTATCAACGGGAAAAAGGTCAATGATTTTTTCGCAAATTTCATAGAGCGGTTCACCGCGCAAAGTCTCCACACGAGCCAACTCTCCGGAGCGCCCGATCTCCATATCCGCACATATCTGAGCAATGGCGACATCTTCCGGAATTTTTCGGCAAAAGACCGCGATGGCATACAAGGCAAAAAATCGCCTCAGCGCCTCTTGCGGGGCATTCAGGTAGTCGAGCAGGGAAATAATCAGGCGCACGGTCGGCGAATTGCCGATGTAGAGCGCTTCGTCGGAAATCACATCGTAACGATAACGACCGTCCGTCGCAGCCGCCTGTTCTTGCAAAAGATGCTGTACGATACAGTTGCCCTCCTCTTTGGTGCGCACCAATATGGCTGTATCGCGCAGGGCGACACCGCGCTCCTGCAAGTCGCGCAGCGTATCGGAAAGTTTTGCCAATACCTGTGTCCGTGCGTTTCCGGCGTCTTTATTGTCTTTTTCATTTTCGAAAAAAGCGACCTCTACATAGCCGCTGTCGGGCGGGACGCCTTCACCCGTTTTCTGGGCGGAGTTGCGATAGACCGATTCTATTTTATCGGAGAAATCGTCGGCAAGAGCGGCAGGCAGAGAGGCATTGAGTTTCTGTTGCAGATAAGCAGCGGCACGGTCGAAAAACGAATTGTTGAATCGCACCACATTGGCAGCGCTGCGCCAGTTGGTGTCGAGCGACCACTCTTTCAGTTCGTTTTTTCGGAAATACTCCGGCAGCCGCTCGTTGAGCAGTTCCCAATCGGAATTGCGCCAGCGATAGACGCTCTGCTTCACGTCGCCCACGACAAGATTGTCCAGTCCGCGGTCGTTGCTCTCCTTGATAAGCGGGTAGAAATTGTTCCACTGCGTAACCGACGTGTCTTGAAATTCGTCGATGAAAAAGTGATTGATATACGTGCCTATCTTTTCGTAAACGAAAGGCGTGTCGGCTCCGCTGATAACATGGCGGAGCAAGTCGTTGGTATCGGAAAGAAGCAATGCCCCGCGCTCGTTTTTGCAAGTTTGCAGATACTCCACGACGTCGTTGAGAATACCGAGCGTATAGAGGTGCCTGCCGGTGTGTATCGCCGAGAGATATTCGGCATAAGGCTTTCCATAAAGGGCGATGATACGCTGCATACAGGCGCGCAACGGCTCGCTTATGCGGTGTATGGCGTCGATAGTTGCCGCATCGACATTTTTTTTTGTGTACCACTTATCGACTTCATCTTCCGAAAGGGCTGTCAGAGAGGCTTTCGGCAGAAGGGTATAATCTCCGTTCACCCACCTTCGGAATTGCTGGGCACCCGACCGGCTTCCGTTTTTGAAATCATCGGGTGCGATGCCGTTTTGCTGCATCAGTGCAAGGGCTTCGGCGGCACACTCCTTCACCTGTTTTTCGAAATTGCGTTTGAGGCTTTCAAGCGTGCCGATATAGTTTTCGAGCGACTTGCGGTCTTGCAGTACCTCCTGTATCCTGTCGCGATGAAACTTATACTGTTCCTTGAAAATTTCGCCGGCAAGTTCTTCGATTTTCGTCCGGAATTTCTTATACGAATCTTCTTCTATTTGCTGTCGTGCGTAACCGACGAGCCACTTCAACAGCTCTTTGTTTTCGTTCTTCTCCAACTCGAAAAACATCTGATCGACGGCTTCGGTAAGCATGGACACGCTGTCGAGTTCGATATTGTAGCGATTCGATAACCCCGCTTCGTACATGAAAGAGCGGGCTATTTGCTGAAAAAAGCGGTCGATGGTACTGATATTGAATCCCGAAAAATCATGCAGAAGCGTGAACAGCTGCTCCGATGCCTGCCGCCGCAGGTCGTCGATGTTTCCGGTGATGCCGTCCTTTCCCAAAAGGAGGTTTATAAAAGGCGATTTTTCCGGCGCGGACGAAAGACAGAACAGCTCTTTGACGATGCGGCTTTTCATTTCGTCGGTCGCCTTATTGGTGAACGTTACGGCAAGAATGCGGCGATAGCGGCGGTTCCGCTCGTCTTGAAACAGCTTTTCGCTTTCATCGGGCGGAGCGAGCAGCAGCTTGATGTATTCGAGCGTAAGCCGGAAAGTTTTTCCCGATCCGGCGGAGGCGCGGTAAACGTTCAACATGGCTTCACGATTCAGATGATGCGACTTCGGGTGTAACCCTCCTTATCCAAAATTTCCTTCACTTTGCGGCGCAGGTCGCCCTGTATCAATATCTCGCCGTCGCGGGAAGAGCCGCCCACACCGCAGCGGGTTTTCAAAAGTTTCGCCAACGCTTTCAAATCGTCGTCACTGCCGACGAATCCGGTAATGAGCGTCGCCTGCTTTCCGCTGCCCCGCTTGTCGAGTTCGATGCGCAGCAGCTGTTTTTCCGGCGCAAGCGTCTGCGGCTCGTCGGAAGATTCGGTTTGAAACGCGAAATCGGGGTTGGTGGAATAGACGATGTTCAAACGGCTTTTCCAATCGTTGTCTTTACCCATGTCTCAAAAGTGTTGTCGGACTGTCAATGATTTTCCAAATTTAGCACGGAATATGCAGTTTGCCAAAAAAATTGGTACTTTTGTTCATAAAATCGAAAAAAGCCGTTATGAAAATTTTTGCAGTGGGGTGGAATTACCTCGACCACAATAAAGAGATGAATCATGCGTTATTACCAAAGGAGCCGGTTCTCTTTCTGAAACCCGACACGGCGATACTGAAAGACGGAAAGCCGTTTTTTCTGCCGTCGTTTTCGGAAAGAATCGAATACGAAACCGAGTTGGTCGTCCGCATTTCGCGGTTGGGAAAAAACGTCGCCACCCGCTTCGCCCGCCGGTACTACGATGCTGTAACGGTAGGTATCGACTTCACTGCGCGGGATTTGCAGTCCCGTCTGCGAGCCGAAGGCGCCCCATGGGAAATCTCCAAAGGCTTCGACGGGTCGGCAGTGGTGGGCGAGTTCGTGCCCGTCGCCGAAGCGGGTGATGATTTGCAAGACCTGCATTTCTCTCTGCAAATCGACGGCACGACGGTGCAGCGGGGACATACCGCCGACATGATTTTTCCCATCGACGAAATCATCGCCTACATCAGTCGGTTTTACACCCTGCGCACGGGCGACCTGCTGTTCACGGGAACGCCGCAAGGAGTGGGACCCGTCTCGATAGGAAACCGGCTGCAAGGATTTTTGGGAGAGCGCAAATTGCTTGATTTTCACGTGCGATAGCTTTCCCTGCCGAAATGCGAATCGTATGAAAAAATACACTATCCTGTTTTTAACCCTCATCACCGTTCTGTTGGCAGAAGCAGGCGCACCGCCTGCCTTGCGGGCTGCAACAGCGCGCTATGCCGAAAAGTCGGTGTTGGCGTCGGGCACGTGGGTAAAAATAAGTGTAGAGGAATCGGGCATTTACCAGCTATCATACAACGAGCTGCGGGAATACGGATTTACCGACCCCGCCCGTGTGGCAGTATTCGGCTACGGGGGAGCCATGCTCTCGGAAGATTTTTCGACGACTTACATCGACGACCTGCCGCAAGTGCCCGTCCTGCACACAGGCAACAAATTGATTTTCTACGCACAGGGCGTCGTGTCGTGGAACGTACAAAACGGGCTTTTCGCCCGCACGCGCAATCCCTATTCCACATCGGGGTATTACTTTTTGACACAGCTCGACGCAACGCCGGCAACGCCGGCAACAACACCTTCTGCCGGCAATGTTGCGACAACGACAGTTACAACTTTTCACGACCACATACTGCACGAAACAGAGGCAGTCAGCCCCGGACACATAGGGAGAAATTTCTACGGAGAAGATTTTCTCTACACGAGCGTACAAAATTTGACGTTCGATGCAGCCGGCATAACCGACACGCCTGTAAACCTGCAAATGCGCCTTCTCTCGAAATCGACCACCTCGACGGCAACATGGCGTATAAGCGTCAACCAGAATCTGCTGCGGGAGGTCTCTGTCGCCCCGATACTCAGCGATGCCGAATACAAGAACGGTAGTGAATCATTGATACAAAGCACGTTCCGCCCGAATACCGACGATGCCGATGTCGTGCGGATTGCATTCTCATGCGCCAATGCTTCTGCGGCTTATCTCGACTACATTCTGCTGGATATGGAGCGGGAATTGCGGCTGTACGACGGAAAAGTGGCATTCCGACGCAAAGATGCCGACGCCAAACGGTTGCGCTATGTCGTATCGGCAACGGGAGCTTCGGCGTTTCATATCTGGGACGTAACACAGCCGTCGGCGCCCTATGAAATATCGGCGGAAACCGACGACGGTACTTACTCTTTTGTTCCGGCGGAGATCGGACTGCGCGAATACGTGGCATTCGATGCAGGAGCGACTTTTCCGTCGCCTGTCTTCGTCGGCTCGGTAACGCCGCAAAACCTGCACGCCTCGCCGCAAACCGATTTCATCATCGTATCACCGCCGGCATTCGCCGATGAAGCCCGCCGGTTGGGTGAATTTCATCTTCAAAAAGATTCGCTTTCATACCTCATCGTACAACCGACCGCGATTTACAACGAATTTTCATCGGGTACACCCGATGCCACCGCTATCCGCCGCTTCATGAAAATGTTGTACGACCGCGCCGACGGCGACGAGTCGCAGCGACCGCGATACCTTCTGCTCTTCGGCGACGGCATATACGACAACCCGCGCGTTACAGCGGAATGCGCATCGCTCACCTATCCCCTCCTGCTGACGTTCCAAGCCGATGAAAGCGCGGACGAGCGCAACAATTTCGTTACCGACGACTACTTCGGTTTTCTGCACGACAACGAAGGAGCCGACCTGTATCGTGCTTCGCTCGACATAGGCATCGGACGTTTTCCCGTCAGGACAAAAGACGAAGCCGCCAACGTCGTAAATAAAATAATCGCCTACGCCGCCAATACCGATTACGGATACTGGAAAAACGACATCTGTCTGGTAGCCGACGACGGCAACAACGGCGACCACATGAAACAATGCGAAGAAGCGGCAGCCGTTCTCCAACAAAAGAATCCAGCCTCTTTTCTTCACAAAATTTACATCGACGCCTACAATCGGGTAAGTATGGCAACCGGAGCCACCTACCCCGATGCCAAAGCACAAATGCTCGACCTGTTGAAGAAAGACGGCGTTTTGGTTATCGACTATGTGGGGCACGGCAGCCCGAGAGGGTGGACGGCAGAAAAGATTCTCGAATGGAGCGATATCTCGAATATGTACGTATCGCGCCTGCCGCTATGGATTACGGCGACGTGCAGTTTCAGCCGCTTCGACGATTTGACCAACTCGGGCGGGGAAGAACTTTTCCTGAATCCGCAAGGAGGCGGAATAGCTCTTATCTCGACCACACGGGTAGTATATATCCATGCCAACGGGCTTATCAACAAAGCGATAGCCGAACATCTTTTCGACCGAGAGCCCGACGGTCGGACAATCCGTCTGGGCGATGTCGTGCGCAGGGGAAAAAACAACGTAGCCAGCAATGCTGACGACGTATTGATGAACAAACTCGATTACGTGCTGCTCGGCGATCCCGCCTTACGATTGAATGTACCTTCATACCAGATGAAAGTAACGAAAATCAACGACCTGCCTCCGACCGAGAATGAAAGAGATATCGAATTGAACGCCCGTGCATGGGTAACGGTGAAAGGCGAAGCGCAAACCGCCGACGGCAAGCGCATAGAGGACTTCAACGGCGTGATTTATCCGCGCTTGTACGACTCCGAAAGAGAAATCGTTACTGCCGGAAACGGTAACGACAACGAACCCGTGCCTTTTACATTTTCCCGTCGCGACAATATGCTCTACACAGGACGCGACTCGGTGCGCAGCGGACAATTTGAATTTACTTTCAAAATGCCGCGCGAACTGAACTATTCCGACCTGTCGGGATTGTTCAACCTCTACGCTTGCGACAATGCCGGACGGGAGGCGCAGGGCATGAACGACCACTTCGTCGTAGGCGGCATGGATACGGACGCCGAAGCCGACACAGAAGGACCGCTGATACACGCCATGTACTTGAACACGACAGATTTCACCTCCGGCGACGAAGTGAACGAAACGCCGGTATTCATCGCACAGGTGGAAGATGAGTCGGGCATCAACATTTCCGGCATCGGATTAGGACACGATATGACAGTACGTATCGACGATGACCCGAAGCAGGAATATGTTATAAACGACTATTTCGTACCGGTTACAGGGCAATTCGGACTGGGCGACGTCTATTACGAACTGCCTGAACTTTCAGAGGGTAAACACACGCTTTCGTTCACTGTGTGGGATACCGACGAAAACTCCTCGCGCCAATCGCTGCGCTTTACCGTCAAAAAAGGGCTGAAACCGCGCATTTACGAACTGTATCCGTCGCAAAGTCCGGTAAGCGATGTCGCGCAATTTTACTTGCGGCATGACCGCCCGAGTATGCTGATGACGATAAAACTCTCCATATTCAACTGGCTGGGCAGCGAAGTGTGGACGACGGAAGTAACCGGTATGTCAGACCTCTGGAAGTCCGTCCCCATCGAATGGCAGCTCACCGACAAAGCGGGACGGCGCGTTCCGGGCGGAATATATCTCTATCGGGCTGTCATCTCGGTAAACGGCGGCAGCGAAGCCACAAAGACGCAAAAAATCATGGTTACTCCACAATAAAAGGGTAAAAAAGGAAGTTTATAATCTATGAAAGATATACGGACAATGAAAGATATGCTGAAAATTTCCCTGTTGTGTACGTTGTCGTGTATGCTCGCCCTGCCGGCGTACGCCGATGACGACGAGGGGAAAAATATGTTCAACCCCATCACGACGGGCGTAACGACGCTGAGTATCGCCCCCGACGCACGCGGCGGCGGTATGGGCGACTTGGGCGCCGCCACCGACCCCGACGTCAATTCGCAATATTGGAATCCGGCAAAATACGCTTTTGCATTCAGCAGTGCCGGAGTGGCTTTTTCATATACGCCGTGGCTGCGGAAATTGGTGAACGACATCAATTTGATATATGCAGCAGGCTATTGGAAATTCGGCGGCAACGACTTGCAGGCATTGAGTGCATCGCTGCGCTACTTTTCACTGGGTTCGGTACCGCTGTACGACTCGAACAACAACCTGCAAAATACGGTGAATCCGTATGAAATGGCTATCGACGTGGGCTACTCGCGCAAGCTGGCGGCGTCGTTTTCGATGGGTGTGGTATTCCGATTCATCTATTCCGATATGGGATTCGGCGGACTATCTTCGGCAGAGGATATGTCGGGTGCAGCGGCTTTTGCCGCCGACATATCCGGCTACCAGACGGTATATCCCGTCATCGGACGCAACGAATGCCAATTCTCGTGGGGATTCAACATCTCGAACATCGGCTCGAAAGTGTCGTACGACGGTGGTACGAACAGTGCATTCCTACCGACGAATCTGCGGCTCGGATTTTCGTTTCTGTTCCCGATATACGACTACAACACTATCGCAATAAACTTCGACGCCAACAAACTGCTGGTGCCTGCTGCTCCCCGTCAGAGCGATTACACCTACATCGACGAAGACGGCAACACGCAGTATGATATGGAAAAATACGAACAAGCCAAAGAGGATTTCAACAACACGGGTTCCATATCGGGTATTTTCAAATCATTTCACGACGCACCGGGCGGATTCAAGGAAGAGATGCAGGAAATCTATTTTTCGGCAGGTCTCGAATACTCCTACAACCGCCGCTTCTTCTTGCGGGCAGGTTACTACTACGAAAACAAATACAAGGGTAACCGGCAGTATGCCACTTTCGGTACGGGCTTCTCGCTCAACGTCTTTTCGCTCGACGTCGCCTACGTGCTGGCTACGGCGCAAAGCAGCCCGCTCGACCAGACGCTGCGCTTCTCGCTGGCGTTCGACATGGACGGCATCAAAAGTTTAATCAATCGCCGGCGCCGCCGGTAAAAGAAAGGGCAGGACATGAAAATGCGGGTAGGATTCGGTTTTGACGTTCACCGGCTGGTCGAAGGTCGGGAGTTGTGGTTAGGCGGCATACGCATAGAGCATACGCTCGGCTTGCTGGGACACTCCGACGCCGACGTGCTGATACATGCCTTGTGCGATGCCCTGCTGGGCGCAGCGGCAATGCGCGACATCGGATTTCACTTTCCCGACACCGCCGACGAATACAAGGGTATCGACAGCAAAATACTGCTGCGCGACACCGTGGAGCTTATCCGGTCGAAAGGCTGGAAAATAGGCAATGCCGATATCACCGTGTGCGCCGAACGTCCGAAACTCAATCCCCACATTCCCGCCATGCAGCAATGTCTGTCCGAAATCATGGGCATCGCCGCCGACGATGTGTCGATAAAAGCCACGACGACCGAGCGGTTGGGCTTCACGGGACGGGAAGAGGGCATCGCCGCCTATGCCGTCGTGCTGTTGGAAAAATTCTAAAAACAGAATCATGAAACGTCTCTTGGGAATACTCCTTGTCCTGTTGCCGGCAGCCGCCCCGCGGGCGCAGGGTGGATATTCCGTTCCGGCGGAAGGGTCGGGAAGCACTGCGATAGAGTTTGTCGGAGCGGAATGCCCCGACGGCACCAATCTGTTTTTGCTCGAAGGCGTACCTGCCAAACTGAATGCCGACGGAGTGCTGTTTTCCCGCCTGCAAGAGATAAATTGCCTCTATGCCGACACGCTCTGCATCTATCAGAGCGACAGCCGCTACCTCGCCTACATAAAAGTAAACCGACAGTTTTACGGGTATTGGATTGATGAAGAGCGAATCGGAAAAGCCTATCTATCGACCCTCGTTTCGTTTCCGATGATAAGCCGCATCTTTTTGAATGCCGCAAATTCCGGCGCGCAAGGGCTGAAACTATTAGTCGATTTCACGCTCTGCATCTACGACCGGCAGAGCGATATGGTACAAATCATGCACCCGTTCCTCTATGCGGCGGAACAGCCGAAAAAAGAGCTTCGGAAAATACAAATCATGCAGCCCGAAGGGGTGGCTGTCGACTATCCGCTGGTCGATGAAATGCAGACGGCTCTCGCAGCGGAGTATGCAAAAATCTGTCGGGAATACGGTCTTACCCGTTAAGTTTCTTCCCGTCAGAAATTAAAGAAATAATTCATAAAGAAATTCCAGAACGTAACGACGCCGATTGCAAAAATTTTGGAGAGATAAAAATTCAGGCGCAGGCGGTCGTTAAGCAGATAGATGACGGTGTTGTTGATGAGCAATCCGATAAGCGATATGCCGATAAAGCGCAGGTATTGCGCCGCTATGGCGGGGTCGTCGCTCTCAAAAGTCCAGATGCGGTTGAGCAGATAATTACTCGTGGCTGCGCAAATGAACCCCGTGGAATTGGCAATGTATTTGTTCAGGCGGCAGATTTCTTTCAAAAACCACGTAATGCCGAAATCGACAAAAACGCCGGAGCCGCCGACGACACAGAATTTTATGAATTGCCAAATCATAGTTGTCCGTTACTTTATGTCCACTTTTTTTCGCGGAGAATTGTACCAAAATGCAAGGGGCTGACGATGAAGGGCAAATCCCGAATCGTACGTCTTGCAGGGAATATCGTCGGGTACGGGAATCGTTACCGTCGCCACCGCCGACGAAACAGCCGGCAACAGAAGCGACAAATCCACCGGCAAGGCAAACCTCAATTTCTTGGCAGAGAGCAGAAAAAGCAGTTCCGTATCTTCCTTACCGACAGCAATATCGTACGGATAAGGATTGGAAAACGTCAGCGTGCAGCGCAACGTGTCGCCCCGATGAAGAAGGGTATCGCCGCCGGCATAAGTCACCTCGACAAGGCGTACCGGTTGAAAATCATAGACAGGGGTATATACGAATTTACGTCCGTTCGCCAGCAGCACTTCGTTTTCTTTCAGCGGTTCGCTGCCGGCTTTTTCCAAAGAGCCGCTTAAAATATCTTTACCGATGAAACGGGTATCGTCGTCGCGGAACTGCCATTGGCTGGTGCGGTAGAAGAAATCGGGCTGGCAATAGGCTTCTCCGCCCGTATAGAAAATATACTTCGATGCAATGGCATAACTACCGCCAAACACGACGGGACGCCCGTCGGCAACTGCGGCGACGGATTCAAACGACGGTCGGTTGTCGAATATCTCGAAACGGATATGCAGCGGATTCCATACCATCTCCACCCGCATCAGCAGGGCAAGCGCAATGGTTATCCAGCCTACGGTCATGGCATACTTTCTCACGCGGGTCGTCCGCTCCTGCCGCGACAAATAACGGAATAGCACGAATATCAACCCGAATGCGGCAACAATGAGCCATTGCGGCTGCACACGCCCTTTGAATGTGGAAACAGTGAAAAACAGAAAAAAGAGTATCGGCAGCCAATAGAGCGCCCGCTCAACGGCATTTTGCGGCTTGACGTGTTTCCACGCCATGAAATAAAGCGAGAAAAGAAGGGGATTGAACACGGCAACGGTATTGAGCAGATGCTCCGTGATGTTGGAAAAACGGAATACGCCGTTACGGTCGTGCAGGTGATAGGAAAACGATACCCACCCGTTGGCGTCCTGCCAAAAGAGATGCGGCAGGATAAGAAGCAGAGCGATGATACCGCCCAAATACAAGCGGGGACGCAGCAGCAAACGCGGATTGACGGCAACGGAAAAGAGTACGACCAAAACCCCGTGATATTTGCTGTATGCCATCAGCGCCATAGAGATACCGAGCAAAAGGGTGTCGAACCACGTATCGTGTTCGGCGAAACGTTTGAAACAGAGCAAAAAGAGGGCGGCAGTAAGCAGCAGAGGCACATCGGGCACGGCAAGAAATCCGTAAAGCTCCAAAATGGGAAGAGCCGCAGAGAGGACGACAAAGAGCCAAGCATCGTGGCAGTCGGCTTCGGCGGGGCGAATGATGCGCCACAATATCCACAGATAGAGAGGCTGTGCCAACGTAAAGAAAAAGCGCACTCCTATTTCACCGCCGAGAAAACGCCCTGCGGCAATGAGCCATGCCGTCATGGGCGGGTGGTCGAAATAGCCCCAGTCGGGTCGGGCGGCAAACATGCAATAATAGGCTTCGTCGTGCGCCAGTTCGGTGAATGCCGCCTGCCACAAATTGACGAGCCACCACAGGAGCAAAGCTCCGAGTACATAACTGTCTGCCGTTTTTATGCTGCGTACTTTCATTTACCGGGCGGTGGTGAGAATCTGTTCCAATTCTTTGGTCGAAAGACGCAATTTGAAGCGACCGTCCATAGCGACCGAAATGTTACCCGTCTCTTCGGAGACGACAATGGATATGGCATCGGTTTCCTGCGAGACTCCCAGTGCCGCGCGATGCCGCAAGCCCAGCGACTTGGGAATGTCGAGGCTGTGCGATACGGGCAATATGCAGCCGGCGGAAACGATGCGGTTGTCGGCGATAATCATGGCACCGTCGTGCAGCGGGCTGTTTTTGAAGAAGATATTTTCGATAAGGCGGGGATTGACGTCGGCATTAATGCGATCACCGGTACGCTCGTAGGCAGCCAGCGGCATGTTCCGCTCGATGATGATAAGGGCACCCACTTTTCCTCGTGAAAGGTTAATGCAGGCATAAATGACAGGAGCTATATAGGCGCGATTCTCCTCTTTCTCCTTTGCGGGCAAGATGAAGTCGAAAAGGAAGCGCCACCGCTTGTGCGACCCGAGCCCGACCAGAAACTGCCGTATCTCGTCGTGAAAAAGTATGACCAATATGATGACGCCCACGCTCACGAGTTTGTCCATAATCGCCCCGATAAGCCGCATATCGAGAATGCGGGTTACGACTATCCACACGCCGATGAATATCAGCACGCCGATGAAAATGTTTATCGAACCGGAGTCTTTCATCAGCCGGTAAAGGCTGTACAGCAGCACAGCGACGATAAGAATGTCGAGAATGTCTTTGATGCCGAAATATGCGAACATGACTATGCCATTAATGTTTTGGTTACGATTTTGACGGTTTCGACTGCCGCACGCACATCGTGTACCCGCAATATTTTAGCCCCGCCCGCAAGGGCGAGAGCGTGGAGGGCGGTCGTGCCGTTGAGCGACTCTTCGGGCGTGCAGTCCAGCAGCTTATATATCATCGACTTGCGCGACACGCCTACCAGCAGCGGCAGCCCCAGCGCGTGCAGCTCGGGGAGGCGGTGCAGCAGGGTATAGTTTCCGTCGAGGGATTTTCCGAATCCGAATCCCGGGTCGAGTATGATATCGCACACGCCGAGCCGGTGCAGGCGGTCTATCCGTTCGACGAAGTATGCCGTAATATCTGCCATGAGGTCGGCATAGTCGGTCTGTTGCTGCATGACTTGGGGAGTGCCCCGCATGTGTGTGAGGATATACGGCACTTTGCATTCGGCAACGACGGAGAACATCTCGCCGTCCAGCTCCCCGCCGGAAATGTCGTTCACGATTTGCACACCGTACTCCCGAATGCTCCGGCGGGCGATTTCCGCCCGGAACGTATCGACCGACACAACGGCGTCGGGGCAGTTTTTCCGCACGAGCGAAAGGGCGCGGTCGAGCCGCCGCCACTCCTCCTCCGCAGAAATATGCTCCGCACCCGGGCGCGAAGAGTACGCCCCGATGTCTATCATATCGCCCCCTTCGTCGATAATGGCACGGGCGCGCGCCGCAATAGTGGCATCGTCGCCGCACCGGCTTCCGGCATAGAAAGAGTCGGGGGTAACGTTGAGTATGCCCATGACCAAAGGTCGGTCGAGCGGCAACAACTTACCGTTGATATTCAAAGCAAAAGATGAAAAACACTCGGGTCGTATCATTCGATAAAAGAGTCGAAATCTATTTTTCGACGAAGATACTTTTTTTCAGTGAAAAATACACCTTCCGAGAGGGAGATTTTATTTCGGAATGTCGTTTTCGCGTTCTATCGGCTGCAAATTCTGCCGGCGCGGCGTATAGGTTTTCGTCTTTTTCGGAGCGGGTGCCGAAACGGGACGCTCGAGCTGCCGTTCAAAAGCAGGAATTTCTTTTTCTATCCATGTGGTGTCGCTCAGCGTTACGACCTCGCTTCGGCGCACATAAACTCGCACGGCAAGGGTAGCCGCAATGGCGACAAGCAGCACGATGACGGCGATGCGCTCGCCGCGCGTAAAATACCACAATCGCTGCCGGTCGTCATGTATCATGTCAAAAGACTTTCAGTCCCGACAAAAATATCAAAAATATGGCAACGGGAGCCACGAAACGCAGACAAAACATCAACGGGGCATAGTAATAGCGCGTTGCACCTTTTACGTCGGACGACAATTCCCGCAGGACGAAGCGGCGATTGAGCTTCCAGCCCACGAATATCGAGATGAAAAGTCCGCCGGCGGGCAGCAGGATATTCGACGAAAGGAAATCGCAGAAATCGAATATCGTAAGTCCGAAAAGGCGTATGTTGTTGAGTACACCGAATGAGAGGGAGCAGAGCGTCGCCAGCACAAGGTAGATGCACGTCATAACGGTGGTGGCTTTATGGCGCGAATAGCGGAACGTGTCTTGCAGATAGGCGACGGATACTTCGCTCAACGAGATAGTGGAGGTAAGCGCCGCCAGCGATACCAGCACGAAGAACAGCGACGACCACAGCCACCCCAGCGGCATCCGGGCAAAGAGATTGGGCAAGGTAATGAATATCAATTCCGGTCCCTGCGAAGGACTGATGCCGAAAGTAAAGACAGTGGGGAAAATGAGTATTCCGGCAAGTATGGCAACGAGGGTGTCGAACACACCGACGGTAAGGGTAACCCGCCCCAGCCCCGTATCGGCGGAGTAGTAAGAAGAATACGTGAGAAGTATGCCCATGCCTACGCTCATGGAGAAAAACGCCTGCCCCATTGCCCGCAATATCGTGCCGGCGGTGATTTTGGAGAAATCGGGGTGGAAAAGGAAACGCATGCCGTCGCCGAATCCGGGCAGGAAAACGGAGCGTATGCAGAAAATTATCAAGATGACGAAAAGCAGCGGCATCAGTATGTTCGAGGCTTTTTCTATGCCCTTATTGACCCCGCGCGCCAGAATGACATGATTGATGAGAATAAAGAGCACCACCCATATCAACGGTTTCAACGGCGAAGTAATGAAGCGATTGAATCCGGCGGTAAATTCTTCGGCGGAACGGAATGCCATGCCGCCCGGCATGAGCGACTGTACAACGTATTCGAGCGACCAGCCGGAAATGACAAAGTAAAAACCGACGATAATCACCGGTGCGGAGATGCAGATGTAGCCGATGATTTTCCACCAGCTGTTCGGAGCAAGTTTGCTGAATGCGTGCGAAGCATTGGTGCGGGCGCCGCGCCCGACAATAAACTCCGCCAGCATGACCGGCATGGCAAGTACAAGCACGCACACGATGTAAACGAGAATGAATGCGCCGCCTCCGTTCTGCCCCGTTTCGTAGGGGAATCGCCAAATATTGCCCAAGCCGATGGAGGAGCCGGCTGTCGCGGCAATGACGCCTAATTTCGTATTGAAAGAGGCTCGTTTTTCCATATTGCAATTCTGCTTTTGTCGAATGCAAAAGTAATATTTTTTATCTATAAAACAATGTTTTCTGAATTTTCCGTTGTTTCGACCATGAAAATATTTATTTATGTAAGAAACTTTCCCGTTTTCGGGTATTCTGCCGGCATCAAAAAGCAAGCGAGGCATACCCCGTAAGGGATATGCCTCGCTCTATCACAAAGCTATGATTTTTACTTTTCTGCGTTTTCAACCGGTTTCTCTGCCTGTTCGGCGGGAGCGGCAGACTCTGCCGCAGGTGCTGCGGTTTCAGCAGGAGCTGCGGGAGCTTCGGCAGGAGCAGCCGTTTCGGCAGCCGTGCTCTTTTTCGAGCGGCGGGTGCGCGTTTTCTTGGGAGCTTTTTCTTTGAGCATATTTTCGTTGTAATCGACAAGCTCTATAAAGCAGGTTTTAGCATTGTCGCCGAGGCGATTGCCCGTTTTGAGAATGCGGGTGTATCCGCCCGGACGGTCGGCAACTTTTTCTGCAATGTTTTTGAAAAGCTCGGTTACGGCTTCTTTGCTCCGCAAATAGCTGAATACGACACGGCGCGATGCGGTCGAATCTTCTTTGGAACGATTGATCAGCGGCTCTACATATACCCGCAGGGCTTTGGCTTTTGCCAACGTGGTAAAGATTCTTTTGTGGAGAATCAACGAAGTCGCCATATTGGACAGCAGGGCATCTCTATGCGCTTTGGAGCGTCCCAAGTGGTTGAATTTCTTATTGTGTCTCATCTTTTACTCTTTTTCTAATTTATACTTTGAAATATCCATTCCAAACGAGAGATTGAGGCTTGCCAACAATTCATCGAGTTCGGTGAGCGATTTGCGACCGAAATTGCGGAATTTCAGCAGGTCGGTCTTGTTGAATACCACCAGTTCGCCGAGCGTCTCGACATCTGCCGATTTGAGGCAGTTGAGGGCGCGTACGGAGAGGTCCATATCCACCAGCTTGGTTTTAAGCAGCTGGCGCATGTGCAATACTTCTTCGTCGAACTCTTCGTTTCCGTCGGCATCGGTCGTTTCGAGCGCGATTTTCTCGTCGGAGAAAAGCATGAAGTGGTAAATCAATATTTTGGCAGCTTCTTTCAAAGCGTCTTTGGGGTGGATAGAGCCGTCGGTCGTGATTTCGAGAATCAGTTTCTCGTAGTCGGTTTTCTGCTCTACACGGAAGTTTTCCGAAATATATTTCACATTGCGGATAGGCGTGAAGATGGAGTCGATAGCAATCAAATCGACAGGGTCGCCCGGGTTCTGGTTTTCTTCTGCCGGAACGTAGCCGCGCCCTTTGTTGATGTTGATTTCAATCTGGAAGTTCGCGCTGGTATCCATGTTGCAGATGACCAATTCGGGATTAAGCACTTCAAATCCGGTAAGGTGCTTGCCTATATCACCGGCTTTGAACACATCGGTTCCCGACACGGAAATCGACACTTTTTCGGTCTCGATTTCTTCTACGATTTGTTTGAGTCTCACCTTTTTGAGGTTGAGAATGATATTGGTTACATCTTCGATGACGCCCGGTATGGTCGAGAACTCATGTTCTACGCCGCTGATGCGAATAGACGTGATTGCAAATCCTTCGAGAGAGTTGAGCAGAATCCGGCGCAAAGCGTTACCGATAGTAACGGCATAGCCCGGTTCCAACGGACGGAATTCAAATCTGCCGAAAAAAGCGTCAGCCTCAAGCATGAGGACTTTATCGGGTTTTTGAAATGCTAATATCGCCATGAATCAATTATTATTTAGAATACAACTCAACGATCAACTGCTCTTTGATATTTTCGGGAATGTCGGCACGCTCGGGCATGTGGAGGAGTTTGCCGCCTTTGAGATTTTCGTCCCATTCAATCCACGGATATTTGCTGTGATTGAATCCGGCAAGAGCATCGCCAATGACTTCCAACGATTTCGATTTTTCGCGAACGGCGACAATTTCGCCGGCTTTTACCGAATAGGAAGGGACGTTTACCACCTTGCCATCGACCGTGATATGACGGTGGAGCACCAATTGACGGGCTGCGGCACGCGAGGGTGCGATGCCCATACGATATACGACATTGTCGAGACGGGCTTCGAGAAGCTGCAAGAGCACTTCACCCGTAATACCTTTGGTGCGCGAGGCTTTTTCAAAGAGAATACGGAATTGTCTTTCGAGCACGCCGTAGGTGTATTTGGCTTTTTGTTTTTCCCGCAGCTGGATTCCATATTCCGAAGTTTTTCTTCTCTTATTGGCGCCTTGCTGTCCGGGAGGATAATTCTTTTTGGAAAGTACCTTGTCTGCGCCGAAAATCGGTTCTCCGAATTTACGGGCGATTTTTGTTTTAGGTCCGGTATATCTTGCCATTGTTTTATATTTTTAATTTTTATACTTATATGAATCGCAATAGGTGCAGCCGCGATTGCAGAGAGGAGTCGGTATGCAATCTTATCACCGGTTGTGATTCTGCAAAATATTATACTCTACGTCTTTTCGGAGGACGACAGCCATTGTGGGGCAATGGCGTAACGTCGATGATTTCGGTTACTTCGATACCAGCGCCGTGTACGGTGCGGATAGCCGATTCACGTCCGTTTCCGGGACCTTTGACATAAGCCTTCACTTTTCTCAGACCGAGGTCGTAAGCGACTTTGGCGCAATCCTGCGCTGCCATCTGAGCGGCATAAGGCGTATTCTTTTTCGACCCTCTGAATCCCATTTTGCCTGCCGACGACCACGAAATAATCTGACCTTCGGAATTGGCAAGGGACACGATGATGTTGTTAAAGGAAGAGTGTACGTGAAGTTCGCCCATGGCATCGACTTTAACGTTTCTCTTCTTGGTTGCGACTGTCTTTTTTGCCATACTTAGTTATTATTTAGTAGCTTTTTTCTTGTTTGCGACGGTTTTCTTTTTGCCTTTACGGGTACGGGCGTTGTTTTTGGTGCTTTGTCCGCGCACGGGGAGTCCGTTACGATGACGCACGCCGCGATAGCAGCCTATATCCATAAGGCGTTTGATATTGAGTTGGACTTCCGAACGGAGGTCTCCTTCTACTTTGTATTCGGCGCCGATGATTTCACGGACTTTCGCAGCCTGCTCATCGTTCCAATCTTTGATTTTTATGTCTTTGTCGATACCGGCTTTTGCCAATATGGTATTCGCGGCGCTACGACCTATACCGTAGATATAAGTCAACGCGATTTCGCCTCTTTTGTTTTGAGGCAGGTCAACACCTACTATTCTTACTGCCATATAGTCATTGAATTATTGTGCAAAAATAATAAAAATTATCCTTGACGTTGTTTATACTTCGGATTTTTCTTGTTGATAACGTACAAGCGACCTTTTCTTCTCACGATTTTGCAATCGGGGGTGCGCTTCTTCAATGATGCTTTTACTTTCATATCTGTGTTTTTTTATTTGTATCTGAAAGAGATTCTTCCTTTGGACAGGTCGTAGGGAGACATTTCCACTTTTACCTTGTCGCCCGGAAGGATTTTGATGTAATGCATTCTCATCTTACCGGAGATGTGAGCCGTGATTTCATGCCCGTTCTCCAATTCGACTTTGAACATTGCATTCGACAATGCTTCTACGATAACTCCGTCTTGCTCTATTGCAGCCTGTTTTGCCATATATCTGGGGTTACTTTGTGGTTGGTATTCCTAATGCTTCTTCGACGTAACGGAACGACGACAATACATCGGGACCGTTTTCTCTGACGGCTATCGTGTGCTCGAAATGCGCCGACGGTTTACGATCTTTGGTGCGGGTCGTCCAGCCGTCTCTTTCGACGACTATATTGCGCGAACCGAGATTTATCATCGGCTCTATGGCGATGACCATACCGTTTTTGAGCAACGGACCGCAGCCGCGACGCCCGTAGTTGGGCACTTCGGGGTCTTCGTGCAAGTGCTTTCCGACCCCGTGTCCGCAAAGCTCGCGGACAACCGAGTAGTTGCGATGCTCGCAATAGGTCTGTATGGCGTTGCTTATATCGCCGATGCGCTTTCCTTCGACGGCTTGTTCGATGCCGATGTAAAGCGATTCTTTGGTCGTTTTCAACAACATTTTCACTTCCGGAGCCACTTCGCCCACCTCGAAGGTGTAAGCCGAGTCGCCGTTGAAACCGTTTTTCACGACCCCGCAGTCGATAGATACGACATCGCCTTCTTTCAAGGCGTAATTCGAGGGAATGCCGTGTACGATCTGTTCATTGACCGAAACGCACAACGTATTCGGGTATCCTGCATATCCCAAGAATCCGGGTATCGCCTGATGGTCGCGAATGAACTCTTCGGCTATTTTGTCGAGTTGCAGGGTGGTGATTCCGGGTGCAACCCATTTTGCCAATTCGCCGAGAGTCTGCCCCACCAGAAGGTTGCTTTGGCGCAACAGCTCTATTTCTTCGTCGGTTTTCAGATAAATCATCGCTATGATTTAATAGGCGGCTATCGAACCGGAACGTCCTTTTATTCTGCCCGATTTGAGCAATCCGTCGTAATGACGCATCATCAAATGGCTTTCTATCTGTTGTAGCGTATCGAGTACGACACCCACGAGAATGAGCAGCGATGTTCCGCCGAAGAACTGGGAGAACTCTGCGCTAATTCCCGCTATCTGCGCGAATGCGGGCATGATAGCTACGATTGCGAGGAATATGGAGCCGGGCAGGGTGATACGCGACATAATGGAGTCGATGTATGCTGCCGTCTTCTTTCCGGGTTTTACGCCGGGAATGAAACCGTTGTTGCGTTTCATATCCTCAGCCATCTGGTTGGGCTGTATCGTAATTGCCGTATAGAAATAGGTGAACAGAATTATCAGTATGGCAAATACGAAGTTGTACGTGAAACTCGTACTGCGCATGAACGACTGCCAAAAAGGACTGCTGGCATTGTCGGCAGAGAATCCGACAATGGCGATAGGTATGAACATGATGGCTTGTGCGAAGATGATAGGCATCACTCCGGCAGTGTTCACTTTCAGAGGAATGTACTGTCTTGCTCCGCCATACTGCTTGTTACCTACCACACGTTTGGCGTATTGTACGGGGATTTTGCGCGTGCCTTGCACCAAGAGTATTGCGGCTGCTATGACAAACAGCAGGAATACGATTTCGGCAAGGAACATGACCAATCCGCCGGCAGTGGTTGCCGTACGCATGACAAACTCTTGTACGAGCGACTTGGGCAGACGGGCGATGATACCGACCAAAATGATGAACGATATACCGTTGCCGATGCCTCTGTCGGTGATGCGCTCACCCAACCACATGATAAACATACTTCCTGCGGTAAGAATTATCGTCGAGGAAATGGTAAACATGAGGTCGGTGGGAAATGCGCTGCCCATTTGTACGCGGAGGTTCACCAGATAGGTGGGACCCTGTATCAAGAGTATCAATACGGTGAGATAACGGGTGTACTGATTGAGCTTGCGACGTCCGCTTTCGCCTTCGCGTTGCAGTTTCTGGAAATAGGGCAATGCCATGCCGAGCAACTGTATGACGATAGATGCCGTGATGTAAGGCATGATACCCAACGCGAAAATAGAGGCGTTGGAGAATGCACCGCCCGAGAACATATCGAGCAGCTGCATGAGTCCGCCGCTTGTCTGTGCGCGCAACTGGGCGAGAGCCTGAGGGTCGATACCCGGCAATACCACGTAAGTACCTGCACGATATACCAATACCAGCAGTATCGTCGTGATAATGCGTTTTCTCAGGTCTTCGATTTTCCAGATATTTTTTATCGTTTCTATTGCTCTCATAGTCTTACGTCAAAGTTTTACTACGGTACCGCCTGCGGCTGTGATAGCTGCTTCTGCGCTTTTCGAGAAAGCGTGGGCTTCTACTTCGAGTTTTACCGTAAGAGTTCCTTTTCCAAGTATTTTCACCAATTGTTTTTCGGAGATGTAGCCGGCATCTACCAATGCGGCAATATCTACTTTTTCGAGTTTTTTGCTTTCAGCCAATGCCTGAATGGTATCGAGGTTGATGGCTTTGTACTCTACCCGGTTTATGTTTTTGAAGCCGAATTTGGGCAGACGGCGTTGCAACGGCATCTGACCGCCTTCAAAACCGATTTTGTTTTTATAACCCGATCTCGATTTGGCTCCCTTGTGTCCGCGCGTAGAGGTTCCGCCCAATCCCGAACCGGGACCGCGCCCGATTCTCTTTTTCGACTTGGTCGAGCCTGCTGCGGGTTTCAAATTACTTAAATCCATATCTTTTGTTTTTTTATTCGTTAGGAATTAATCTACAATACTCACTAAGTGTCTCACTTTGGTTACCATACCGAGTATTTGCGGGGTAGCCTGATGTTCTACCACCTGACCGATTTTTCTCAATCCCAGCGCGTCAAGCGTTCTTTTTTGAACAGCGGGACATTTGATTCTGCTTCTTACTTGTTTGATTTTAATGGTTTCCATATCTTGTCCTCCGTTCTTTATCCGTTGAATACTTTTTCGAGGGCGATTCCGCGATTTTGGGCAACCATGTAGGCATCTCTCATTTCACCGAGTGCAGCCATAGTGGCTTTCACGAGGTTGTGGGGGTTGGACGAGCCTTTCGATTTTGCCAACACGTCGGTAACGCCAACGCTTTCGAGTACGGCACGCATGGCACCGCCGGCTTTCACACCGGTACCGTGAGTAGCGGGTTTGAGATATACCTGAGCGCCGCCGAATTTGGCAACTTGCTCGTGGGGTATGGTACCTTTGCGCACGGGTACTTTGATGAGATTCTTTTTGGCAGCTTCCACGCCTTTGGATATGGCGGCGGTTACTTCACCGGCTTTGCCGAGTCCCCAACCTACGATGCCGTCTTCGTTTCCTACAACGACGATAGCGGAAAAGCTGAACGTACGTCCGCCTTTGGTAACTTTGGTTACGCGGTTGATTGCGACCAACCGGTCTTTCAATTCCAAGTCGTTTGTCGATTTTACTCTATTATCTTTTGCCATGTTGTTTAAAATTTAAGTCCTCCGTTACGGGCTGCATCGGCAAGTTCTTTGATGCGACCATGGTAAAGGTAGCCGTTACGGTCGAATACGACGGTTGTTATTCCTGCTTCTTGTGCTTTTTGGGCAATCAGTGTGCCGACTTTGGCAGCGAGTTCTTTTTTGGGGGCTTTTTCAAGTCCGAGCGAAGATGCAGCCACGATGGTTTTGCTTTCGGCGTCATTGACCAACTGCACATATATCTGCTTGTTGCTTCTGAATACGGTCATTCGGGGGCACGCTGCCGTTCCCGAAATTTTACCGCGTATGCGGGTTTTGATTTTTAATCTTCTTTCTATTTTCGTTATCATGATAATGGCGTTTTAACGGTTTTACTTAGCACCAGCCGATTTACCGGACTTGCGACGTACGACTTCGTCGACGAAGCGAATACCTTTGCCTTTGTAAGGTTCGGGTTTGCGGAACGTACGTATTTTGGCGCAAATCTGACCGAGAAGTTGTTTGTCGCACGATTCAAGGATAATCAACGGATTTTTGTTTCTTTCCGATTTGGTTTCCACTTTCACTTCTTTGGGAAGTTTCAGATAGATGCTGTGCGAATAGCCGAGTGTGAGATTGAGCACTTGACCGTTGCTTTCGGCACGATAACCTACACCTACAAGCTCCATTTCTTTTTTGTAGCCGGTAGATACGCCCACTACCATGTTGTGTACCAATGCGCGGTAGAGTCCGTGCAGCGCACGATGTTCTATATCGTCGGTGGGACGTTTTACCAAAATCTGACCATCGGCTTGTTCTACGGTGATACCGCCGGAAACTTTCTGCGAAAGCTCGCCTTTGGGTCCTTTTACGGTAACTTGCTCGCCGGCGACGGTAACGGTTACGCCTGCGGGGATATGTATGGGTAAATTTCCTATTCTTGACATGATAAAGCCTCCTTCCCGATTAGTAGATATAACATAATACTTCACCGCCAACCATTTGAGCGCGGGCTTCTTTGTCGGTCATCACACCTTTCGAGGTGGAGAGAATAGCGATGCCCAGTCCGTTGAGTACGCGCGGCATATCTTTGTAGCCGGTGTATCGACGAAGACCGGGGGAGGAAACTCTGATCAATTTTTTGATCGCGTTCACTTTGTTTACGGGGTCATACTTCAAGGCGATTTTTATCGTTCCTCGCGGACCTTCTTCTACAAACTTGTAATTCAAGATGTAGCCTTTTTCAAAAAGGATTTTGGTAATCTCTTTTTTCAAGTTTGAGGCAGGCACTTCCACTACTCTGTGGTGAGCGCTGATAGCATTTCTCAACCTTGTGAGATAATCTGCAATAGGATCTGTCATTTTGTTTTTTTTCTTAAATTGATCCGGACATTCCGGACAATATTTAACATTCTGTTTATTTCTTTTACCAGCTTGCTTTCTTCACGCCGGGTATAAGACCGACAGATGCCATTTCACGGAATTGAATACGCGAAATGCCGAACTGACGGATATATCCTTTGGGACGACCGGTAAGGCTGCAACGGTTGTGCAGACGTACGGGCGAAGCATTTTTGGGAAGTGCCTGCAAAGCCTCGTAATTTCCTTCGGCTTTGAGTTGAGCGCGTTTGGCAGCATATTTGGCTACCAGTTTTGCGCGCTTCACTTCACGTGCTTTCATTGATTCTTTTGCCATATCTTAGTTCTTTTTAGCGTTTTTGAAAGGGAGTCCGAATTCCCGCAGAAGGGCATATCCCTCTTCGTCGGTACGGGCTGAGGTTACAAAGGTAATATTCATTCCCAAAAGATTGGTTATCGTATCAATATTTATTTCGGGAAAGATGATTTGCTCCTGTATGCCGAGCGTATAGTTTCCTCTACCGTCGAGCTTGCTCTCGATGCCTTTGAAGTCGCGAATACGGGGCAGTGCCACACGAATGAGGCGTTCCAGAAATTCGTACATTCTCTCGCGACGCAGGGTTACCATCACGCCGATGGGCATTTTTTTACGCAGCTTGAAATTGGAAATATCTTTGCGCGACAGGGTGGCGACAGCTTTCTGTCCGGTGATGGCGGTAAGCTCGTTGATTGCCGTTTCGATTATTTTTTTGTCGCCGGTGGCTTGTCCCAAACCTTGATTGATGACGATTTTCTTCAATACGGGCACCTGCATGACGGTGCTGTATTTGAATTCTTTCATCAAAGCAGGAACGATGCGTTCTTTATAATCGGTTTTAAGGGTTGCTGTGTTCATTACTTAATCTCCTCTCCTGATTTTTTGGAATAACGTACTTTCTTGCCTGTCGTTTCGTCGATACGATGCCCCACGCGGGTGGGTTTGTTGGTTTTGGGGTCGAGCAGGTTGAGATTGGACACATGAACGGGGGCTTCCATTTTGATGATGCCTCCTTGCGGGTGTTTTGCATTGGGTTTGGTGTGCTTCGACACCATGTTGATACCTTCTACCACGGCGCGCTGATCTTTTACGAGTACGCGCAGCACGCGACCGGTTTTTCCTTTGTCTTCACCGGTGTTTACATATACGGTATCGCCCTTTTTTATATGTAGCTTATTCATTACGTTTTTTTTACTGATTAAAGTACTTCCGGCGCCAATGAAACGATTTTCATGTTGGAGGCGCGCAATTCGCGGGCAACGGGACCGAAGATACGACTGCCTCTGATTTCGCCGGCACCGTTCAGCAAAACGCACGCGTTATCGTCGAAGCGGATATAGGAACCGTCGGCACGGCGGATTTCTTTTTTCGTCCGAACGATAACAGCTTTGGAAACGGCGCCTTTTTTGAGGTCGCTTGTCGGGATTACGCTTTTTACGGCAACGACAATCTGATCGCCTACGGTTGCGTAACGACGACCCGTACCGCCTAATACGCGAATGCAAAGGGCTTCTTTGGCTCCGCTGTTGTCTGCGACTGTCAGTCTGGTTTCTTGCTGTATCATATTATTTTACTCTTTCGATGATTTCTATTAATCTCCATCTTTTCAGCTTGCTCAGCGGACGGGTTTCTCTCAGGCGCACGGTATCGCCGATGTTGCACTCGTTTTTCTCGTCATGAGCATGGTATTTTTTCGTCTTATTGACGAATTTACCGTAGATAGGGTGTTTTTCTTTCCATTTTACGGCAACGGTAATGGTTTTGTCCATTTTGTTGCTGGTTACCACCCCTATTCTTTCTTTTCTTAGACCTTTTGTTTCCATGAGCGCTTCAATTATTTGTTATTGAGTTCTCTTTGGCGCACTTCGCCTTTCATGCGCGCTATCGTCCTGCGGAGAGCTTTTATTTGGGCAGGATTATCCAGCGGGGTGATGCTGTGGTTTATTTTCATACGATTCAAAGCCACGCTGTCCGCTTCGATTCTTTCGAGCAGCTCTTTGGTGCTCAACTCTCTTATTTCTGCTATTTTCATAACTTATCACGCATTTTGTTATCACGCATTTTGATTAGCATCGTAGTCGCGTCTTACGACAAATTTTGTCGTTACGGGGAGTTTCTGGGCTGCCAAACGGAGTGCTTCTTTTGCGACGTCGAAAGGTACGCCTTCGACTTCGAGAATCATTCTTCCCGGCGTTACGGGTGCCACGAATCCTTCGGGAGCACCTTTACCTTTACCCATACGTACTTCGGCAGGTTTCTTGGTAATAGGTTTATCCGGAAATATTCTGATCCAGATTTGACCTTGACGTTGCATATAACGGGTAACGGCGACACGCGCAGCTTCTATCTGGCGTCCGGTAATCCATTTTGCCTGCAAACTTTTTATACCAAAGGAACCGAAGGCCAATTGATTGCCTCGTCCTGCGAGACCTTTCATACGACCTTTTTGTTGTCTTCTGAATTTCGTTTTCTTCGGTTGTAACATTTTCTGTCAGTTCAATTCGTTAACGATTCGGTTTTGCTTTTTTGAAGCCTTTTTTAGCGCCGCCGGCTTCGCGGTTGCCGCCGCGAACTTCTTTGCTGCTTGCGGTGAATTGCGGCGCGAGGTCTCTTTTACCATAGACTTCGCCACGGCATATCCATACTTTGATGCCGATGAGTCCGACTTTGGTGAGTGCCTCTACGAGAGCGTAGTCGATGTCGGCACGCAGGGTGTGCAGCGGGGTACGACCCTCTTTGAACATTTCCGAGCGAGCCATTTCGGCGCCGTTGAGACGTCCCGATACTTGTACCTTGATACCTTCGGCACCGGCGCGCATGGTCGATGCGATGGCGGTCTTCACGGCACGGCGATATGCCATCTTGCCCTCTATCTGGCGAGCGATATTGGTGGCGACGATGGTGGCATCGACTTCCGGACGTTTTACCTCGAAGATATTGATTTGTACATCTTTATCGGTTATCTTCTTCAACTCTTCTTTGAGTTTGTCGACTTCTTGTCCGCCTTTTCCTATGATAAGACCCGGACGAGCCGTGCATACGGTGATGGTGATAAGTTTGAGCGTGCGCTCTATCACTATACGCGATACGCTTGCTTTTGCAAGACGGGCATTCAGATATTTACGAAGTTTGCTGTCTTCGAGCAGTCTTTCTCCGTATTTTTTCCCGCCATACCAGTTGGAATCCCATCCGCGGATAATTCCCAAACGGTTACTTGTTGGATTTACTTTCTGTCCCATCCGGCTTAATTTTGTTTTTCGGTTTTACTTATTGTATCTACAAACAACGTAACGTGATTGGAACGTTTACGTATTCTTCTATATCCGCGACCTCGCGGTACGGGACGAAGGCGTTTGAGCATGGCTGCTCCATCTACGTAGATTTTCGAGATGTAGAGCTCGCCGCTTTCGGCTTTACGCTCGTTTTTCTGTTCCCAATTGGCGATAGCCGAGCGCAGCAGTTTTTCTACTCTGGCAGCAGCTTCCTTGTTGGAGAACTTCAATACTCCGAGCGCTTTGAATGCTTCCATTCCGCGCACCATGTCTGCGACCAAGCGCATTTTACGGGGCGAGGTAGGCACATTGTTGAGCTTGGCGAAGTACTGCGTCTTCAAGGCTTCTTTTCTTTTATCGGCTGATATTTTTTTTCTTGCACCCATTGTTTAATTCTTTTTGTATTTGAAATTCTCAAATTCCCGATGTTCCGGATTATTTTTTCTTGTTACCGGCATGACCACGGAATATGCGGGTGGGGGCAAACTCACCCAGCTTATGTCCGACCATGTTTTCGGTAATATACACGGGAATAAATTTGTTACCATTGTGTACGGCGAAAGTATGTCCTACGAAATCGGGGGAAATCATAGAGGCACGCGACCACGTTTTGATAACGGACTTTTTGCCCGATTCGGTCATAGCCGCTACTTTCTTTTCCAGTTTTACACTGATATATGGTCCTTTTTTTAATGAACGACTCATAGTTGCTTAGTTAAATCGAGTTACTTTTTACGTCTTTCTATTATATACTTGGACGAGAGTTTCTTGGGAGCTCTTGTCTTGAGACCTTTTGCGTAAAGTCCTTTACGTGAACGCGGGTGTCCGCCGGAAGCACGACCTTCGCCACCACCCATGGGGTGATCGACAGGGTTCATTACGACACCGCGGTTGCGCGGGCGGCGTCCCAACCAGCGGGAGCGACCGGCTTTTCCGGAGCTTTCGAGTGCGTGGTCGGAATTGCCTACCGTGCCGACGGTTGCCTTGCAGGTAGCCAATACTTTACGCGTTTCACCCGAAGGCAGCTTGATGATGGCATAGTTGCCTTCACGCGAAGTGAGCTGCGCGAACACGCCGGCTGCGCGCACGAGCGCTGCGCCTTGTCCGGGTCGTAACTCGATGTTATGCACTACGGTACCAATGGGAATGTTCTGCAACGGGAGGGCGTTGCCTACTTCGGGAGCGGCTTCGGCGCCCGACATGATGGTCATACCTACTTCCAGCCCGTTGGGAGCTATGATGTACCGTTTCTCTCCGTCGGCGTAGAAAAGCAATGCAATACGTGCCGAACGGTTCGGGTCGTATTCGATTGTTTTTACGACAGCGGGAACACCGTCTTTCTCTCTCTTGAAGTCGATGATTCTGTATTTGCGTTTATGACCTCCGCCGATATAACGCATGGTGCGGTGCCCTTCGTTGTTGCGACCGCCCGATTTTCTGAATCCTACTACAAGAGACTTTTCTGGTGCGGTAGCAGTAATGTTGTCGAATGCACCAATAATTTTGTGTCTCTGCCCCGGTGTTGTGGGCTTTAATTTTCTAACTGCCATTTGTTATTCTTAAATATTGCTATAAAAATCTATCGTATCTCCCTCTTTCAGCGTAACCAGCGCTTTTTTGTATTTTGCGGCGCGACCTTCGATCAAGCCCGATTTGGTGTAACGGCTTTTGCGTTTGCCGTTTTTCATCATCGTATTGACCGCAACGACGGTTACGTTGTAGAGTTCTTCAACTGCTTTTTTTATCTGTGCCTTGTCGGCATCGGGAGTAACTGCGAATCCGTAACGGTTGTATTTTTCACCCAGACCGGTTACTTTTTCGGTTACAATCGGTTTAATTATTATTGCCATTGTCGTTTCTCCTTTCGTTAAAAGTTATTAATAGCAGCCACCGAACTCTCGGTAAGTACCAGACTTGCGCAGTCGAGTACTTTGTAAGTGTTTAGCTCAGAAGTTGTTACAACTTTCGCTTTCGGCAAGTTACGAGCCGACAAATATACATTTTTATTTTGACTTCCTAAAACCAAAAGCATTTTTTTATCTGCAACTTTCAGATTTTGAGCGACAGAAACAAATTCTTTGGTCTTGGGAGCTTCGAATGTAAAGTCTTCTACTACGTAGATGGCGTTTTCTTGCGCTTTCAAGGAGAGAGCCGATTTGCGGGCTAATGCTTTTACTTTTTTGTTCAGCTTGAAGCTGTAATCGCGAGGACGCGGACCGAACACGCGACCACCACCCACCATGACGGGCGAGTTGATGTCGCCGCGACGGGCGCCGCCGGAATCTTTTTGACGAATGAGTTTGCGGGTACTGCCGGAAACTTCGCTTCTTTCTTTGGCTTTGTGGGTTCCCTGACGTTTGTTTGCCATATACTGTTTTACATCGAGGTAGATGGCGTGTTCGTTGGGTTCAATGCCGAATACTGCATCGTTCAACGTAACTTTCTTTCCTGTATCTTCGCCTTTGATATTATATACGCTCAGTTCCATTACTTCTCTATTATTACGATTGAACCTTTACAGCCGGGTACCGAGCCTTTAATAATAAGGAGGTTGTGTTCCGGCATGATTTTTACCACTTGCAGGTTTTGAACGGTAACCCGTTCGTTTCCTTTTTGACCCGCCATACGCGTTCCTTTGAACACTTTTGCGGGATAGGAGCAGGCTCCGACCGAACCGGGTGCACGCAGGCGGTTGTGCTGACCGTGAGTGGTCTGTCCCACACCGCCGAATCCATGACGACCTACGACGCCTTGGAATCCTTTACCTTTCGACGTTCCGATTACATCTACATAATCGGTGTCGGCAAAAAGATCGACCGTGATTACGTCGCCGGCTTTGTACTCGGTTTCAAATTCTTTGAACTCGGCCAAGTGTCTCTTCGGGGTTACTCCGGCTTTTTTGAAGTGTCCCATTTCGGGTTTGGTGGTGTGTTTCTCCTTTTTGTCGAGAAATCCTACCTGTACAGCTTCATAGCCGTCTGTTTCAACAGTTTTGATTTGAGTAACTACGCAGGGACCTACTTCGATAACAGTGCATGGAATGTTCTTTCCCTCGGCACTGAAAACGGATGTCATTCCGATTTTTTTTCCTAATAATCCTGGCATTTCTCTGTTATTTTAATAATGATAGTTGTTTTGTACTATACTTTGATTTCGACCTCGACACCGCTGGGCAGTTCGAGTTTCATCAGGGCGTCCACCGTTTTTGCCGTAGAGCTGTAAATGTCGATGAGACGTTTGAACGAGGAGAGTTGGAATTGCTCTCTCGATTTTTTGTTGACAAAAGTCGAACGGTTCACGGTGAAAATGCGTTTGTGTGTGGGCAGGGGTATGGGACCGCTCACTACCGCTCCGCTGGCTTTTACGGTCTTTACGATCTTCTCGGCCGATTTATCGACCAAATTGTGATCGTAAGATTTCAATTTGATTCTGATTTTTTGGTTCATATTGGTTGTATCTGTTTTATTCTACAATAAATCTACACGACCTTGTACTTCGGTGAGCACCTGTTTTGCAATCTGGGTGCTTACTTCGGCATAGTGGGAGAACGACATGGTGGAGGTTGCGCGACCGGAAGTGATGGTACGCAGGGCGGTTACGTAACCGAACATTTCTGCCAAAGGTGCTTTGGCTTTGACGATACGTGCGCCCGAACGGCTCGACTCCATGCCTTCTACCTGTCCGCGACGTTTGTTCAAGTCGGAAATGACATCGCCCATGCTCTCTTCGGGGGTTACCACCTCTATCTTCATGATAGGCTCCATCAGTACGGGTTTGGCTTTTTCGCAGGCTTTTTTGAAGGCTTGAATAGCGCAAACTTCAAACGAGAGCTGGTCGGAGTCCACCGGGTGGAACGAACCGTCGAGGACGGTTACTTTCAGACGGTCGAGGGCATAGCCTGCCAACACGCCGTTTTTCATCGCAGTGGTGAAACCTTTCTGTATCGAGGGGATAAATTCGCGGGGAATGTTACCGCCTTTTACTTCGTCGATGAATTGGAGACCGCTGCCTTCAAACGTTTCGTCGGCGGGTTCTACGCGTACGATGATGTCGGCGAATTTACCGCGACCACCGGTCTGTTTCTTGTAGACTTCGCGCAACTCGACAGCTTGGGTAATAGCCTCTTTGTAGGCAACCTGCGGACGACCTTGGTTGCACTCGACTTTGAACTCGCGTTTCAGACGGTCGATGATGATTTCCAAGTGGAGCTCGCCCATACCGCTGATGACGGTTTGTCCCGTATCTTCGTCGGTCTTGACGGTGAACGTCGGGTCTTCTTCGGCAAGTTTCTGCAAGCCGAGGCTGAGCTTGTCCATATCTTTCTGGGTCTTCGGCTCTACGGCAATACCAATCACCGGAGCGGGGAAGTCCATAGCTTCGAGTACGATAGGAGCATCTTCGGCACAAAGGGTATCGCCGGTGCGGATATCTTTGAAGCCTACTCCGGCTCCGATGTCGCCACAGCCGATGACATCTTTCGGGTTTTGCTTGTTGGAGTGCATCTGGAAGAGACGCGACACGCGCTCTTTCTTGCCCGAACGGGTATTCAATACATACGAGCCGGCGGGTATTTCTCCGGAATATACGCGGAAGAAACAGAGGCGTCCTACATAGGGGTCGACGGCGATTTTGAACACGAGCGCCGACATTTTTTCTTCGAAAAGGGGTCTGCGTTTTTCCTCTTTGTCGGGGTCGTCAGGGTTGTGTCCGATGATAGCCGGCGTGTCTTCGGGGCTGGGCAGGTATGCGCACACGGCATCGAGCAGCGTCTGCACACCTTTGTTTTTGAAAGAAGAGCCGCAGAGCATCGGCACAATCGACATACTCAACGTGCCTTTGCGCAGAGCGGTACGGATTTCGTCTTCGGTAATCTTCGTCGGGTCGTCGAAATATTTTTCCATGACCACGTCGTCGAATTCGGCGACTTTTTCGAGCATCTTATCGCGCCATTCCTGTGCTTCTTCTTGCAACGAAGCGGGGATTTCTTCTACGGAGTAGTCGGCACCCATCGTTTCATCGTGCCAATAGATGGCTTTCATCGTTATCAAATCGACAACGCCTTTGAAAGTCTCTTCGGCACCGATAGGCACCTGTACGGGGCAGGGATTGGCTCCAAGCACCTCGCGCACCTGACGTACGACTTCGAAGAAGTTGGCACCCGAACGGTCCATCTTGTTTACATAGCCTACGCGCGGAACGTTGTATTTGTCGGCCTGACGCCATACGGTTTCCGACTGGGGCTCTACACCGCCGACGGCACAGAATGTGGCAACGGCGCCGTCGAGTACACGCAGCGAGCGTTCTACTTCGGCGGTGAAATCGACGTGCCCCGGAGTGTCAATCAGATTGATTTTGTATTTCTCTCCGCCGAACTGCCACCACGTGGTGGTTGCAGCGGAGGTAATGGTGATACCGCGTTCCTGCTCCTGTTCCATCCAGTCCATCGTGGCGGCACCATCGTGCACCTCGCCGATTTTGTGGGTCAGACCGGTATAGAAAAGAATACGTTCGGACGTGGTGGTTTTACCGGCATCAATGTGCGCCATGATACCGATATTTCTCGTATAACTCAGTTGTTCGTCTGCTTTTGACATCGTTATTTCCTTTACTGATTAAAGATTAAAATCTGAAATGTGCAAAAGCACGGTTTGCCTCAGCCATCTTGTGCATATCCTCCTTGCGTTTGAATGCACCGCCCTGTTCGTTATAGGCATCGACAATTTCGGCAGCCAGTTTTTCTGCCATCGTCTTGCCGCCTCTTTTGCGGGCGTATTGTATCAGATTTTTCATCGAGATAGACTCTTTGCGGTCGGGACGGATTTCCGTAGGAACTTGGAAAGTGGCACCGCCCACACGGCGGGATTTCACTTCTACTTGGGGAGTAACGTTGTCCAACGCTTTTTTCCAGATTTCGAGAGCGGATTTCTCTTCGTTGGAAAGTTTTGCCTTCACCGTATCCAGTGCAGTATAAAATATGGTATAAGCAATATTTTTCTTGCCGTCATACATCAAGTGATTGACAAATTTCGTAACCTTCACATCACTGTACACGGGATCGGGTAATATAACCCGTTTCTTGGGTTTTGCTTTTCTCATTATTTTTCTAAATTAATGTTTTTGTTTTTGGTTGCTTTTCACATCTTCAACGATGCCCTCCGACATCATTTACTCAACCTGAATCAGCCTATCCAATAAACTCAAACAGTGTTTGACACTAAGTTTACTTGGGGTTCTCCGCTATTTATTTCTTGGCAGGAGCAGCACCGGCTTTGGGTCGTTTGGCACCGTATTTGGAACGGCGCTGCGTGCGACCGTTTACGCCCGCCGTATCCAATGTACCGCGAACGATGTGGTAACGTACACCGGGAAGATCTTTCACACGACCGCCGCGCACCAATACTATCGAGTGCTCCTGCAAGTTGTGTCCTTCGCCCGGAATATACGAGTTCACCTCTTTTCCATTGGTCAGACGTACACGTGCTACCTTACGCATTGCAGAGTTAGGTTTCTTGGGAGTCGTCGTGTAAACTCTCACGCACACGCCGCGTCTTTGGGGACACGAATCGAGTGCAGGAGATTTACTCTTGTCTTCCAAAACTACCCGCCCTTTTCTTACTAATTGCTGAATTGTAGGCATCTTTTAGTTTTTTTTAATTCTTGAAATCTTCTTTTTTATTTGTTTGTCTTTTTTGTCTTTCTTTTCAGTAGAAAGCGCATATCATACTCATTTACAATTTCTTGCAAAACAAGCACGATATTTCTTTCGCGAAAAACATCGCAAAGATACAAACTAAATCTTTATCCGCCAAACAAAAACGCGAATAAATCCGCACTTTTTTTTCGAGAAAGATTTTTCGGAGAGTAGGATTTCAGGTTTCCCGCCGATTTTTTCTCCGGCATTCATTCCGGTAATTTTTCAGAACACAGCAAAGGAAATCCATTCTATTTCGTATTTTTGCCGTTAAAATACAAAAAATGTTACTTCCTTATAAAACGGCAGGGTGCGTGGAAGCGGGCTGCGACGAGGCGGGACGGGGCTGTCTCGCCGGCGCGGTGTATGCAGCGGCGGTGATACTGCCGCCCGACTTCCGCAACGAAGTGCTGAACGACTCGAAGCAGCTTACCGAAAAACAGCGCTACGACCTGCGTCCCATCATCGAAAAAGAGGCGGTGGCGTGGGCGGTGGGCATCGTCAGTCCGGAGGAGATAGACCGCATCAACATACTGAAAGCCTCTTTCCTCGCCATGCACCGCGCTATCGACGCGCTCGCCGTGCGCCCCGAAGCGCTGCTCATCGACGGAAACCGCTTTACGCCATACGCCGGCATACCGCACAGCTGCGAGGTAAAAGGCGACGGACGCTTCCTCTCCATCGCCGCCGCATCGGTTCTTGCCAAGACGTACCGCGACGACTATATGCTGCGCCTGCACGAGGAGTACCCGCAATACGGGTGGAACGAAAACAAAGGCTACCCCACCCGTGCCCACCGCGACGCCATACGGCAGTACGGGGCTACGCCCTACCACCGGCAGACGTTCCGTCTGCTCGACGATTCGCTTCAACTTTCTCTTTTCGATTGAAAAAAGTCCATACGCAAAGAGGGCTGCCCACACAAGAGTGAGCAGTCCTCTTTACATTATTATATAGGAACAATTATTTCGTAGCCGATTCGAGTTTTTTCATAATCGAGAAGATAAAGAGTGCCGAGAGGAGGCAGAGCGATATGAGCAACAGCCAAATGCCCCACAACGGCAATTTATCCCAAAGAAGTCCGGGTATCGAAACGAGGTAGTTGCCGATAGCCGTAGCGGCAAACCAGCAGCCCATCATCGCGCCTTTGTATTTGGGAGGCGCCACTTTCGATACGAAAGAGATGCCCATCGGCGAGAGCAGAAGTTCGGCAAAGGTCAATACCAGATAGGTGGATATAAGCCAGTCGGGCGATACGAGAACATCGCTTACCGTACCGCCGAGTTCACTCGGCGAAGACAATCCGAGCGAGCCTACGGTGAGGATAAGGAATCCGCAGGCAGCCACAAGCATACCGAGACCTATTTTGCGCGGTGCCGATGGCTCTTTACCGCGACTTGCCAACGCACCGAAAATCGCCAGCGATACCGGCGTCAATGCCACGACGAAGAAAGGATTGAATTGTTGGAAATCGGAGGGTTGAATCGTAACCTCGGCGGGCATCATGTTGTAAAGTGCGACCACCCCGCCCCACAATGCCAGCGTAACGACGCCCAAAATCGTTTTGTTGCGCGCCGTTTTCGCCTGAAAAGCACCGAAGAGCGTATATACGGAAACGGCGATGAGTACGAGATTCCAGATGTTGAAACCTATCCGCGTGAATCCCTGCGCGATGCTGGACGTGTAGTCGCGGGCGAAAATCGTCATCGTAGCGCCGTTTTGGTGGAACGACATCCAGAAGAATATCACGACGGCGAACACCAGCAGCAGAGCGGTGATACGGCTTTTCGTCTGGGCGGGCGTGAGTTCCGGCTCTGCCGTGTGGGCGGCTTTTGCCTGCACGGAATTGACATCGGCGTGTTTGAACCACGAGCGGCAGGAGTAATAAATAATCACCGACAAGACGAGCGATATGCAGGCTACGGCAAATCCGTAATTATAAGCCGTCGATAATTTTTCGATGTAGAGTTGGCTGAACGCCTCCAAGTCCAAACCGGAAGCACCCGACATCTGATCCGCCAGCGAAGCGAGTTTATCGACGTTTTCGGCGGTAATCGTGTTGTCGAGATACTGGTGTGCCAGCGAAGGAATATTGGCATCGTAGAAAAGCCCGCTTTTCGACAGGAAGGTATTGGTTACATATTTCGCCATCGAGGGAGCAAACATGGCGCCGATGTTTATCGCCATGTAGAAAAGGCTGAAAGCCGAGTCGCGCAGGTGGCTGTATTCGGGCTTGTCGTAAAGGTTTCCGACCATCACCTGCAAGTTGCCCTTGAACAGTCCGGTGCCGACGGCGATGAGCGCCAATGCGCCGAACATCGTTATTTTACCCATCATATCGACGCCGGTGGGTATTGCCAGACACAAATAGCCGGCAAACATCACGCCGATACCTAAGGTAACGCATTTTCCGTATCCGATTCTGTCGGCGAGAATACCGCCGAAGAGCGGCAGAAAATAAACGGCAGCCAGAAATATCGAATAAATCTGCGTAGCGACAGCCGCACTGAATCCGAATTTGGCTTGGATAAACAGGAGGAATATCGCAAGCATCGTGTAGTAGCCGAAACGTTCACCGGTATTGGCGAGCGCCAAAGCATACAATCCTTTGGGTTGGTTTTTGAACATGATCTCTTTTGTTTAGGTTCATATTATGGTTTCGCATTGTTTTCTTCCTGCGCCTTGAACACCATGGCATAGAGGCGCATCTGTTTCATCATGGCGCGCAGCCCGTTGGAGCGGGTGGGCGAAAGGTGTTCGTTCAATCCTATCCGTTCCACGAAATAGAGGTCGGCATCGAGTATCTCCTGCGGCGTGTGCCCCGAAAGCACTTTGATGAGCAGGGAAACGATGCCCTTCACGATTACGGCGTCGCTTTCCGCCCGATAGGTTATCGTGCCGTCCTGATAAGAGGCACACAGCCACACCCTGCTTTGACACCCTTCTATCAGGTAGTTGTCGGTTTTATACTGCTCATCGAGCGGTTCGAGCGAGTTGCCCAGTTCTATCAGCAGGGCATATTTGTCCATCCAGTCGTCGAAGGCGGAAAACTCCTCCACGATGTCGTCCTGTATTTGATTTATCGTAAGCATATTCTATTCATTATAAATAACATGCAATACCGTCTGCCCGACAGCTTCGAGCGTTTTCTTATCGATGTTTTCTATCGTATCGTCGAGCGTATGCCACTGCGGCACGAAACCGCCCTGCTCGGCATCGTAGGCGATGATGTCGATACTCGGCACCCGACGCCCCACATACAAATGGTCATCGGTAACAAATGTGCCCCGTTCATTGACGAAATAATCGCCATAACCCAATTTGTGGGCGGCAGCCCACACCTTATCGACTACGGCGGGAGCCTGCTGCATCGACACGCCTTCGCGCATGAAACGGCTGTTTTTGCCGCCGACCATATCGAGCAATATGCCGTAACGCGCCCGATAAGCGGGGTTGTGGGGACGGCGCGACCAATACTGCGAGCCGAGCGCCCACGAATCGCCTCCCTCAAAGGAGTCGATGAAAGAGGGCATACCGTAATCTTCGGCATCGAAAAAAATGATATCCACGCCGATATGCGGCTCGGCGAGGTGCATCTGCCGCGCTATTTCAAGCAGTACACCCACACCGCTGGCGCCGTCGTTGGCACCGTCGATGGGGGTGCGGTAGTTGCGTTCGTCGGCATCGTTATCGGCGTACGGGCGGCTGTCCCAATGGGCGAACAGCAGTACCCGTTCTTTCTTTTCGGGTGAAAAAGAGGCGATGATGTTCCGAATATCGAGCATCGTACCGTCGTAGGCTTTTACGCGTGCTTCTTGCACAACTACATCGCCGCCGTGCCGGCGCAGTTCCGATGCCAAGAAATCGGCAGCGGCACGATGTGCCGGCGTGCCGGGTATGCGGTAGCCGAAAGCGAGCTGTTTCTCGATATAAGCGTATGCCGAATCGGCGTCGAAAGTCGGTACGGCGACCGTCGCAGCGGCAGACATCGGTGCGGCTTCCGCTTTATTCCCCTTATGGTTACAGGAAAGGCAAGTAAACGCCATCGACAGACAAAACAATGGCACAAACAGGAAAGACCTATAAAAAATAGGGTATGACATTATATATATCGTTTGACACTCAAAGGTAAAAGAAATTCGGGAAATACGCCTCTTCTCTTTTTATTATTTACACTTTTTAAGGTTGCATTTCGGCGGCAGCCTGCACCTGACGCATGACGCGCAAGAAGTTTCCGCCCCAGATTTTTTCCAACATTTCCGGCGTATAGCCTTTGTGCAAGAGGGCTTTGGTGATGTTTATCAGCTCGTCGGCGGCATCGCAGCCGGGTATGCCGCCTCCGCCGTCGAAATCGGAACCGATGCCCACATAATCGACACCGACCAAACGCACGACATGGTCGATGTGCGCCACGATATCGGAGAGCGCAGCGTCGCCTCCTTTCTTCAAAAAATACTCATACAGGCATATCTGCACGACACCGCCCTTGCCGGCAAGCGCACGTATCTGGTCGTCAGTGAGGTTACGCGGGTGGTCGCACAACGCCCGACACGACGAGTGGGTCGATACTATCGGGGTGCGGCTCGCCTCCAAGGCGTCGTAAAAACTCTTTTCCGAAGCGTGCGCCAAGTCAATCATCATGCCGACCCGATTCATTTCGCGCACGACTGCACGACCGAAATCGCTCAGTCCGTCGTGTTCCGACGCACCTTTCGCCGAGTCGCATATATCGTTGTCGCCGTTATGGCACAAAGTCATGTACACCACTCCCATACGGCGGTAGCGTTCGACATTCGCCAAGTCGCGCCCGACGGCATAACCGTTTTCTATCCCCATAAAAATCGCCTTCTTGCCGATGTGTTTCAAGCGCACGGCATCGTCGGGGGTAAACGCCTGTTCCACACGGTCGGCATGGCAGCCGATTTGCCGGCGCAGTTCGTCGAGAATGGCATCGGCTTGCGCCGTCGCTGCCGCCAGTCCGGCGGCGTCGCGCTCTTTCTGCGGAATATAGGCGACCATGCACACGGCATCGAGCCTGCCCGTCTCCATTTTCGGCAAATCCACTTTCAGGCGGGAATCTCTTGTACCGATGTCTATCTTTTCGGGGAAAAACATCGGGGTGTCGCAATGCGAGTCGAGCGTGAGGCGAGAGGCATGAAAATCAGCGGCGGCGCGATAGAGGCGCGCCTCATCGACCAAATGCGTAAAAAGCGGCAATTGCGTATCGTCGCCCCCTACCAAAAGCTGTTCGGGGTGCCATTGCACGCCGTAAACGGGATAGCAGTCGCTCTCCACCGCCTCGACGATTCCGTCGGGAGCGTATGCCGTCGCCCGCAGCAAGGGGGCAACCGTCCGCACCGCCTGATGATGCAGCGAATTGACGGACAACGACGTACTGTGCAACAGACGCGCCACGAGCGAATCCGGCGTCAAGGCGACTTCGTGCGACGGCTTGCGCTTGTCTTCGGTCTGCGAATGCGCCAAAGGCGTACCGTCGTACTCCGACGGAATATCCAGAAAGAGCGTTCCGCCCAAAGCCAGATTGACAAGCTGATGTCCGCGACAGATGCCGAACACGGGCATCTGCCGCTGCAACGCCCGACGCAACAACGAAAATTCGGAAATATCGCGCTGCGCATCTACCGCATCTGCCAACGGGGAAACAGACGCCAGCACCGCGGTCGAAAAATCGCCGCCGCCCGTAAGCAGTAGCCCGTCGATACGTTCCAACACCACGTCGAGCTGCGCCGCATCGGCGCACAAAGGCAGCAAGAAAGCCGCACCGCCGGCACGCTGCACCGCCTCCACATAAGGGTCGGCTATGCACGTAAGCGACTCCTCGGCACGGTGGTTCGTCGTAATGCCGATTACCGGCACGCGGGCAGCAGACGGGGCGGCATCGAGCTTGTCGTAAAGCGATGCCAGCGACGGAGAAACTTCATTATCGGAAAAGAGTGCCATACATCTATCTTTTTAGGGTGGTATCGAAACGACACGGGACAGCCGCAACGGCTGTCCCGTGTCTATAAATCATTTTATGTCGATATTAAAGCGCATTTTCACGAATCAGGTATTCGGCAATCTGCACGGCATTGAGCGCCGCACCTTTTTTTATCTGGTCGCTGACCGCCCAGAAAGCAAGTCCGTTCGGGTTTGCCAAATCTTTCCGGATACGCCCCACATACACGGGGTCTTTTCCGGCAATGTCGAGCGGCATGGGATAGACGCGCTTTTCGGGGTCGTCCATCAGCACTACGCCGTCGGCGTGAGCAAAAGCCTCGCGGGCTTCCTCCACCGACACGGGGCGTTCGGTTTCCAGCCATATCGACTCGGAATGAGCGCGCATCACGGGCACGCGCACGCAGGTGGCGCTTACTTTCACATCGGAGTGCATGATTTTGCGCGTTTCGTTGTACATCTTCATCTCCTCTTTGGTATAGAGGTTATCGGTGAAGACATCGACCTGCGGTATCACATTGTATGCCAACTGATAAAAGAATTTATTGACCGTAGGTTTCTTACCCTCTATCAACTCCTCGTACTGGTGAACCAGCTCCGCCATGGCTGCGGCACCTGCACCGCTGGCTGCCTGATAGGTTGAAACATGCACCGAGCGGATATGCGAAATATTTTCGATTGCCTGCAAAGCGACCACCATTTGTATAGTGGTGCAATTGGGGTTGGCGATGACGCTGCGCGGGCGCACTTTGGCATCGGGAGCATTCACTTCGGGAACGACCAAAGGCACGTCCTCGTCCATACGGAATGCACTCGAATTGTCAATCATCACCGCGCCATATTTGGTAATCGTCTTTTCAAACTCTTTCGAGGTACCGGCTCCCGCCGAAGTAAAAGCGATATCCACGCCTTTGAAATCGTCGTTGTGCCGCAACTCTTTCACCACGATTTCTTTTCCTCGAAAAGCATACGATGTTCCGGCGCTGCGGGACGAACCGAACAGCAACAATTCATCGACCGGAAAATTCCGTTCGGCAAGCACCCGCAGGAACTCCTGCCCTACGGCACCGCTTGCTCCGACAATAGCAACTTTCATATTTTTATCCTTTTATTTTTCCGAATGATGACGACCTTGTCGGTCGGCACAAAGATTTGGCAAAATTAGCGCTTTTTCGTTGATTTTTCGCACAAAAATCAAGATATTTATCGGAAAGTGCGTTTTTCTGTACGATTTTTCATTTATCCGGCAAATATATCCGCATTTTTCGTACCTTTGTAAAGGTATTGTATAGAGAACAGTTTTATGGATTTCAGCCGATTCATGCCGACACTTCCGTTCAGCGACCCGGTACTGATATTTTTTATCGTACTGACAATCATACTGTTCGCCCCTCTGTTGCTCAACAGACTGCGGATACCGCACATTATCGGCATGATTCTCGCCGGCATGATTTTCGGCCCGCACGGTCTGAATTTTCTCGCCCACGACAGCAGCTTCACGATTTTCGGGAACGTGGGACTTCTCTACCTGATGTTCCTCGTGGGGCTTGAAATGAATATCCACGATTTCCGCAAAATAAAATCGCGGGGCATCGCTTTCGGTACGTACACGTTTCTGCTGCCCATGATACTCGGCACGCTGTCGAGCTATTACCTGCTGCGGCTCGACCTGCCGACTTCGATACTGCTGGCAAGTATGTACGCCTCGCACACGCTGGTGGCCTATCCTATCGTGCTGCGTTACGGTGTGGGCAAACAGCCCGCCGTTACCATTACCATTGCCGGCACCGTGATTACAGTGTTGGGGGCGCTGCTCATTCTGGCAATCATCGTGGGCAAACAGACGGGCGTCATAAACGAATGGTTCTGGTTGCGTCTCACGCTCGGCATCGCGATTTACTGCACCTTTATTTTATACGTTTTTCCACGACTTGCCCGCTGGTTTTTCAAGAAATACAGCGACAGCGTATCGCAATACATTTTCGTGCTGGCGCTGGTGTTCTCCGCTTCGTTCCTTGCCAAGCCGGCAGGGCTCGAACCCATCATCGGCGCATTCTTCGCCGGTATCGTGCTCAACCGTTTCATACCGTCGGTATCACCGTTGATGAACCGCATCGAGTTCGTGGGCAATGCGCTTTTCATACCCTATTTCCTCATCGGCGTGGGAATGCTCATCGACCTGTCCGTCATCTTTTCCGGCTGGAAAGCGCTCTTCGTCGCCCTCGTCATGTCGGGTGTCGCCACGCTCTCGAAATGGCTCGCCGCGTGGGTTACGCAAAAACATTTCGGGCTGACGAAAACCGACCGCGCCATGATTTTCGGACTGAGCAACGGACAGGCTGCCGCCACGCTGGCTGCCGTGCTTATCGGCTACAACCTCGGGCTTTTCGACGAAAACATTCTCAACGGTACGATTATCATGATTCTGGTAACCTGCACCATCAGCTCGTTTGCCACCGAGCGTGCGGCGCAGAAAATGGTAACGCTCCGCCCCGTCGAAGAAAACGACAAAGAGCTGTCCGCTTCGCGCGATGCCCGCATTCTCATTCCGGTGGCAAACCCCGACACGCTCGAAAACCTCATCAATTTCGCCATACTCTCCAAAGGGGAGCGCCGGCAAAACCCGCTGTATGCCCTGCACGTCATCGACGACAACAAAGAGACGAAACACGCCAATGCCGCCGGCGTACAACTTCTCGAACAAGCCGAAAAAACGGCGGCGGCATCGGACATTAAGGTGAAAGGCATTTCGCGATACGACATCAACATCGCCAGCGGCATTATCCACACGATTAAGGAGCAGAACATTTCGGAGGTCGTGCTCGGTCTGCACCACAAGAGCAACATCGTGGACAGCTTCTTCGGCTCCAAAGTCGAAGACCTGCTCAAAAACACCAACAAAATGGTCTCCATCGCGAAGTGCATCACCCCTATCAACATGATAACCCGCATCGTCGTCGCCGTGCCGGAAAAGGCGCAATACGAAAGCGGCTTCACCAAGTGGATAGACCGCATCGCCAACATGGGGCGGCAGATAGGCTGCCGTGTCATTTTCTACGCTCACCCCGATACCATGGTGCAGCTGCAAGCCATACTGCAACAGCGGAAAGACAACTTGCGCAGCGAATTCGAGCGGCTCGACAGCTGGGAAGAAATACTCACTCTTACGGGCGTCATTCTGCAAGACGATCTGTTCGTCCTCATAAGCGCGCGCCGCACGTCGCTCTCGTACAATAGCGAATTCGAGAAACTGCCGCTGCAACTCTCCCGCTACTTCGCCGAAAACAATTTCGTCGTGCTTTTCCCCGAACAGTTCGGCGACGCACCCGAGCTGCCCACGTTCACCTCCGACCCGCTGGCTATCAACGTACAGCGCAACTATACACAGTTTACGACCTTGCGCGACTTCTTCGACAAGCTGACCCGCCGCCACAAACTCTGGAACCACCGCCGCCAGAAAATAAAGAAAGAATGACCCGCCGGTCGGCAGCGCAATGTCTATTGAATTTCATACGTTTTTCATACAACCCGATATTTTTGTTACCTTTGTCCGTCGAAACACAACAGACACGTTATGAACAAAATCGTCAATAAAGAATACTTCTCCGCCAACGTCGTGAAACTCGAAGTGGAGGCGCCGCTCATCGCACGGGCGCGCAAAGCGGGGCACTTCGTCATCGTGCGCACGGGCGAAAAAGGCGAGCGCATACCGCTCACCATCACCTCTGCCGATGTCGAACGCGGCACCATCACCTTAGTCATACAAGCCGTCGGGAAATCGACGCGCAAACTCTGCGCCCTCGAAGCGGGCGACTACATTACCGACGTCGTGGGTCCGCTCGGCAAAGCCACCCATATCGAAAAATTCGGCACCGTAGTCTGTTGCGGCGGCGGTGTGGGCGTAGCACCCCTGCTCCCGATTGTCGAAGCGATGAAAAAAGCCGGCAACAAAGTCATCACCGTACTGGCAGCCCGCACCAAAGAGCTCATCATTCTCGAAGAGCAGATGCGACAGCACTCCGACGAAGTAATCATCATGACCGACGACGGCTCCTACGGGAGAAAAGGGCTTGTAACCAACGGCGTGGAAGAGGTCATCAACCGAGAGAAAGTGGACTTGTGCGTTACCATAGGTCCGGCTGTGATGATGAAATTCGTCGCCCTGCTGACGAAAAAATACGACCTCCCCACCATCGCGTCGCTCAACACGATTATGGTAGACGGCACGGGTATGTGCGGCGCCTGCCGGGTTACCGTAGGCGGCAAAACGAAATTCGTCTGCGTGGACGGACCCGAGTTCGATGCGCATCAAGTCGATTTCGACGAAATGCTCATGCGGCTCTCATCTTATAAAGGTATCGAATAAACGAATCGACATGGACAACAAAGAATATCTGAACGCACAGCGCGCCGAGGCTTGGCGCGAAGCCCTGCGGAAATCGAAACCCAACAAAGACCGCATAGGCATAGCCCGCGTGGCGATGAACGAACTCGCTCCCGACTACCGCATTACGTGCAACGAAGAAGTGAATCAAGGTCTTAATCGGAAGCAAGCCCTGCTCGAAGCGAGCCGCTGCCTCGACTGTCCGGAACCGCTCTGCACCACCGGCTGCCCCGTCGGCATCAACATTCCGAAATTCATCAAGAACATCGAGCGCGGCGAAATACTCGAAGCCGCACGCACGCTGAAAGAAACCAGTGCGCTGCCTGCCGTCTGCGGGCGCGTGTGTCCACAGGAGAAGCAGTGCGAATCGAAATGCTTTTACCTGCAAAAACTGAAAAAAGAGCCGGTCGCCATCGGCTACCTCGAACGTTTCGCCGCCGACTACGAACGGGAAAGCGGACAAATATCCGTGCCCGAAATACCGCAGCGCAACGGCATAAAAATCGCCGTAGTAGGGTCGGGACCTGCCGGGCTCTCCTTCGCCGGCGACATGATAAAAAAAGGATACGCCGTAACCGTATTCGAGGCGCTGCACGAAATCGGCGGCGTACTCAAATACGGCATTCCCGAATTTCGTCTGCCCAACAGCATCGTCGATGTCGAAATCGACAACCTGCGGAAAATGGGCGTCGAGTTCGTTACCGACTGCATCATCGGTAAAACGCTCTCGTATGACGACTTGCACGAAATGGGCTTCAAAGGCATATTCGCAGCAAGCGGCGCCGGACTGCCCCGCTTCATGAACATTCCGGGAGAAAATCTTATCGGCGTGATGTCGAGCAACGAATACCTCACCCGCGTCAATCTGATGCGGGCTGCCGACCCCGAAGCCGACACGCCGGTACTGCCGGGTCGCAAAGTCGCTATCATCGGCGGCGGAAACACCGCCATGGACTCGGTGCGCACCGCCCGACGGCTCGGCGCCGAACGGGCGATTATCGTCTATCGCCGCAGCGAAGAAGAGATGCCCGCCCGCATCGAAGAGGTGAAACACGCCAAAGAAGAGGGCATCGAATTTATGACCCTGCACAACCCCATCGAATACATCGGCGACGAGAAAGGGCACGTAACCCGTATGCGCCTGCAAAAAATGACGCTGGGCGAGCCCGACGCTTCGGGTCGCCGCAGCCCCGTACCCATACCCGGCGCCATTGTGGAAATCGACGTCGATATGGTCATCGTCAGCGTCGGCGTATCGCCCAACCCGTTGATACCAAACACATTCAAAGGATTGACCATCAGCCCGAAAGGCACCATTGTCGTCGATGAAAGCTCCATGCGGAGCGACCTGCCCGACCTCTACGCCGGCGGCGACATCGTGCGCGGCGGTGCCACCGTGATACTCGCCATGGGCGACGGGCGACGGGCAGCTTCCGCCATGGACGCGCAATTTCACCGATAAAGATTCTTTCGGAAAAACGTTTGACTTTTTCGATAAAAAAAATTCTACCTTTGCATCGAAAATCATTCAACCCCTAAACAGAATCTCTATGTCAACCTACACCGAAGACAACCGCAAGGTAACGACCCGCCGTCTTGCCGAAATGAAAGAACGCGGTGAAAAAATTTCCATGCTTACCGCCTACGACTACTCCATGGCGACACTCATCGACCGCGCCGGTATGGACGTCATTTTAGTCGGCGACTCCGCCTCGAATGTCATGGCGGGAAATGCCACGACGCTACCCATGACGCTCGACCAGATGATTTACCACGGACAGGCGGTCGTGCGGGCGGTACGGCGCGCGTTGGTCGTCATAGATATGCCTTTCGGCTCTTATCAGGGCAACTCCAAAGAGGCGGTGGCTTCCGCGATACGCATCATGAAAGAGACGGGCGCCGACGCCGTGAAGCTGGAAGGCGGCGAGGAAATCCGCGAATCCATTTCCCGCATACTGAGCGCGGGAATCCCTATCATGGGGCATCTCGGACTCACGCCCCAATCCATCAATAAATTCGGTACATACGCCGTGCGCGCGCAGGAAGAAGCCGAAGCGCAGCAGCTCATCAAAGATGCGCACCTGCTCGAACAGCTCGGCTGTTTCGCCGTCGTGCTCGAAAAAATTCCCGCCAAGCTCGCCGCCCGCGTAGCCGAGGAGGTAAGTATCCCCGTCATCGGAATCGGCGCCGGCGGAGGCGTGGACGGGCAAGTGCTCGTAATGCACGACATGCTGGGCATCAACAAAGATTTTTCACCGCGCTTTCTGCGCCGCTATGCCGACCTGCACAGCGTCATCACCGACGCCGTGAAGCAGTACATCTGCGACGTGAAATCGAGCGACTTCCCGAACGAATCGGAGCAATACTGATTCCGACAGAAAATACAAAATACCGAAAGGGGATTGACCGGCGGTCAATCCCCTTTTTCATTTTTCCTTTTGCTGCAAATAAATTTCGGCGGTATGCGCCAACTCGTCGTACCATGCCTCGCCGAAGCAGCGTATGAGCGGCTCCCGCAAAAAACGATAGACCCGCACCCCTTCTTTGCGTCCGAGCACTTCGGCAGCCTTGCATATTTTCCAGCGGTGATAATTGACCGCCGTAAAGGCGGGATAGCGGGTAATCCGTATCGGATAGAGGTGGCACGACAGGGGTTTATAAAAAGCGATGCGTCCCTCCCGAAAGGCTTTTTCGATAGCGCACATACACCTGCCGTTTTCGCCGTAGCACGTAAATACGCAGTCTTTGCCTCCGACAATGGAGGTTACCAAGTCGCCCTCCTCATCGACATATGCCACGCCCTGCCGCGCTATGACTTCGCGGGCGGCGGGAGTCAGGTCGTCGAGGAGCTGCGGCAGCAGCTCTTGCAGTTGCCGGTACTCCTCCTCCGTAATCGGTGCGCCGGCATCGCCTTCGATGCAGCAGGCGCCGCGACAGGCGTCGAGGTTGCACACGAAGTGGCGTTCCACCACATCGAGGCTCACGAGGGCATCGCCTATCTGCAACATATATGTCTCGGCGTCTTTCAATCCGTAATCAGGCATTTGCCCGTCATTTCGGGTGGTGTCGCGATGCCCATGATATGGCAGAGCGAGGGGGCGACGTCCGCCAAAATGCCGTTTGCCACGCGGGCGTGTCTGTTCGGCGTTACGTACACGAAGGGCACGGGATTGAGCGAGTGCGCCGTGTTGGGCGTGCCGTCTTCGTTGAGGGCGTGGTCGGCGTTGCCGTGGTCGGCGATGATGATAGCTTCGTAGCCGGCAGCCACCGCCGTGTCGATAACCGAGCCGACGCACTCATCGACGGCGACGACGGCTTTTTCTATGGCGCTGTACACGCTGGTGTGCCCCACCATATCGCCGTTGGCGAAGTTGCACACCACCAAGTCGTATTTTCCCGACGCCAGCGCCTTGTTGAGCGACTCTTTCACTTCGTAAACGCTCATTTCGGGCTTCAGGTCGTAGGTAGCCACTTTGGGCGAGGGAATAAGTATGCGGTCTTCCTGCTCGAACTCGGCTTCGCGCCCGCCCGAGAAGAAGAACGTTACATGGGCGTATTTTTCGGTTTCGGCGATGCGCAGCTGCCGGCGACCGGCTTTCGCCACGACTTCGCCCAGCGTATTCACCACATTTTCCTTGTCAAAAAGAATATGCAAGCCCGTAAACTTGGCATCGTAGGGTGTCATGCAGCAATAGTAAAGCGGCAGCGTGTGCATACCGAGTTCGGGCATATCCTGCTGGGTGAGTACGATAGTAAGCTCTTTGGCGCGGTCGTTGCGGTAGTTGAAGAATATCACCACGTCGTCGGGTTCGATGACGGCAACAGGTTTTCCGGCGGCATCGACATGAACGACGGGCTTTACAAACTCGTCGGTTACGCCGGCGTCGTACGAAGCCTGCATGGCAGCCTGCATATCGGCAGCCGGCGTGCCCTTGCCCGACACCACGAGGTCGTAAGCCTCTTTGATGCGCTCCCAGCGTTTGTCGCGGTCCATGGCGTAGTAGCGCCCCACAATAGAAGCGATTTTCCCGCCGGTGGCGGCAAGATGTTTTTCGAGGTCGGCAATGAAGCCTTTACCGCTGCGGGGGTCGGTGTCGCGACCGTCCATGAAGCAGTGCACGAAATGGTCGGCGATACCGTATTCACGGGCGATGTCGCAGAGGGCGAAAAGGTGGTCGAGCGAGCTGTGTACGCCGCCGTCGGACACCAACCCCATGAAATGCACCCGCTTGCGGTGGTCACGGGCGTATGAAAATGCTTTCACGATTTCGGGGTTGGAGAGAATCGAGCGGTCTTGACAGGCGCGGTTGATTTTCACCAAGTCCTGATAGACGATGCGACCGGCGCCGATATTGAGGTGCCCCACTTCGGAGTTGCCCATTTGTCCGTCGGGCAGTCCCACGTTTTCGCCCGACGCTTGCAGCTGCGAATGGGGGTATTCCGCCAGCAGTTTGTCCCAGTGCGGCGTCGGGGTGTTATAGATGACATCGTCTTTGGCGCGGTCGCCGATGCCCCAGCCGTCGAGAATCAACAGAAATGCTTTCTTATTCATTGTCGTAAATTTTTTATGGATTTCTTTTTTACCTTTATTTTTCGGTCAGGCTTCGGCTTTTTCCTTATCGGGAAACGGCTCGAAGTTGGTATAGAGATACCGTTTGATGCTGCGCTTGGGCGTTTTCTCGAACTCGGACTGGTAGATGCGTATATACGCGATGTTTTCGTAAGCCGCCAGTTCCTTGTTGATGTTGCGGCGTACCTCCTCCATCGCCACCGGCAGGTCGTCGAGGGAAAGACCGTAGGCATCGACCGCCTCGAAGTCGGGATAGACCAACGCCACGAGTTTACCCTCTTTTTCGATGACCAGACTCTCCATGACGAACGGCATGTTGTTGAGTTTCGATTCGATTTCTTCGGGGTAGATGTTCTGCCCGTTCGCGCCGAGAATCATCGTCTTGTAGCGACCTTTTATGAAGATGGTGTCGTCGTCGCCCACCGTGCCCATGTCGCCGGTATGCAGCCACCCGTCGGCATCTATAACGTTTGCGGTGGCTTCTTCGTTCTTATAATAACCTTTCATAACATTTTCGCCGCGCACGCATATCTCGCCCGGAATCACGTGCGGGTCGGCGGAGTCGATTTTCACCTCCATGTAGCCTTCGAGAATGCGACCCGACGAGCGAGGCACGAACTTCTTCCAGTGCGTATAGCTGATGAGCGGGGCGCACTCCGTCATGCCGTAGCCCACCGTGAAGGGGATTTTTATTTTGTAGAGGAACTGCTCCACTTCGGCATTGAGCGGCGCGCCGCCCACAATTACTTGCTCGAAGCGTCCGCCGAAAGCGTCGATGAGCTTTTTGCATATCTGCCCGTAGATGCGGGTGTCGAGCAGGGGGAGCGAGAGTGCCAGCCGCATCGGGCGTTTTTGCAGCATAGGCAGTATCTGCTTCCGGTATATCTTTTCGAGAATCAGGGGTACGCAGATGATAAGGTTGGGTTTCACCTCCTCCAAGGCTTTGAGCAGGATTTTCGGCGAAGGAATTTTCCCCAACAGGGTAACGTGCGTACCCACCGCCAACGGCGTCAGCAGGTCGAATGCGCAGCCGTAGGCGTGTGCCAGCGGCAAGAACGAGAGGCATTTACTCCCGCGATAGTGCAGTTTCGATTCTATGCCGAAGCAGGTGTTGCCCGCCAGATTGTTGCCCGTAAGCATCACCCCTTTGCTGAATCCCGTCGTGCCCGACGTGTAATTGATAAGACTCACCTTGTCGTTGCCCAGCTCGGCGTACTTCACGTCATCGCGCGAAAAACCTTTGGGGTAGGCGCTGCGGAAGTGGGCATCGGCATCCGCCCAATACTGCATGATGTCTTCGCCGTCGCGCTGGTCGAGGCAGGTGTAATTGTCGAGCGAAACGACCCCGCGTATCTGCGGCAGCTTCTCCATTTCGATATGCTCCCACGCCAGACTGCCGGCAAAAAGCAGTATCGAGTCGGAATGGTTGATGATATGGTGCACATCGTTGGGATTGAAATCCTGCAAAATGGGCACGATGATGGCGCCGTAGGTAACCGTCGCAAAAAACGCCATGACCCAGCGCGGCGTATTCCGCCCTATCAGCGCGATTTTGTCGCCGCGGCGTATGCGGCAGTGTTTCAGCAGCAGATGCAACCGCGCTATTTGTTCCGCCATTTCACCGTAAGTGAAAGACTCCCGCGTGTTGTAGTCGGTCAATGCCGGAAGCTCCCAATTCTCTTGGAAGCTCTTTTCATACAGTTTAATGAAATTCCGCTCTATCATACGCTTTCAGGGGGATATTTGCCATTCGGTTGCAAATATACGAAATAAAACCGAAAAATTGTAAATTCGGGCAAATTGCCGAAAACGTATCGAAAAAAGGTGAAAAGTTTTCTTTTGTTTTACCGGTTGTTTTCCGTAATTTTGGCAAATAATAAAGATATGTATCGGATATTCTGTTTGGGATTAGCGGCTCTACTCGGCTTGACGGGGTGCGGACGACACGCCTGCGAAACGTCCGGTTCTCTGCGGGAGGCTTTGGCAGGCTTTCTCACGCCGCAAGACACGGCACGGACGAAAGTGTGGTGGTTTCACGGCGAAACGGAAACGACCCGCAAAGGCATCACCGCCGATTTGGAAGCGTTCCGGCACGCCGGCGTGGGCGGAGTCGTCTATTACGACCAAGTGCACGGCGACGGAAAAGGGGCGTGCGAGGCGCTCTCGCCGGAATGGTGGGAGATGCTGTTTTTCGCCGCGCAGGAGGCTGCCCGCGTAGGGCTCTCTTTTGAAACGCATATCTCCAACGGCTTCGTAGCCGGCGGACCGTGGATTACGCCCGAATCGGGTATGCAGATGCTCACTGCTGCCGATACGACGCTGACGGGAGGTCGCCGCATAGAAGCGCGGCTGCCGAAGCCTGAATCGGTTTACGGCTGCTACGGCGATGTCGCCGTACTGGCATTTCCAGTCGCCGACGATGCCGGCGACAGCCGCTCGCTGCACCCGCGCATCACGTGCAATATCCGAGACCTCGATGCCGAAAAAATATTCGAACACGGGAAAACATTGGTGCGCATTCCTGTGCAGGAGCGCGGGAATGCGGTATTCCTGACGCTCGACTTCGGACGCGACTTCACCGCCCGCAGTTTCTCCTATCAAGCCGCGCCGCAAGGCAAGGCGACCACAAGTGCGACCAACGTGCCGGGCTGTCCGTCGGACACGTTCACGGGCACGGGCTATCGGGTGCTGCCCGACTTGGGCACCCTCGAAGCATCGGACAACGGCACCGACTACCGCCCCGTGTGCCGGCTGCTGCCGATATACAAGGCGCATTCGAACTGGCGGCAGAAGACGGTTTCATTTCCGGCAGTTACCGCCCGCTATTTCCGCCTCCGCCTATACGGCGGAGAGGAGAGCGACCGTGCACCCGACATTCGGCTCGGCGACGTGTGTCTGTCGTCGCACACCTGCATCGACCAGTGGGAAGAGAAAGTGGGGCTTTTCTCCGAATACATCGAGAAAGACCGCACGCCGGCTTACGCACCGGAGGAGACGGTGCAGCGCAAAGACATCATCGACCTGACGGCTCGTGTCGACAGCAGCGGCACGCTGCGCTGGGACGCCCCGCAAGGGCGGTGGAGAATCGTGCGGCTGGCTTACGTTCCCACCGGCGGCAAGACAAAGCACGGACGGAGCAACATGAAAGGACCGGAATGCGACAAGCTGTCGGCTCGCGCCGTCGAGATGCACTGGAACAATTACCTGAAACCGATTGCCGACTCGCTGAAACGACACGGCGGCAGACTATCGGGCGTGGCGATGGACAGCCACGAAGCCGGTTCGCAAAACTGGACGAAAGGATTTGAAAAAGAGTTTCTGCGCCTGCGGGGATACGACATGATGCCTTACCTGCCCGCCATGGCGGGCTACGTGGTGGGGTCGCGCGAGGAATCAGACCGCTTCCTGTTCGACGTCCGCCGCACGATAGCCGACCTCATCGCCGAAAAATATTACGAAACGCTGCAACGGCTGTGTCGGGAAAACGGATTGGAATTTACGGCACAGGCAACGGGAAACGCCCTCTGCATCGTGGCTGACCCCATACAAGCCAAAGGCCGGGTGGAAAAACCGCAGGGCGAATTTTGGGCGATACACCCCGACGGAAACTACGACATCAAAGAGTGTTCGTCGGCAGCCCACCTGTACGGGAAGCGCATCGCCTCGGCGGAAGCCTTTACCGACGCCCGATTTTCCCATTCACCGGCATACTTGAAATCGCTGGCGGACTATGCCTACTGTTTCGGTATCAACGAGTTCGCCGTTTGCGCCTCGGCTTACCAGCCCTACCTCGACAAGATACCCGGCAACACCGGCGGCGGGCGCCACTACTGCCTCAACCGAAACAATACCTACTGGTCGTACAGCCGCAATTTCTGGGACTATCAGGCGCGCTGCGCCTTCCTGATGCGGCAGGGCGAGCCGGTCGTCGACCTATGTATCTATCTCGGCGAAAACGCGCCGGTGAAAATATTGACGCACCGTCTGCCCGAAGTGCCGGCAGGGCTTGACTTCGACGCCTTCACGACCGACGCGCTGCTGTCGAGAATGTCGGCGGACGACGGGCGCATCGTCCTGCCCGACGGCATGAGCTACCGCATGATGGTGCTGCCCCGCAACGGCGAAATAACGTGGGAGGCTCTGCAAAAAATCGCATCGCTCGTGAAAGCCGGCGTGCCCGTTTACGGCAGTCGACCTACCGGCTCGCGAAGCCTGCGCGACAACGGACATGACCGGCAGTACAACGCTTTGGTCGCAGAAATGTGGGGCGAAGAAGCGACACCGTCGGGGCACCGCCGATACGGGAAAGGTACGGTGTATTGGGGGTTGCCTTTGACAAAAGCGGTCGAAGCGGCGGGCATCGCGCCCGACCTCGCTCTCGCTCACGGCAGCGTGAAAAAAGATTCAATCTATTTCGCCCATCGCCGACTTGCCGATGCCGACCTCTATTTCATTGCCAATCATGCCGACACGCCGATGAACGATACATTCACATTCCGTTGCGACCGGACGGCAGCAGAGTTGTGGAATCCGGTTACGGGGCAGCGTTACCGGCTGTCGACAGAGGCGTCGCCCAAAGGCTTCGTGTCCGTGCCTTTGCAATTCGCGGCAAAAGAATCGTTCTTCATCGTATGGACAGACGAGCCGTCGAGCAACCTGCCCTGTCTACCGAACATGATGACGGAACGGCGCGAAGAAATCGCCGGAGAATGGAGCGTCTGTTTTTCCGAAAAATCGGGCGGCTGCGGAAAAACGGTATTCGACACGCTCGCCGACTGGCGCGACAGCGACGACCCGCGCATCAAATACTATTCGGGCACAGCCGTTTACAAAAAAGAAATACAGATAAAAAAACAAACTTCGGACGAGCGGCTGTACCTGCAATTCGAGGCGCTGTACGACGTTGCCCGCATCGTACTCGGCAGCGATACCATTGCCACCGTATGGTGCGCGCCTTACGAAGCCGACCTGACAGAGGCAGCAAGAAACGGAAAAGACACGTTGAAAATATTTGTAGCCAACTCGCTGATGAACCGTATGATAGGCGATGCCTCCCTGCCGGAGAGTAAGCGGATAACGTGCGCCCTGCCGCCAATTGTTACACCCGATGATACGTTACAACCTTCCGGCATCGTCGGAAAAATATTCATTCTGTATCGCCGCCCGCCGGTAGGCAAATAAAAAAGAGCGGGAAAGGAAATGCGGATTTGCCGCAAAATAATTACTTTTGCGGAGTATCTCAAAATGTTTCAGCACGTGAGCGACAGCCGAACTCTCCAACCGCAGCGGGCAGCCTACTACACGTTGGGCTGCAAACTCAACTTCGCCGAGACCTCGACCATAGGTCGCCTCTTGGAAGAACGGGGCATACACCGCGCCGCCAACGGCGAGGCTGCCGACCTCTGCATCATCAATACTTGTTCCGTTACCGAGCTGGCTGACAAGAAATGCCGCCAAGCCATACGCCGCATTATACGCCGCCACCCGGGTGCAGCCGTCATCATTACGGGCTGCTACGCCCAACTGAAACCCGACGATGTGGCGCATATCGAGGGGGTGGATTTGGTCTTGGGCGCGGAGGAGAAAGGAAAGATAACGGAGTTTCTCGACCGGCTGCACAAACGACAGGGCGCAGGCGACATCGCCACCACCCCGAGCAAAGAGATACGCCGCTTCGCACCCTCGTGCTCGCGCGGCGACCGCACCCGCTACTTTCTGAAAGTGCAGGACGGCTGCGACTACTTCTGCTCGTACTGCACCATACCTTTTGCACGCGGACGCAGCCGCAACGGCTCGATTGCCGACCTCGTGAGACAAGCGGAGGAAGTTGTCGAAGAAGGAGGACGCGAAATCGTGCTGACAGGCGTGAACATCGGCGACTTCGGTCGCTCGACGGGCGAATCGTTTTACGACCTTGTCGGCGCACTCGACCGCGTGAAGGGCATCGCCCGCTACCGCATCTCGTCGCTGGAGCCGGACTTGCTCACCGACGAACTCATCGACTTCGTGGCAGCATCACAACGATTCGCTCCGCACTTCCACATTCCGCTGCAATCGGGCAGCGACGAAGTGCTGCGCCTGATGCGCCGCCGATACGACACGGCACTCTTTGCCGATAAAATCGCACATATCCGGCGAGTCATGCCCGACGCATTCATCGGCGTGGATTTAATCGTAGGTATGCGCGGTGAAACCGATACTTTTTTCGATGAATCCGCCACTTTCGTCGAAAGTCTCGACCTCTCGCAACTGCACGTGTTTACCTACTCCGAGCGACCGGGCACGCAGGCGTTGCGCATCACCCCCGTCGTCCCGCAAGAGGTGCGGCACGAACGCTGCCGGCGAATGCTCGAAATATCCGATAAAAAACTTCGCCGCTTCTACTCCTCGCAAATGGGGAAAACACGCCCCGTACTCTTCGAACACCCCGCCAAAGGCGCGCCGATGCACGGCTTCACCGACAACTACGTGCGGGTGGAACTGCCGTTCGACAAGTCGCTCGTCAATACCGTCTGCGACGTAAAAATCGGCGGATTCATCGAAAAAAATGACATTCCGACCCTGCAAGCAACTCTCGCGATATGAAGAAAGAAAAGGCATACACGATTCTGTTGACGCCTGTCGGCTGGCTGCTGCGGCTGCTGGCATTTCTGCCGCTGCGGGCGCTCTTCGTTCTCTCCGACCTGCTTGCGCCTTTCGTGTATCACATCGTGAGATACCGGCGGAAAATCGTCCGCAAAAATCTGCAAAACTCTTTTCCCGAAAAGAGCGCGAAAGAGATTCGCCGCATCGAACACCGCTTCTACCGCCACTTCTGCGACTACTTTTTCGAGACCGTCAAGCTGCTGCACATATCCGACGACGAAATGCGCCGCCGCATGAAATTCATTCACGCCGAACGCATCGAAAACACCCTGAACAGCGGACGCTCGGTCATCATGATGCTGGGGCACTATGGCAACTGGGAGTACATCTCGTCGATTTCGCTGTGGCTGCACGTACCAAACACCGATCTCGGACAAATATACCGTCCGTTGAAAAACGCATGGGCTGACCGGCTGTTCCTGAAAATACGCTCCCGATTCGGGCTCGCCAACATTCCCAAAAACGATACCCTGCGAGCGCTGCTCGCCACCCGCGCCGCCGGTCGGGTGTCGGGCACGGGATTCATCGCCGACCAAACTCCATCGCCCGCCAATATTCACCACCGGACAACGTTCCTGCACCAAGACACACCGATACTCACCGGCGGCGAAACCATTGCCAAAAAGCTCGATTTCGCCGTGATGTACTTCGATGTGGAAAAAGTGAAACGAGGCTGCTACACGGCAACGATACGGGAAATCGCGATGAATCCGCGCGAATGTCCCGACTACGAAATTTCAGACCGGTATATCGCGCTGATGGAACAGACAATTCTGCGCGCGCCGGCATATTGGCTCTGGTCGCACAACCGGTGGAAACATCACCGACAAACCGAATAATCCCATGAAAAAAGTCGCCGTCATCATCTTGAACTGGAACGGAGCCGCCCTGCTGCGGGAGTTTCTCCCGTCGGTATGCGCCCACACGCCGGAAGAACTCGCCGACGTGGTGGTCGCTGACAACGGGTCGACCGACGATTCCTTAGCGTGGGTGGAAAAAACATTCCCGCAAGTGCGCATCATGCGCCTGCCAAAAAACTACGGATATGCCGGCGGGTACAATTCAGCCGTGAAAGAGCTGGAATATCCCTACGTGGTGCTGCTCAACTCCGACGTGGAAACGCCGGAAGGGTGGTTACCGCCACTGCTCGACTTCTGCGAGAGCCATGCCGACGTGGGCGCCTGTCAACCCAAGCTGCTTTCCTACCGCGACAAAAAGGCGTTCGAGTATGCCGGCGCCGCCGGCGGTTTTCTCGACAAATACGGCTATCCTTATTGTCGGGGGCGCATCTTCTCCACCATTGAAAATGACAAAGGTCAATACGACACCCCCGCCGAAATATTCTGGGCGACGGGCGCATGTCTGTTTATCCGGAGAGAAGTGTATTTGAAAGCGGGCGGTCTCGACGAAAATTTTTTCGCCCACATGGAGGAAATCGACCTCTGCTGGCGTGTAAAGCTGGCTGAATACAAAATCATGGTCGTGCCCGACAGCAAAGTGTATCACCTCGGCGGGGCAACGCTGGCTTCGACCGAGCCGCGAAAAACCTATCTCAATTTTCGCAACAATCTGTTCATGCTCTACAAAAATCTGCCGCGCAAAGAGGGAAAGAAAATTTTTTTCCGGCGGCGGCTTCTCGACGCCATCGCTTTCGCCCGCTTTGTCGCCGGAGGAGAATGGAAACACGCCCGCGCCGTGTGGCAAGCCCATAATCATTTCCGCAAAGAGCGAAACCGCTATGACAGGCAGCCCCAAATCAATCTATTGAAAACGATGCCCGAAGGTCGCAGAAATATCATCATCGACTACTTCGTGAAAGGGCATCATACGTATCACCTCTGAATTATCGAAAAAAGTCTTTCGCCGAGACGGCGCAACAGCGTGCTAAGAAATGACGGAATAACCGGCGGACATCAATTCCTGCCGTATGTCGTCGATATGCTCTTGATTACGGGTTTCCAAAACCACTTGCAGGTAGCAGGCGTTGATGTCGTGCGTCTTTCCGGCACGCTCGTGGTGCACCGAAATGATGTTGGCGCCCGTGCGGGCAAGAATGCTCGTTACGCCCACCAACTCGCCCGGGCGGTCTGCCAGCTCCACCGTTAATACGTAAGAGCGTCCCGACTTCACCAACCCCCGATTGATGACACGCGAAAGTATCGTAACGTCGATATTTCCGCCCGATACGAGGCATATCGTCTTTTTTCCGGTAATCGGCACCTTGTCGAACATGGCTGCCGCCACCGCCACCGCACCGGCACCCTCCGCCACCAGCTTCTGCCGCTCGATGAGCGAAAGTATCGCGGTGGATATTTCGTCGTCGGTAACGGTTACGATATCATCGACATATTTTTTGCAGTATTCGAAAGTATTTTTTCCGGGCTCTTTTACGGCGATGCCGTCGGCAATGGTCGATACAGAAGGGAGCCGCTCGATGCTGCCGTGCGCCACCGACTGCACCATACTCGGCGCACCCGCCGCCTGCACGCCATATACTTTTATGTTCGGGCGCAGCGTCTTGAGCGCAAAAGCCACCCCCGAAATAAGTCCGCCGCCACCCACCGGCACGATGACCGCTTCGGCATCGGGGAGCTGTTCGAGCAATTCGAGACCTATCGAGCCCTGACCGGCTATCACATTCTCGTCGTCGAACGGGTGGACGAACGTATAACCTTTTTCCTCTTTCAGCTGCAAAGCCTTTTGATAGGCATCGTCGTACACGCCATCGACCAGACACACTTCCGCGCCCAACCGCTTCGTCGCCTCCACCTTGGAAATAGGTGCGCCGGCAGGGAGGCATATCAGCGATTTGATGCCGTTTTTCGTCGCACCCAACGCCACGCCCTGCGCGTGATTTCCCGCCGAACAGGCAATGACGCCGTGCGCCTTTTCTTCGTCGGAAAGCTGCGATATTTTGTAATAGGCGCCCCGCACCTTGAACGAACCCGTGATTTGCAGGTTCTCTGTTTTCAGGTATATCTTGCTGTCGGGGTTGATTTGCGGGGCAGCGATAAGGTCGGTACACCGTATCACTTCTTTCAATACGAAAGAAGCATGATAGATTTTGTCGAGAGATAGCATGGTTCAGGTATTTTTCGCAAATGTACGAATCGTTTTTGAAAAATATTCCGAAAAGCGCAAAATTTATATCTGCAAACATTCATAAACACATCAGGGTAGAGTCAACCGGCAAGTGCAACATTACAAAAAAAGATTGAAGAAACACTCTTTTGGGGAGTTAAAGTTGAGT
>CANQQA010000006.1 GCA_947625885.1 uncultured Bacteroidales bacterium
CAACGAGAACGAACTGTTGGCACAGGCAACCGACCCCGACAAATACTACATCGAGGTCATCATGCCCGACAAGCTGCACATCAATCTCGAATACGTCGCCCGCCATTCCTTTTGGTTCGACATCACACTTATTTTCAAAACGTTCAAGGAAATTATAGAAAAATAAAACTATTAGTAACGGGCGCTATGGGCTTTATTGGCGGGACAATGGACATCGAAGTGCACCCGCTGTGATTAGTAATAAATCGAAAAATGCAAAGTCGAATAGATTAATGAATAAGCTATCAAGATGAACCCGACCTATTATCGCTCATGTAGTGAATCTGTGCAAAAGAGGATATCATTATAATGCTATGGTGCGTGGGCGTTTTGATGTTGGAAAAAGAACAGAATGCGCAGAGTTCCTAAATACGATTCACGCACGCATGGTTGGATAACAAAATGCACTATGCCGTTCACGGACACACGCCAAGTTGAGAGTGGAACGTGTCAATACAGAAAGGGACATGCCGAAAGAAAATTTGAGGCTTAATACACAAAAGAAAGGGAGTTGCAGAAATGTAACTCCCTTTCTTTTGTGTGGTACCACCAGGAATCGAACCGGGGACACAAGGATTTTCAGTCCTTTGCTCTACCAACTGAGCTATGGCACCATATATTTTGCGGTGCAAATATAGTATGTTTTTTGCAACGCTCCAAGTTTTCCTGTAAAATTTTTTACAATCCTTCTTTTTTCAGGCACTCCGGAAAAATCCAAATTCGAAATGGAGGGAGAAATAATGGTCGGGAGCATAAAAATCAATATATTTGTACCCTGTCTTGCATTTCGTATTCAAAAATTTTGAATAATTAAACACCTAAACATGTTCTCTTTTATCGTCTGCTCCATCAAACCCGAAGAAGCCAAAGCGTTGGAACAAAACATTGCCGCTACCGTCGGCATACCGTATGAATACATTTCTTTTGACAATCGGAAATTTCAATACGGTTTGACAAAGGTTTACAACCTTTGCGCCCGGAAAGCCCGATACGACTACCTCTGTTTCTTGCACGAAGATGTCCGGTTTCTGTCCGAAGGATGGGGCAAAGAAATCTCAGCGCAGCTTTCAAAAGAAAATTGCGGCGTCATTGGTTTTGCCGGCAGTACGGTAAAGTTGAAATCTTCGACACAATGGGCTGTTTCCAAGCAGACGACGCGCATACATCTCATACAGCAATTGCGCTCCGGAAAGGAAAAACAAGTCGAAAACAATCCCGATAAAAACGATTTTTCGCCGGTCATCACGCTCGACGGACTTTGTCTGTTCGTAAAACGTTCGGTTTGGGAGCAAACTCCATTCGACGAAACGACATTCACCAACTTTCACTGTTACGACTTGGATTTCTCGCTTTCCGTAGCACAACGCTATACCAATTACGTTTGCCATACCATTTCGATAGTCCATTTTTCTTCGGGTTCTTATTCGCCGGCGTGGCATCAAGAAACAAAAAAGCTGAATGACAAATGGGCTTCCCGTCTGCCGATGTCGGTAACGCCAATGACTGCACAGGAACAGGTAAAATTGCAAAAATATTCCTCTTTCTTTTCCGAATTTCTCCAAATTAAAAACAGTTGGAGAAAGGGCGATTTTCGCCATAAGAATTTTTCAGATGCTTTCGCCTTGTTTCAAAACAACCTTTTTAGAACAAAGGCATGGGAGCTGATTTTTTTGAGTTATCCCAAATATAAACTCGCGGCACGGCATTCTGCGAAAAAGGCTCAACCGACACCTGTCATCAAGTAATATCGTAAATCCCAAGAAATGGCTCCCCGTGTAAAAATCGTCGTACCGCTCTATCGGGCGGAACTCTCCCCGCTCGAAGAGCTTTCGATACGACACACCGCCGAAGTGTTGCACAACTATCCGCTCTGTTTCGTCCTGCCGGAAGGTCTGCCGCAAGAGAGCTTCAACCGCCTCGTGCCCGATGCCGAAATCATTTCGGTAAGCGACGAATGGCTGGGCAGCAAAAACGGCATCGCCGGCTACAACCGCATGATGCTGTCAAAAGCGTTTTACGACCTTTTTGCCGACTGCGAATATATATTGATATGCCACTCCGACGCATGGGTGTTCCGCGACGAATTGGAGGCGTGGTGCAACATGGGCTGCGACTGCATCGCCGCCCCATGGATACGCCGTAAAATTTACGACAATGCTTTCGTCAAATGTTATTACCGTATCGTACAGTTTTATGCGAATCGCCGCAACCGCCCGACGCGGGAGTCGCTGCACGGAAAGGTCGGAAACGGGGGATTCTCGCTCCGGCGGGTAGAGGCTTTCCGCTCCGCCTGTGAGCGATACAAGGAGAATGCCGATTTTTTCTTGCAGAACAAATCGCCGTTTTTCAATGAAGACGTCTTTTGGGCGACCGTCCCCGAAGGGTTCCGTTACCCGACAGAAGCAGAGGCATTACGGTTTGCTTTCGACACCCACCCTCGCTATTGCTACAAGGAAACGGGCGGCAGATTGCCTTTCGGGTGTCACGGCTGGTCGAAGCCGCGATTCTATAAATTCTGGAAAGATTTTATCCCAACTCGTTCGTAATCGGACTATTTCCGACCGAAGTCGGCGGGGACTTCGCCCCACTCGCGGGTTTCCCATTTGACGATGCGGTTGGTATACGTGTTTTCGCACAGCCATTTTTCGGCGCGGGCTATGAGGTCGAACACAGGAGCGTTGCGGTCGGTATGCGCCAATTTCGTTTTGCACTGCTTCGCCCGCACCCACGCTATGGCGTTGCGGCTGTCGGAGCAGACGGTCATGCCGCTGCTTTTCTTTTTCAGAAGAGCCAGCGCGTGCACCAACGCCAAAAATTCGCCGACATTGTTCGTGCCGTCGGCAAACGGACCTATCCGGAATATTTCCTGCCCCGTGCGCACATACACGCCGCGATACTCCATCGTTCCGGGATTGCCGAGACAGGAGGCATCGACCGCCAGTGTATCGAGCACCCATTCGGGTATTTTCGCGGCAGCGGCACGGGCAGACGTTTCGGTCTTCGGCTTCGCAGAATACGCGGCGTACCCGTTTTCGAATGCCGCTTCCGCCTCTTCTTTGGTGGAAAAACTTTTGTATTTTGCCGAAGGATAGTTTTTTACCTGCAAGCGACACTCCGTCCACGAAGTATAAATGCCCGGCGAAACGCCTTCCCATACCACGTAATATTTCGGTTTATCCATGCCTGTAAAATTTTTTATGCACAAAAGTAAGGATATTTATTGACTTCTGCGCAAAAAATCCTATTTTTGCCGTGCTATATCGAAAGCATCGCAGGGATAACATGAAACGCATTTTTCTGATCGGATATATGGGGGCGGGCAAAAGTACGCTCGGCAAAACGCTGGCGCGAAAACTCAACGTCGGCTTCATCGACCTCGACCGCTATATCGAGTGCCGCCTCCACAAAACAATTCCCGAAATTTTTTCGGAAAGCGGCGAAAGCTCGTTTCGTGTTCTCGAAAAAAATCTGCTGCACGAAGTGTGCGATTTCGAAAACGTAGTCATCGCCGGCGGCGGCGGAACGCCTTGTTTCTTCGACAACATCGACTACATAAATGCACATACGACCTGCGTCTATCTGCAAACTTCAGTCGATGAACTGTTTGAGCGACTGAAAAAATATCGGGACTCACGCCCTCTGCTGCAAAACAAAAACGACGAAGAACTACGCGCATTCATCGAAAAAAATCTCTCTTCACGAGAAAATTTCTATAATCAAGCTGCCATACATTTCGACACGGGAAGATTAGCAACCGCGCAAGAAATAACAGCGAAAACCGAGCAATTAGCTCAAATTGTTTTCAAGAAAAGCGACAATAAGTAAGATTTTTCTTCTCTTTATTGCCAAAATGTCGATTTTTTATTTTCTTTGCCCCGTTCAAATAAAAGCCATTCCACACATATTAAAACAGACACTATGTCAGAAGAAACAAAAGTGAACGTATTGGAAAAAGTAGTCGTCCGCTTCTCGGGCGACTCCGGCGACGGTATGCAGCTTGCCGGCAATCTTTTCTCCAACCTTTCCGCCGCTATTGGGAACGAAATCTCGACTTTTCCCGATTATCCGGCAGAAATTCGCGCCCCGCAAGGAACGCTGGGCGGCGTATCGGGATTCCAAGTGCATATCGGGAAAGGCGTCTATACGCCCGGCGACAAAGCAGACGTGCTTGTAGCCATGAATCCCGCCGCGCTCAAAACCAACATCAAGTACGTGAAACCGACGGGCATCGTGATTTTCGATACCGACTCTTTCCAGAAAAGCGACCTCGAAAAAGCGGCATTCGCCACAGACGACCCGTTCAAGGAGCTGGGCATCGTGCAACAGCTCGTACCCGTCGCCATCTCGTCGATGGTCAAAGATTCGTTGGCAGATTCGGGGCTTGATGCCAAAGCCGCCCTGCGCAGCAAAAATATGTTCGCGCTCGGACTCGTATGCTGGCTCTTCGACCGTCCGCTCGACCAAGCCGAACACCTGCTTCACAATAAATTCGCCAAGAAGCCGTCGGTGCTCGAAGCCAACGTCAAAGTCATGACCGACGGCTACAACTACGGACACAACATTCATGCCTCCGTATCGACCTGCCGCATCGAAACCGCCAATGTGAAAAAAGGCATATACACCGACATCACCGGCAACCGCGCAACGGCTTACGGACTCATCGCCGCATCGGAAAAATCGGGACGTCCGCTTTTCCTCGGCAGTTACCCCATCACCCCCGCCAGCGACATTCTGCACGAACTCGCCAAACGGAAAGACCTCGGTGTGAAAGTGGTACAGGCAGAAGATGAAATTTCGGGCATTTGCACCGCTATCGGCGCCAGCTTTGCCGGCAATCTGGCAGCGACGTCCACGTCGGGTCCCGGTCTTGCGCTGAAAAGCGAAGCCATCGGTCTTGCCGTTATGGCGGAACTGCCGCTGGTCGTCATCGACGTACAACGGGGCGGTCCCTCCACCGGTCTGCCCACCAAGTCGGAACAGACCGACCTGCTCCAAGCGCTCTACGGACGCAACGGCGAATCGCCTGCTGTCGTGCTGGCAGCCTCCACGCCGACAAACTGCTTCGACATGGCTTTTGAGGCGGCAAAAATAGCCCTTGAACACATGACGCCGGTAATCCTGCTCACCGACGCTTTCATCGCCAACGGCTCGTCGGCATGGCGCATTCCCGACATGAACGAATATCCCGACATCAAACCCAACTACGTGAAGCCGGAAATGCTCGCCGACAACTGGAAACCGTACAAACGCGACCCCGAAACATTCGTACGCTACTGGGCGATACCGGGCACGGAAGGATTTATGCACCGTCTCGGCGGTCTTGAAAAAGACTGCACGACGAGCGCCATATCCACCGACCCTGCCAACCACCAGAAAATGACGAACCTGCGGCAGGCGAAAATAGATTACATCGCCACGTGCATTCCCAAGCTCAACGTACAGGGAAATCCCGATGCCGACCTGCTCGTTGTCGGCTGGGGCGGCACATACGGACACCTCTATTCCGCCGTCAGCGAACTGAATGCCGAAGGCAGAGCCGTCGCTCTTGCACACTTCAACTACATTAACCCGCTGCCCGCCAATACCGCCGACGTGCTGAAACGCTACAAAAAAGTGGTCGTTTGCGAGCAAAACAACGGACAATTCGCCACGCAGCTACTCTCGAAAGTACCCGGACTCTCCGTTTCGCGATTCAACCGCGTACAGGGACAGCCGTTCATGGTGAGCGAACTGAAAGAGCATTTCATCAAACTTATGGAGGAATAGAGCAATGGACAACAAAGTATATACAGCCAAAGATTATAAAAGCGACCAATATGTGCGCTGGTGTCCGGGTTGCGGCGACCACGCCGTCGTAAACACGCTGCAAAAGGCAATGGCGGAGCTGGGAATACCCCCGCACCGGATAGCCGTCATATCGGGTATCGGCTGCTCCTCGCGCCTGCCCTACTACATGAACACCTACGGATTCCACACCATTCACGGGCGCGCTGCCGCCATCGCCACGGGCGTGAAAACCGCCAACCCCGAACTGACCGTATGGCAGGTGAGCGGCGACGGCGACTGCCTCGCTATCGGCGGTAACCATTTCATTCACGCCCTGCGCCGGAACATCGACCTCAACATTTTGCTGCTGAACAACAAAATCTACGGACTGACCAAAGGGCAATACTCCCCGACGAGCGACCGAGGCGCCATTACGAAATCGTCGCCCTACGGTACGGTGGAAGACCCTTTCGTACCGGCTGAACTGACCTTCGGCGCACGCGGACACTTCTTCGCCCGCTCTATCGACGTCGACCTCGAAGTAGCCAAAGAGTGCATGGTGGCTGCCGGACGCCACAAAGGCGCCGCCGTCGTGGAGATACTGCAAAACTGCGTCATCTTCAACGACAAGATTCACAGCTTCGTCGCCGACAAGGAATTTCGTGCCGACCGCACCATTCACCTGCAGCAGGGCAAGAAAATGATTTTCGGCAAGAACAACGACAAAGGTCTCGTGCTCGACGGCTACACACTCAAAGCCGTAACCATCGGCGAAAACGGCGTAACCCTCGACGATATTCTCACCCACGACGCCACGATGCCCGACAACTTCCTGCACCAGCGTCTGGCAATGATGGACGGACACGAACTGCCACTGGCTGTCGGTGTAATACGTGCCGTGGAATTTCCTACATACGACCGCGAAGTCGAAGCGCAAATCGAATCGGTACGTTCGAAAAATCCGACAAAAACGCTGCGAGAACTTCTGCTCTCCGGTGAAACATGGGAAGTAAAATAAAAAACGAGTCTTTATAAAAAAGGGGAACGCAGCTTGGTGCGCTCCCCTTTTTCGTATCATTGCGTTTATCGGTAAATAAGGGTCGAAAGCACGGATTCATCGAAAATTTCGTTCGCGACCTCCAACAGTTGCGATGTCGTTACCGCTTCGATGCGGGCGATGGATTCCTCCAACGATTCGTATTTGCCGTATCGCAAAAAAGATTTTCCCATGCCCAACGCCGTCGTCTCGTTGCTCTCCGTACCGATAGCCATTTGTCCGATAAGCTGCCGCTTGGCATTTGCCAGCAGCATGACGGTAAGCGCATTTTCCCGCAGGCGGCGCAACTCCCGATGCAAAATTTCCAGACAAGCCTCCGTTTTCGACGGGTCGGTACCGAAATAGACGGCAAAGACGCCCGTATCGGTATAATTCGTTACCGACGATTCCACCGTATAAACGTAGCCTTTTCTTTCACGCAGAGCCACATTGAGGCGGCTGTTCATACCGGGACCGCCGAGCAGGTTGTTCAACAGAAACAACGCGAAACGCCGTTCGTCGAACAAGTGGCAGGCTCGGCTGCCCACCAATGCGTGCGCCTGATGCGTATCGAAATGCCGCATCTTCGTAAACGGAATAAAAGCGGAGGGAGCAGTGCGGACGAGCGGCACGCCGACGACATCGTCGGCATCGCCCATATAACGGCTCAAAGTCGATAAAACACGATGAAACGGCACTGCGCCCAGAAAGAAAAAGACCAGCCGCGACGGAATGTAATGCTGCTGCAAAAAGCGTCTCCCCATTTCCGACGTAAAAGAAGAAAGTGTTTTCTTGTTTCCCAAAATAGGGTGCCCCAGTGCGTGCGACGGGAAAAGCAAATCCTCAAATTCATCGTATATCGCTTCTGCCGGCGTGTCCTTATAGGAATTTATTTCATCGAGTATCACCTCTTTTTCGCGAACGATTTCCGACTCGGGAAACTGCGAATGGCGTATCAGGTCTGTCATCAGCTCCACCGCTCGCGACAGATGCTCATTCAGAAAAACGGAATACACGACCGTTTCCTCTTTCGTGGTATAGGCATTCAATTCGCCGCCGACATTTTCCATGCGGTTGAGAATGTGCCACGAGCGGCGGCGCTCCGTACCTTTGAACAAAAGATGCTCCACGAAGTGCGCCAATCCTTCCTCGCCCTTTCTTTCATCGCGCGTCCCGGCATCGACGGTAAATCCGGCATACGAAACGGCAGATGTGCCCCGACAATAAACGATACGCAAACCATTCGGCAATATATGTGTTTGATAATCGGTCATACGCTTTTCTGTTTTCAACGGCAAAAATACGACAAAAACCGCGACTCAAAAAGAAAAGCGGGGTTTACTACAATAAAAAGGGAAAAAATGAACCACGTATCGGAAAGATTCCGTATCTTCGTAACATCATACAAGATCAACCGACATGATTCCGACGGTAAACATACAATCCATTCTGCAACAGGAAGCGCAAGCGATATTGAACATTCCCGTGAACGAACAGTTCGATAAGGCAATCGCACTCATTACGGAACAGGTACACCGCAAAAAAGGCAAACTTGTAACCAGCGGCATGGGCAAGGCGGGTCAAATAGCCATGAACATCGCCACCACTTTTTGTTCCACCGGCACGCCCGCGGTATTTCTGCACCCGAGCGAAGCGCAGCACGGCGACTTGGGTATCTTGCAGGAAAACGACATCATGTTGGTGATTTCCAATTCAGGGAAAACGCGCGAAATACTCGAACTTCTCACGCTGGCAAAACGTTTGTATCCCGACCTGCTGTTCATCGTCATTACCGGCAACGACAGCAGCGAGCTGGCGCAAAAAGCCGATGTATGCCTCTACACCGGCGCTCCCGCCGAAGTGTGTCCGCTCGGACTTACACCCACCACCTCCACCACCATGATGACCGTCATAGGCGACATACTGGTGGTCGGCGTCATGCAAACGACCGGTTTCGATGCCGCCCAATACGCCCTGCGGCACCATGGCGGCTATTTGGGACAGCGCTCCCGTCAACAATGTCAAAAAGACCCGAAAGAATAGGAATATGCGTAAAATCATCGGCATCGGAGAAACTATCTTCGACATCATCTTCAAAAACAATGTCCCGACCCGTGCAGTGCCGGGCGGTTCGACGTTCAACAGCATGATTACGCTCGGGCGCATGGGCGTCCCCGTGCACTTCATCACGGAAGTGGGCAACGACAAAATCGGGAACATGATTCTCGACTTCATGCGCGACAACAACCTGACGACCGAAAACGTCGATGTTTTCGACGACGGGCGAGCCCAGTCGCCGGTATCGCTGGCATTCCTCAACGACGAAAACGATGCCCAATACGCATTTTATCAGCAATATCCGGAAAAACGGCTCGATTTCGTATGGCCTATCGTCGAAGCCGGCGACCTGCTTATTTTCGGTTCGTATCACGCCGTCAATCCGCAATTACGCGACAAAATGACCGAATTTCTCTCCTACGCCCGCGACCAAAAAGCCATTATTTACTACGACGTGAATTTCCGAAAGACGTATGCTCACGAAGCGATGCGCGTCATGCCGGCTTTTCTCGAAAATCTCGAATATGCCGACATCGTTCGCGGTTCGGGCGAAGACTTCGAGACGCTGCTCAAAGAAAATTCTCCCGAACGCATCTATCGAAATCACATCTCTTTCTATACGCCGAATTTCATCTTCACCGACGGCGGAAAAGGGGTTGATATTTTCTGCAACGCCGGGAATCGCCACATCGACATACCCCCGATAAAGACGGTCAGCACTATCGGCGCCGGAGACAATTTTAACGCAGGTATACTTTTCGGATTGCTGCTCGAAAACGTATCGCGCGACGAGTTGAACAACCTGTCGCTCGCCCGTTGGTGCGAAATCATAAAGCACGGAATTGCTTTTGCATCAGAGGTTTGCCAATCATACGACAATTACGTTTCCAAAGAATTTGCGGCTACTTATCCGCGATAAGTCCGGCATCTGAAAAATCTTTATCCGAACTAATATTCCTTAAAGGAATTAAAGTTCCTTTTTCGGAAAAAAGAAATTTCTATTTTTGCTTTCAGGAAAATAGAAATGAAACATCCGTTGAAATTTTGGTCGTTTTTGGTCGCATTCTCGCTGACGGCTTGCACCTCGCAACCCGAGATAGAAACGATATGCGAAGATTTGGGTGCATGCCATTACCTTATCAAATGGGACGTCCTGCCCGAAACGAAAGGCAACGTAAAAATATTTGTATCTTCCGACCCCGAAAACTTCACGACACAAGAGCCGGTAATGCAAGTCCCCATTGCCGAGAAAATCTGTAAATTGCATCTCGACGGCAGACCGGATATCCGTTATTACTTCCTATTGCGTTTCAATCGTCGGTACGACCGCATCGTCGCAGCCCGTACCCCCCACAAAATAGAAGGCAACTTTCGCGACATCGGCGGCTACAAAACCGCTGGGGGAAAAACCGTCCGGTGGGGTGCAATATTTCGCACAGGCGTCATACCCGCGCTCGACAAGGAAAGTATGCAAAAATTCCAAAGCCTGCATATCTGCACGTGGATTGACTTCCGCGACTCCGTCCGTTACATCGAACCGGACTCCGCACTATGCCTCCAACAGGTACACCATTTTCCTATCAACCTTATCACCTCGAGCAGCATTTATGAACAGCTCGGCAACGAGACGCTGCGACGAGGCGATGCCAACATCTTCATGCAAGACCTCTTCATGGACCTCATCGAAAAAGGGAAACCGATTTATCGGGAAATGTTCCGACTGTTGAGCGAAAAAGAGAACTATCCCGTCGTTCTGTGCGACAAATACGGAAAAGATTATGTAGGCTTCGCCACCGCTCTGATACTCTCCGCGCTCGACATTCCGGAAGAGACGATATACCGAGATTTCCTCCTCAGCAACCGGCACCTCGACCGCAAAGCCATTCGCATCGACAGCAACGAAAGCACCACTGACACGCAAGAGGCAGCCACAGCCCTGATGACCACCCAGAAACAACAGCTCTCCTGTGCCATGCAGCGCATCAAGAAACAGTATGGCAGCATACAAAACTATTTGCAAACCGAATTAGACCTTACCCCCGTCAAACAACACGAACTACAAGCCATTTTATTATACTGAATCTTTCACAAAAAGTTGGTGTAGCGGAGGATTATCGAAAATTTAATTGTTGCATGACGCGGGAAAATAGAGAATAATCGCGTATCTTTGCGCGCAAAATGCCGGAACAGTCTGCCGATTTTCATTTTCCCGCCTCGTTGAAATAGGCGTTTGCAGTTCTGTTTTTCGGAAAAATTCATCATTTCAAAACCTGACGAATGAAATCATTTGAAGAATTGGGCGTCTGTGCCGACATACTGCGCGCCATTACCGAAATCGGCTACGAAGCCCCCATGCCCGTACAAGAAGAAGTTATCCCCCTGCTGCTGAACGAAAACACCGACATCGTAGCCCTCGCCCAGACGGGAACAGGCAAGACGGCGGCTTTCGGACTGCCTATCATACAGAAAACAGACCTCTCCATCGCCGCACCGCAAACACTTATTCTCAGCCCGACCCGCGAGCTGTGCCTGCAAATTGCCGGCGACCTCAACGACTATTCGGCTTATATCAACGGATTGCGGGTGCTTCCCGTATATGGAGGGTCAAGCATCGAGAGCCAAATTCGCTCGCTCCGCAACGGAGTGCATATCATCGTCGCCACACCGGGCAGGCTTATCGACTTGATTCATCGGGGCGTGGTGCATCTCGACCACGTCCGCACCGTCATTATGGACGAAGCCGACGAGATGCTCGACATGGGCTTTACCGACAGTATCAATGAAATTCTGGAACAGGTGCCTGCCGAGCGGCAAATGCTGCTTTTCTCGGCAACCATGCCGCCGGAGATAGAACGCATCGCCAAAAACTATATGCACGCGCCGCGCGAAATCGTCATCGGCAGCAAAAACGAAGGGGCGGCAAACGTGAAGCACGTCTATTACCTCACCCACGCCAAAGACAAATACCTCGCCCTCAAACGCATTGCCGACTACTATCCCAATATCTACGGCATCATATTCTGCCGCACCCGCCGCGAAACGCAGGAGATTGCCGACTCGCTGATAAAAGACGGCTACAATGCCGATTCGCTGCACGGCGACCTCTCGCAACAGCAGCGAGATGCCGTAATGCAGAAATTCCGCCTGCGAAACCTCCAATTGCTCGTGGCAACCGATGTCGCCGCACGCGGACTCGATGTCGATGACCTTACCCACATCATCAACTACGGGCTGCCGGAAGATATCGAAACCTACACGCATCGCAGCGGACGAACGGGTCGCGCCGGAAAGACGGGCACATCTATCGCCATTATCCACACCAAAGAGAAAAACCGTATGCGCAACATCGAGCGCATTATCGGAAAAAAATTCGAGAAAGGCACCATTCCTTCGGGCAAACAGATTTGCGAAAAACAGCTGTTCAACCTCATCGACCGCCTCGAAAAGGTGAAAGTGAACGAAGAAGAAATAGCCCCATACCTGCCGGTTACGCTCAAACGGCTTTCGTGGCTCTCGACCGAAGATCTCGTGAAACGGGTCGTCTCGCTCGAATTTAACCGGCTGCTCGAATACTATGCCGACGCCGTAGAACTCGACGTGCCCGAAGAAAGCAAAAAGGAAAAGCCCGCACAGGAGAAACGGCAGCGGGGACGCTCCCGCAAAGCCGCCGAAGGCTTCGAGCGGTTGCGCATCAATCTGGGAAAAGCCGACGGATTTTTTCCGAACACCCTTATCGACATGATAAACCGAAACACCTCCGGTCGCCGCATCGTCATCGGCAGAATAGACATTCTGCCGGAATTTTCCCAATTCGAAATCGAAGAACGCGACGTGCCCGTTGTCGTTTCGGCATTGAAAAATTTGAATTTCTTCGGGAAACGGGTACAGATAGACAAAAAGGATTCTGCAAAAGAAAACAATATCCCGACAGATAAAAAAACACGATTTCATCGAAAAAAAGAGGATTTCGTAACCGACCGACCTGCCAAAAAAGGCTATCGCTTCGACGACCGGAAAAAACAGTATAAAAACTCAGGAAAGAAAAAATAAATATCCACTCTTACCAAGTGTAAATTTTTTGTACTTTTGTATCTTAAAAATAAAAGTACTCATGAGTTTTACGTCGTCTTTCATCAATCCGTTTTTCGCCGGACGGCAGCACCGCCACGACGAATATGCAACTCATGGCGACACGCTGCAAAAAGAGCAACTGCAATACCTGCTCCGCATGGCGCGGCAAACGGAATTCGGACAAGAGCATCATTTCAACGAAATACGCGATTATGCCGACTTTGCCGCCCGCGTGCCCGTTGTCGATTACGAGGGCATGAAGCCCTACATCGACCGTATGCTACACGGGGAAAACAATCTGATATGGTCGTCGAAAATAAAATGGTTTGCCAAATCATCTGGAACGACCAACGACAAAAGCAAATTCATTCCCGTAAGCGACGAATGTCTGAAAAAAGATCATTACCAAGGCGGCTTCGATTCGGTGGCTGCCTATCTGCGCCACAACCCGCACAGCAAAATGTTCGCCGGGAAAAATCTCATTCTCGGCGGCAGTCATGCCATCAACCCGCTTTCTCCGGAAATTTCTTACGGCGACCTGTCGGCGGTGCTGCTCCAAAACAGCAGTCTGATTGTCAACCTCCTGCGCGCACCGCGTCTGAAAATCGCCCTGATGAGCGAATGGGAAGAGAAAATAAAAGCCATCGTCGGCGACACGATACACCGCAACATCGTAAGTCTCTCCGGCGTTCCGTCGTGGATGATGACCCTTATCAAGCGAATCCTGCAAGAATGCAAAGCCGATAACCTGTGCGAGGTATGGCCGAATCTCGAAGTGTTTTTCCACGGCGGCATCAGCTTCGAACCGTACCGTCATTACTACCACGAACTGATACCTTCGGACAATATGCACTATGTGGAAACCTACAATGCCTCCGAAGGATTCTTCGGCATACAGAACGACCCAGACCGGCACGATATGCTGCTGATGCTCGACCTCGGCGTATTCTACGAATTTATGCCGCTTGCCGACATCGACTCCGACAATCCGCGCCTGCTACCCGTCTGGGAAGTGAAAGAGGGCGAAAACTACGCCCTCGTTATCTCCTCGTGCAACGGATTGTGGCGATATCTCATCGGCGACACCGTAAAAATCACCTCGACGGCTCCCGTAAAATTCATTATCTCGGGACGTACAAAGCACTACATCAACGCTTTCGGCGAGGAATTGATGGTTTCGAATGCCGAAAAAGGGCTGGCGGAAGCCTGCAAAGCCTGTCATTGCAAAATCATCAATTACAGTGCCGCACCGGTATTCATGTCCGACAAAAGCCGCGGACGGCACCAATGGCTTATCGAGTTCGAGAAAGCGCCGGAAGATATGGAGGCATTTGCCGACCGGCTCGACACGGCGCTGCAACAGGTAAACTCCGACTACGAAGCCAAACGCTACAAAGGCATTTTCCTCGACCGGCTCGAAGTTATTGCGGCTCGTCCGCACCTGTTCGACGATTGGCTGCGCGAAAAAGGGAAACTCGGCGGACAGCACAAAATTCCCCGCCTGAGCAACAATCGCGACCTAATAGAAGAAATGTTGAAACTAAACCGTAAATAACAGAAAAACAGAACGTATGGAAGAAAAGAAATTCAAACGCATTCTTGTAACGACAGCACTCCCCTATGCCAACGGTCCCGTACACATCGGACACCTCGCCGGCGTGTATGTACCTGCCGACATCTACGTCCGCTACCAACGACTTAAAGGCAGAGACGTGCTCCACATCGGCGGCTCCGACGAACACGGCGTTCCCATCACGCTGAAAGCGCGGAAAGAGGGTGTTACGCCGCAAGACATCGTCGATCGCTATCATGCAATCATCAAAAAATCGTTTGAAGAGTTCGGCATTTCATTCGACATCTACTCGCGCACGACGTCGGAAATTCATTGCAAAACGGCGTCCGATTTCTTCCGCAAACTTTACGATAAAGGCGTATTCATCGAAAAAACTTCGGAACAGTACTACGACGAGGAGGCACAGCAATTCCTCGCCGACCGCTATATCACCGGCACCTGTCCGCACTGCAAAAACGAGCGGGCATACGGCGACCAATGCGAGGCGTGCGGTACGTCGCTCAATGCCACCGACCTGATAAACCCGAAATCGGCTATCAGCGGCTCCACCCCCGTATTGCGGGAGACGAAGCACTGGTACCTGCCGCTCGACCGTTACGAGAACTTTCTGAAAGAGTGGATTCTCGAAGGACATAAGGAGTGGAAGCCGAATGTGTACGGACAGTGCAAATCGTGGCTCGATTTGGGTTTGCAGCCGCGCGCCGTGAGTCGCGACCTCGACTGGGGTGTGCCCGTTCCCGTCGAAGGCGCCGAAGGCAAGGTGCTCTATGTATGGTTCGATGCCCCTATCGGCTACATATCGAACACGAAGGAATTGCGCCCCGACGATTGGGAGAAGTATTGGAAAGACCCCGAAACGAAGTTGGTACACTTCATCGGAAAAGACAACATCGTATTCCACTGCATCGTGTTCCCCGCCATGCTGAAAGCCGAAGGCAGCTACATTCTCCCCGAAAACGTGCCGGCAAACGAATTTCTCAACCTCGAAGGCGATAAAATTTCTACTTCCCGCAACTGGGCGGTATGGCTGCACGAATATCTGGAAGATTTTCCGGGTAAACAGGACGTGCTGCGTTATGTCCTCACGGCAAATGCGCCCGAGACCAAAGACAACGATTTCACGTGGAAAGATTTTCAAGCCCGCAACAACAACGAGCTGGTGGCTATTCTCGGAAATTTCATCAACCGCTCGATGGTGCTTACACACAAATATTTCGACGGGAAAGTGCCGGCTTGCGGCGAACTCACCGATTACGACCGCGCCACGCTCAAAGAGTTTTCCGACGTAAAAGAACGGGTGGAAAACTGCATCGAAAACTACCGTTTCCGCGAAGCGTTGAAAGAAGCGATGAACCTCGCCCGCATCGGCAATAAATATCTGGCAGACACCGAACCGTGGAAAATCGCCAAAAGCGATATGCCCCGCGTAGCGACAATTCTCAATCTCTCCCTGCAAATCGCCGCCAACCTGTCTATCGCTTTCGAGCCGTTCCTGCCTTTCACCGCCAAGAAAATACGCGCGATGCTCGGCTTGGCGACCGTCGAATGGGATATGCTCGGTCGCATCGACATTCTGCCGGAAAACACGCAACTGGCAGAGCCGATACTTCTCTTCGAGAAAATCGACGACAGTGTGGTCGAAGCGCAAATCAAGAAACTGAACGATACGAAAGCCGCCAACGAAAAAGCGGCGCACAAAGCAGAACCCGTTGCACCTACCATAGAATTCGACGACTTCCTGAAACTCGATATTCGCGTGGGAACGGTGCTGGAATGCCAAAAAGTGCCCAAAGCCGACAAACTGCTGCAATTCAAAATCGACGACGGATTGGGCGGACGTACCATCATATCGGGCATAGCCAAACACTACAAGCCCGAAGATTTGGTCGGAAAGCAGGTTTGCTTCATTGCCAACCTCGCCCCCCGCAAGCTCAAAGGCATTGAATCGCAAGGCATGATTCTCTCGGCAGAAGATGCCGACGGACGTTTGGTCGTCATCACCCCCGACACGCCCGTTGCCGGCGGCTCTTGTGTAAAATGATTTTTCAAAAACGCCTGTTTGTCCCGACGGTGTACCGTCGGGACAAATTTTCGACAATATGCGGGAGAATCTGAAAAAACGGACGCTCAATGCCCTCGTTTGGAGTTTCATCGACAAATGCGGGCAACAGCTTCTGTATTTCGCTTCCGGCATCGTTTTGGCAAACCTGCTTACGCCCGAAGACTTCGGAAAAGTCGGCGTTCTCACTCTTTTCATCACCCTGTCGGGAATATTGACGGACAGCGGTTTCGGCTCGGCGCTCATACGCAAAAAAGAGGCGACGGAAGCCGATTACAGCACGGTGTTTTACTTCAATCTTTTAGTCGGGGTCGTTCTCTACGGAATCCTGTTTTTCACGGCGCCCGTCATCGCCCGCTTCCTCGAAATACCGGAACTTACGCTGATTGCCCGCCTGCTTTTCCTGTCGATTGTTTTTCAGGGATTCGGACTTATCCAACAGGTACGCCTCACCAAACACATCGCCTTTTCCCGACTGGCGCGCATCAACATCATCGCCATTCTCGGCGGCTCTTTGCTCGCCATTTTTCACGCCCTGTATTACCGAAACGTTTGGGCATTGGTGGTTTTGCAACTGAGCATCGCCGCGATACGCACTTTGCTGTTGTGGCTGTTCGGGCGCTGGCGTCCCCGCCCGATATTCCGGAAAAGCGCATTGGACGAATTTTTCGCATACAGCAGCCGGCTCATCGGCACCGGCATACTCAATGCCATTTACAATAACATTTACCCGCTGCTTATCGGAAAAGGATATAGCACCGTTACCGTCGGATACTATATGCAGGCGCATAAATTCCAAGAGGCGCCGTCGTCGCTTATCTCTTTGATTTTCCGCAGTGTGGCGTTTCCCGTGCTGTCGGCAATCCACGACGAACACGAACGCATGATACGCATATTCCGCAAATACATACACGCGGTGGCATTTTTCATTTTCCCCGTTATGACCCTGTGTATCGTCGTGGCGGAGCCATTGGTGCGCATCTTACTGTCCGACAAATGGATAGAATCCATACCCTACTTGCAGCGCCTTTGCATCGCCGGCGCGTTTTCACCGTTCATCATTCTCTATTACGACCTGTTCAACACGATAGGAAGGTCGGACATCAATCTGAAAACGGAGCTTGTGAAAAAACTGCTGCTGACAGGCGGCATCATACTTTGCTTCGGACACGGAGTGTTCGCGCTCATCTGGCTGTGGGTGGGCTACACGCTGGCATCGTTGGCGGCATCGACCCTGTTAGGGCGACGATTTACCGGCTATCGGGTCGGGCAATTCGCTGCCGACATCGTGCCCTGCCTGCTGCTCGCCCTTGTCGCCGGAGGCATCGCGTGGGCAAGTTATGCCCTCTGTCACACGCTGTTGTCGAAACTTTTGATTCCGACGGCAATCTACATTTTCGTCTATTTGCTCACCGCCCGCGTAGCAAAAATCGAAATGTGGAAAGAAATTCGTATCTTGTTCACGCGGGAAAGCACCCCGCCTACATCTGAAAAATAGATTATGAAAACACCCGTTTTTTCGATCATCACGATTACTTTCAATGCGGAAGCGACGCTCGAATCGACCCTGCAATCGGTCGCAGCCCAGACTTTCACCGATTACGAATACCTCATCATCGACGGGGCATCGCGCGACAACACCGTCGGCTTGGCGCATCGTTACGACAAATACATCGCCCGCATCGTCAGCGAACCCGACAAGGGTCTGTACGATGCCATGAACAAAGGTATGGCACTGGCTTCGGGCGAATACCTGATTTTCCTGAATGCCGGCGATGCGCTTTTTGCTCCCGATACGTTGGCAAAAATCAACGATTTCATCGAAAAATCTCACCCTGATATTCTCTACGGGGAAACGGCTATTGTCGATAGCGACAGAAATTTCATTGCCATGCGGCGGTTGAAAGCCCCCGAACAATTGACTTGGAAAAGTTTCCGTATGGGTATGCTGGTGTGTCATCAGGCGTTTATCGCCCGACGGGAACTTGCGCCGGTATACGACCTCCGCTATCGCTTCTCCGCCGATTTCGACTGGTGTATTCGCTGCATGAAAAATGCCGATTCCATCGTCAATACGCACAACACGCTCATCAATTACCTGAACGAAGGTGTTACCACCCGAAACATGAAAGCCTCGCTCAAAGAACGCTATCGCATCATGACGAAATATTACGGGCATATTCCCGTGCTGCTGCGGCATCTCTGGTTTGCCGTGCGATTCGCCGCTGCGCGAGCGATGCACCGGCAGGTGTAAATCATTTGCGCAGGAAACGGGCGCGCTCGTCTGCCGGAAACCGCTCTATCGCATATCGCAGCATCGTGCGGGGCATACGGGTGTAACGCTCTTCCAGAAACGAAACCAAAAGCGGCTTGTCGCGCTTCCCGACTTCGCGCAGCATCCACCCGACCGCCTTTTGTATCAAATCGTGCTTGTGTGTCAAGAGTTTATCGGCAATACGCAGGGTATCGACAAAATCATTTTTCCGGATATATTCAAACGTGGCAACGATTGCAATCCGCTGCTCCCAAAGAAGTGTCGAAGCAGCCAGCCGGTCGAGCAGCGAGCGGTCGCGAGATAACAGGTGCGCACCGACAATCTGCCGTGCCGAAAGATCGACCAAATCCCAATTGTTGATATACTTCGTATGCGCCAAATAGAGAGAGAATATTTCATCCTGCGTTTTCTCGTCGGCTTTCGGATATTGCAACGTCCAAATAAGCAATGCCAGCAAACGGCATTCGTGCACGGGGTCGGCAAGCAGCGGCAGCACCTCTGCCGGCGACAAGCGTGCGGCAAACTCCCGCGCAATGCGCCTTACGTCGGGGACATACACGCCAATGAACGCGTCGCCCTCGCCATATTCGCCGACACCGGTTTTGAAAAATCGGACAAGCATCGCCACCCGCTGCGGTGCAGCGGCGGCAAACAAACACTCCCGCGCCTCCTTCGCACACGGATTCATCGAAAAAACTTGCGTTTTTTGCGTCATAACAGATTGACCTTGTCGATATGTCCGCCTTCAAAAAAATGGATAATGTTGCGTGAAACATGGGCAGCCATTTCGTGGCGTATCTCTACGGTCTGCGTTCCCACGTGCGGGGTCAAAACGACATTATCGAGCCGCGTCAGTTCCGGAATGGGATAGTTGCCGTGCTCGAATACATCGAGTCCCGCCGCCCATATCGTACCGGTGCGCAACGCCTCCGCCAGCGCCGCCTCGTCGACTAACGGACCGCGCGCCGTATTGACGAGCACCGCCGTCGGTTTCATCTTGTGCAGCTCCTCCGCGCCGATAACATGATACGTTTCCGCCGTATGCGGCGCGTTGAGCGAAACGGCGTCGGACACGCGCAACAGTTCGTCGAGCGAAAGATACACGGCACCGTAACGTCGTTCGGTCGCTTCGTCGAGCCGGTGGCGGTTGTGATACACAATTTTCATGCCCGCAGCCACAGCCCGTCGGGCAAGCGCCTGCCCGATGCGCCCCATACCTATGATGCCCAGCGTCGCGCCGTACAGGGAGTGCCCGAGGTTGGTCAGCAATTCGACTTTCACCGAGCCGGGCGTACGCAGCCGCCGGTCGAGTTCCGAAATGCGGCGGAATGTCGCCAGCAGCAACCCCATGGCAAGGTCGGCGGTAGGCTCGGTAACGGGGTCGGGCGTATTGGTTACCTGTATGCCTTTCTGCGTGGCGTATGCCACATCTATATTGTCGTAGCCGACGGCATAGTTCGAAATGATTTTAAGTTTCGGCGCCGCGTCCATCAATCGCTTATCGACAGGGAAATTGAACATGGATTGCAGCGCGTCGTAATCGGGAATCATACCCAGCACTTCATCATACGTGAACGACTCCGCCCCCTCCGGCGGAAATGTTACATCGTATTTCTGCATCAACTCGGCATAGCCGTCGCGCCACATATTGTATGTTACCAGCACTTTTTTCTTTTCCATATCGACAAATTTTTAAGCAAAAGTAGCAAAAATATTTCATTCCGTTCATTCGGGGTATCTCCTTCATTTCACATTCCGTTGAAAATAATTCGGGAATGGCGATGCGTTTCGCCGGCAAAAACGTATTTTTGCCGAAAACAATTCTTTGCGCACATGGTACTCAACTATATTTGGATTTTCTTTTTCATCACGGCATTCGTCGTCGCCGTTGTTCAAACGCTGTTTTTCGGGAATCTCGGCATTTGGAACGACATCATGAATTCGACGTTTTCATCGGCAAAAACGGCTTTTGAAATTTCGTTGGGGCTGACGGGCGTTCTGTCGTTGTGGTTAGGATTGATGAAAATCGGCGAGCGCGGCGGAGTCATCGCCACATTTTCGCGTTGGATAAGTCCGCTGTTCTGCCGTCTCTTTCCCGATCTGCCAAAGAATCACCCTGCCTTCGGTTCGATATTCATGAATCTGTCTGCCAATATGTTGGGGCTCGACAATGCCGCTACGCCACTGGGGTTGAAAGCCATGAAAGAGATGCAGGAAGTCAATCCCGACAAAGAGCGCGCCAGCAATCCGATGATTATGTTTCTGGTACTCAATACGACCGGACTGACCCTCGTGCCGCTCGGCGTCATGGTGTATCGGGCACAAATGGGGGCAGCCAACCCGTCGGACATATTCCTGCCGATACTCATCGCCACTTATGTATCGACCCTCGTGGGGCTGATCGCCGTGTGCCTGAAACAGCGTATCAACCTATGCGACAAAGTGATACTCGGATTTCTCGGCGGATTGACATTACTAATCGGCGGAATTTTGGCATTCTTCCTACAACTGCCGCAAGAAAAAATTTCACTCTATTCGAGCTTTATCGCCAACGGTCTGCTGTTCTGCATCATCATCGGTTTTCTTGCGGCGGGAATCCGCAAACGCATCAACGTATACGAAGCCTTCGTCGAAGGGGCAAAAGAGGGGTTCAAAACTGCCGTAACGATTATTCCCTACTTGGTGGCAATACTCGTTGCCATCGCCGTTTTCCGCGCGTCGGGCGCAATGGACTACATCATCTCCGGCATCACGACCGGCGTGAAGGCATTGGGCATCGACGCCGATTTCGTGGGCGCACTGCCGACGGCTCTCATGAAACCGCTCAGCGGCAGTGGGGCGCGCGGCATGATGGTAGATGCGATGAACACATACGGCGCCGATTCTTTCGTGGGGCGCGTGGCTTCTACCATACAGGGCGCGACCGACACAACATTCTACATATTAGCCGTTTACTTCGGAAGCGTAGGCATACGCAACACCCGTTATGCCGCCGGCTACGGGCTGCTGGCAGATTTTGCGGGCATCGTCGCCGCCATCGTCGTCGCTTATATTTTCTTCCATTAAATCTTTTTTCCTATCGGGTTGAGCGATAATCGCGACAAAAACGCTACCTTTGCACGTTTTCGATTTCAACGTATAATATCATGGCTATCAGTTATTACGCCGAAGAGACCCAAATGCCGCCCCTCAAAAAACGGGAGACAAACGCGTGGATACGCAGCGTGGCGTCCCTGTACGGGAAACTGTGCGGAGACATTTCCTACATCTTCTGCACCGATGAGAAGATTCTCGAAGTGAATCGGAAATTTCTGCAACACGACTATTATACGGACATCATCACATTCGATTATACCGAAAAAGAACGCATCTCCGGCGATATATTCATCAGCCTCGACACGGTGCAAAGCAATGCGCTCGCCTTCGGAACGACATTCGGAAACGAACTGTACCGCATCATCATACACGGCATACTGCACTTGTGCGGCATAAACGACAAAGCGCCGGGCGAACGGGAAATCATGACGCAGAAAGAAAACGAGGCTCTCGCGCTGCTCCCCGCCGCACAAAAGAGCCGGATAGAGCAACTGCAACGAAAATAAATTTATGAAATTCGACTATGACGTAATCGTGGTAGGTGCCGGTCATGCCGGTTGCGAAGCAGCTTCCGCAGCTGCTCGGCTCGGCTCGGAAACACTGCTTATCACTATGGATATGAATAAGATAGCCCAGATGAGTTGCAATCCGGCTATCGGCGGCATAGCCAAAGGGCAAATCGTGCGCGAAATCGACGCGCTCGGCGGACAGACCGGCATCGTTACCGACAAAACCGCCCTCCAATTCCGTATGCTCAACCGCTCGAAAGGTCCTGCCATGTGGAGTCCGCGCGCGCAAAGCGACCGTCAAAAATTCATTCAGACATGGCGGGGCGTTCTCGAAAATACCGAACATTTGTATCTTTGGCAAGACAGCGTTAAACAACTGATTATCAACAAAGATAATACCATTTCCGGCGTGATTACCAACATGGAGGTAACTTTCCGCGCCCGCGCCGTAGTGCTTACTTGCGGCACGTTCATGAACGGCTTGATGCACATCGGGCGCGTACAGCTCAAAGGCGGTCGCGTGGCGGAACCCGCCTCCTACGGCATCACCGAACAACTCGTGGAAATGGGCTTCACCGCCGGACGCATGAAGACGGGAACTCCCGTGCGCATCGACGGTCGCAGCATACACTACGACCTGATGACCGAACAAAAAGGGGAAGACGACTTCCACAAATTTTCGTTCCTCGACAACGTGCACCGCACTTTGCAGCAACAGAGCTGCTGGATTACCTACACCAACGAAGCCGTACACGACATTCTGCGGCAAGGCTTCCCCGATTCACCGCTCTACAACGGACAAATAAAAAGCATCGGTCCGCGATACTGCCCCAGCATCGAAACGAAAATCGTCACTTTTCCCGATAAAACCGAGCACCAACTCTTCCTCGAACCGGAGGGAGAAACGAGCAGGGAATTTTATTTGAACGGTTTTTCCTCCTCGCTCCCGCTCGATATACAAATACGGGCGCTGCAAGAGATTCCGGCATTCAAAGATATTCGCATCTATCGTCCGGGCTATGCCATCGAATACGACTACTTCGACCCGACGCAGCTCACGCACACCCTCGAAACAAAACAGGTGAAAGGACTATTTTTTGCCGGACAAATCAACGGTACGACCGGCTATGAAGAAGCTGCCGGACAGGGATTGGTCGCCGGCATAAACGCCCACCTGCGCAGTCAGGGCGACGGCGAATTTACGCTAAACCGCGACGAAGCCTATATCGGCGTACTCATCGACGACCTCGTAACCAAAGGTGTCGATGAGCCGTACCGCATGTTCACCTCCCGCGCCGAATACCGCATACTTCTGCGACAGGACGATGCCGATATGCGCCTTACACCGAAAGGCTACGAACTCGGACTGGCAAGCAGCGAGCGCTACCGCCTGCTTCGCGAAAAAGAGGAACACCGGAACCGGATTATCCGTTTTGCCCAAGAGTATTCCGTAAAGATGAATCAGATAAATCCGGCACTCGAACAGCAGGGCTACGCCCCCCTGCGGCAAGGGACGAAACTCGTCGATTTGATTCTGCGCCCGCAGCTCACCATAGATGCCATAGCCTCGTGGCTTCCCGCTCTGCACGAACAGCTCGACCTCATTCCGTCGCGACGGGAAGAAATAACCGAAGCCGCCGAAATCTGCATCAAATACGAAGGCTACATCGAGCGGGAAAAACTGATTGCCGATAAAATATCGCGCCTCGAAAATATCCGCATCAAAGGAAAATTCGATTACAATACCATACAGCAAATATCAATCGAAGCCCGCCAGAAACTCTCGAAGATAGACCCCGAAACCATCGCGCAAGCCTCGCGTATTCCGGGCATATCGCCGAGTGACATAAACATTCTGCTGGTTTTGTTGGGGAGATAATGTTCCACGTGGAACAATAAATAAACAACCTTATGGAAATAAACGATATTTACAAACAAGTTCGCGATATTCCCGACTTTCCGAAGCCCGGAATATTGTTCAAAGACCTCACCACCGTATTCAAAAACGGAGAATCGGTGCAACGGTTGAGCGACGAGCTTTATCGTCTTTACAAAGACAAAGGCATCACCAAAGTTGCCGGCATCGAATCGCGCGGCTTCATCATGGGTTCCATACTGGCAGCCCGTCTCGGTGCCGGATTCGTGCCGGTGCGCAAACCCGGAAAACTGCCCGCCGAAACGTGGACGGAAACTTTTGAAAAAGAATACGGCTGCGACGCCATCGAAATACATCGCGATGCCATCGCGTCCGAAGACGTGGTGCTGCTGCACGACGACCTGCTGGCAACGGGCGGGACGATGTTGGCTGCCTATCATCTGATACAGCGATTTCACCCGCGCAAGATATACATTAACTTTTTATCGGAAATTGTTGTTCTCAACGGGCGAAGCGTATTTCCTTCCGGCGTAGAAATAGAAACGATACTTAAATTCTAAGCGACACTTTGGCGAACGAAAACGCACATATACGACATCTGCTTTCCCTCCTGCCCGACTCCCCCGGAGTATATCAATACTTAAACAAAGACGGGAGCATCATCTATGTGGGGAAAGCCAAGAATTTGAAAAAAAGGGTTCACAGCTATTTTAACCGAAATCACGAATCGCCCCGCACGTCGATGCTGGTGCGCAATATTCACGATATAAAATACATTGTCGTCGCCAACGAAGAAGATGCCCTGCATCTCGAAAACTCCCTCATTAAAGAGTACAAGCCGCGCTACAACGTGATGCTCAAAGACGACAAGACCTATCCGTGGATTACGATACGCAACGAGCATTTTCCGCGCGTTGTCCTCACCCGCAAAGTCATACACGACGGCTCCAAATATTTCGGACCTTACAGCAACGTGCAGATTGCCCGCACCGTGCTCGAATTGATACGCAGCCTCTATCCCATTCGCACCTGTCCCCATGCGCTTACGCCGGAAAACATCAAGAATCACCGCTACCGCAAATGCCTGCAATACCATATCCATAATTGCAAAGCACCGTGCGAAGCGCTGCAAACGGAAGAAGAATATCGCGAATATATCGCGCAAATACGCCAGATTCTTAACGGAAACACTCAGCAATTGAGCGAACACCTCCGCGAAGAAATGAATCTGCTCGCCGAGCAATTGAAATTCGAGGAAGCGCAGGAATTGAAAGAAAAGTACCTTTTACTCGAAAAATATCGGGCAAAATCGGTCATCGTCAGCACGACTATCCACAACGTCGATGTATTTTCCTACGAGGACGACGACGATAACGTCTATGTCAATTACATGCACATGCGCAACGGCAGCATCGTGCAAAGCTACACCATCGAATACCGAAAAAAACTCGATGAAAGCAAAGAAGAAATTCTGTCGCTGGCAATTGCCGAACTGCGCAGCCGCTTCAAAAGCGAATCGCGCGAAATCATCGTTCCTTTCCTCCCCGAATCGACGTTTGAAAATGTAACATTTCTCGTTCCGCAGCGGGGCGACAAGCGCAAACTGCTCGACGTTTCCACACAAAATGTCAGACAGTACAAATTCGACAAACTAAAAAGCTCGGAAAAACTGAATCCCGACCAGCGCGTTATACGCATACTTTCACGGGCACAAAAAGATTTCAAGTTGAAAACACTGCCGATGCATATCGAATGTTTCGACAATTCCAATACACAAGGCGTGCTCCCCGTCTCGTCGTGTGTCGTATTCCGCAAAGCGAAACCATCGCGAAAAGATTACCGGCACTTCAATGTAAAGACCGTCGAAGGTCCCGATGATTTCGCGTCGATGTACGAAGCCGTGTTTCGTCGTTACAAACGGCTTTCCGAAGAAGAAGAGCCTCTCCCCGACTTGGTGGTCGTCGACGGTGGAAAAGGGCAACTCAGTGCTGCCGGCGAAGCCTTGAAAGAGTTGCAGCTGGACATTCCGATTATCGGCATCGCCAAACGGTTGGAAGAGATATTTTTCCCAAACGACCCGATACCCCTCTATCTCGATAAAAACAGCGAAAGCCTGCGCCTCATACAGCAGATGCGCGACGAAGCCCACCGTTTCGGCATCACGCACCACCGCAACCGTCGCAGCAAAAAACAGGTGGAATCGGCTCTCGACAAAATCAAAGGCATCGGACCGAAAACGCGGGACTTGCTGCTTACCCGCTACAAAAGCGTCAAGCGCATCAAAGAAGTTCCCTACAAAGAATTAGCGCAACTTATTGGAGAAACAAAAGCACGAACAATCCTCGATAATTTATAGTATAATATTTATAATCAATAGTTTATGAGAATCGTTGTACAACGGGTATCGCACGCATCGGTGAGCATCGGCGGACATATGAAATCGCAAATAGGAAACGGGCTGCTGATACTTGTCGGCATAGAAGACGCCGACGATGAAAACGATGTGGAATGGATAAGCAAAAAAATCGTAAATTTGCGCATCTTCGACGACGAAAACGGCGTTATGAATCTTTCGGTCAAAGATGTAGACGGAGAAATATTGATAGTCAGCCAGTTCACGCTGTTTGCCTCGACAAAAAAAGGAAACAGACCCTCCTACATCAGAGCGTCGAAACACGAACACGCCATACCGTTGTACGAATCTTTTTGCCGGAAAGTAGCCGAAGAAACGGGAAAAATTCCCGCAACCGGCGAGTTCGGCGCCGACATGCAAATCGAATTGCTGAACAACGGACCGGTAACCATCTGCATAGACTCGAAAAACAAAGAATAAAATGACCCTGCAAGAATTGCAAAACAGCGTCGATCGCTGGATAAAAGAGTACGGCGTCCGCTACTTCAACGAGCTTACCAACATGGCGATACTCACCGAAGAAGTGGGCGAAGTAGCCCGCATCATCGCCCGAAAGTACGGCGAACAATCGTTCAAGGAGAGCGACAAAAACAGCAATTTATCCGATGAAATCGCCGATGTGCTCTGGGTGCTCGTGTGCCTCGCCAACCAGACGGGCATCGACCTCACGGAAGCCATGCAGCGTAACCTCGACAAAAAAACGCAGCGCGACGCCTTGCGCCACCGCCAAAACGAAAAAATCAATCCGAATACGAAATAAAAAATTCCCGATATGGACAGATACAATGAAATGCTGAAAAGCTACAACACCGATTATCGCGATGAAATCGTCCGTCAGGAGGTCGAAAAGATTCTGCGCGAAAACATCGCACGCAACAGCAACGAGGAGGTGTATCGCTTCCTTTTCGGCTGCATAGACCTCACCTCGCTCAACCCCACCGACAACCAGACGCAAATCGCCGCCTTCACGCGACAGGTAAACGAGTTTGATAACCAAAATCCCGAATTGAATCACGTCGCCGCCGTATGCGTCTACCCCAACCTTGTGGAGTGCGTGCGCATGAATCTCGAAGTTTCCGACGTAAACATCGCAGCCGTAGCCGGCGGATTTCCGTCGTCGCAAACGTTCACCGAAGTAAAAGTCGCCGAAACGGCGCTTGCCGTAGCCGAAGGAGCGAACGAGATAGACACGGTGATGAACGTAGGGCAGTTCCTCAACGAAGAATATGAGGATATTTGCGATGAAATCGTGGAAATAAAACACGCCTGCCGCAATGCCCGCCTGAAAGTGATTCTGGAAACCGGCGCACTGGGCAGCTGTTCCAACGTGAAAAAAGCAGCGCTGTTAGCCATTTATTCCGGTGCCGATTTCATCAAGACCTCGACGGGGAAAATCACTCCGGGAGCAACGCCCGAGGCCTTCTACGTCATGTGTCAGGCTATCAAAGAGTATCACAAAAAGACCGGCACCCGCATCGGTATCAAAGCCGCCGGAGGAATCGCCGAAACCGCCGAAGCCGTCAAGTATTACACTATTGCCGAAGCCGTGCTGGGCGAAGAATGGTTGAGCAAAGAGTATTTCCGCATCGGCGCAAGCCGCTTGGCAACCGCTCTGCTCGACTCCATCGTCTCTGCCGGGAAAAAGTAGAGATTTCTCGATGAATCCGATAAAAAAGGCGGCGGAAACAAGAAATTTCCGCCGCCTTTCATTTTATACTTATTACGTTATTTTTTTCGTTCCAGCGTATAATCAAGAACCGCCAATAAGGCTGTCGCCACATCGGAAGGCAAAAACGGTCGGAGAACCTCCGCCGCTTCATCGCGTAAACGCCCCATGATACTCTCGGCATACTCGATTCCGCCCGACTTTTTGGCATATTCGGCAAGCCGGCGCACATCGTCGCCGGTAAGCTCCTGTTTCCGAATCAACGCCGCGATTTCGCTCCGCTCCGGCTCCGCACCATGCGTCAGTGCATAGATGAGCGGCAGGGTTACTTTCCCCTCTTTCAGGTCGCAGCCCGATGTCTTTCCCGTCTCTTTCGAGTCGAAATAATCGAAAATATCGTCTCTTATCTGGAAGCAAAGCCCCAATTTCTCGCCGAAACACATCAAGGCATTTTGCTGCTCCGTCGTGGCGCCGGCAGTCAAAGCGCCTATTTGCATACAAACCTTAAACAAAGACGCGGTCTTTTGCCGTATGACACGGAAGTAGGCATCTTCGTCGATTTCTTTTTTCTGAACGACGGATATTTGGTCTATCTCGCCTTGTGCCAGAATAGCGCCCAGCTCTCCCAACACGGCAATGACGGAAGTCTCACCCGTAAGCAGCGCCATGCGCAGCACTTTCGACACGAAATAGTCACCCGCCAGCACCGCCACCCGATTGTCCCACACGGCATTGAGAGTATCTCTGCCTCGCCGGAGTTTCGACTCATCGACCACGTCGTCGTGAATGAGCGTGGCATTATGCAGCAGCTCTACGGCAGCGGCGCCATAAATAGTCTCTTCCTTTACCGTCCCCGTCATGCGGGCAGCCAATAATACCAATATAGCACGTATCTGTTTGCCCTTTGTCTGAAGATAGTAATCCACGATTTGCGAAAGCAGCGGATTCGACGACGACAAAGCCTGCTTCATCACTTCGTTCAACCGCACTAAATCACTTTCTATCGGGCGTTTTATCTTCGACAATATATCATCGTTCATCGTCTTCATTACAAAAAGTGTCGGCTTTCAAAACAAATACCTCTACCTATTTGGTTGCAAAAATAAGAATAAAACCCGAAGTATCGGCAGAATTTTGTAAATTTACCTCGCGGATTTTTCCGCCAACCCGTTACACAAATACCGCCATGAGCGAAAAGAGATTGTTTTTATTGGACGCATACGCCCTTATCTATCGGGCATATTACGGTTTTATCAAAAATCCCCGCATCAATTCCAAAGGGGTAAATACGTCGGCGATATTCGGCTTCGTGAATACCCTCGAAGACCTGATACGCAAAGAAAATCCGACCCACCTTGCTGTCGGATTCGACCCCGCCGGCGCCACATTCCGGCACGAGGCTTACGACCGGTACAAGGCGCAGCGCGAGGAGACGCCCGAAGTAATCCGGCAGTCGGTGCCCGTCATCAAAGAAATCATACAAGCCTACAACATTCCCATCATCGAGATGCCCCGCTACGAAGCCGACGACGTCATCGGCACATTGGCGAAGAAAGCCGAACAAGCCGGATTCGAGACCTATATGATGACCCCCGACAAAGACTACGGGCAATTGGTATCGCCGCATATCTTCATCTACAAACCGAAATTCGGCAGCAGCGACTTCGAGGTGCGCGGCGAGAAAGAGATAAAAGAAAAATACGGCATCGCCCGCCCCGAACAAGTCATCGACATCTTGGGGCTGATGGGCGACACCGCCGACAACATTCCGGGCTGTCCGGGTGTCGGCGAGAAAACCGCGATAAAACTCATACAGAAATACGACTCCATCGAAAACCTGCTGACGCAGACTGCCTCCCTCAAAGGCGCACTGAAAACGAAAATAGAAAGTAACGAGGAACAAATACGCTTTTCCAAATTCCTCGCCACCATCAAGACCGACGTACCGGTAACGTTCGACGAAGAGTTGCTGCGCCGCTCCCCCATCGACGAACCCCGCCTTCGAAAAATTTTCGACGAACTCGAATTTCGGACGCTCTCCGAACGCGTTTTCGGAAAGAACGCCGCACCCGCGTCCGGCACACCCGACACCCCCGTCGCTCAACCCTCGCTCTTCGACATATTTCCGACCGAGACTCGGGAAGAAGAAAAATATGCGACTCTCAGCGAGTTAAATTCTACCTCGCACGCTTATAAACTTCTTGATAAAGAGGAAGATATACAAGAATTAGCCCGCCAATTGGAAGGGTGCGATTTTTTTGCATTCGACACGGAAACGACAGGAGTCGAGCCGATGAATGTCGAATTGGTCGGAATGTCGTTCGCCATGAAAGAACACGAAGCATATTACATACCCGTACCGCCCGAAAGAGAGAACGCCGAGCGAATTGTTAAAATATTCAAACGTGCTTTGGAGAATCCGGCAAGTCTGAAAATCGGACAAAACATCAAATACGACTATATCGTGCTGCGCAATTACGGCGTATGCCCCGGCGGGAAATTTTTCGACACGATGGTCGCCCATTACCTGCTGCAACCCGAACAGCGGCACAACATGGACTACCTCGCCGAAATATACCTCCGCTACAAAACCGTTCACATCGACGAACTGATAGGCGCGAAAGGGAAACACCAACTCTCCATGCGCCAAGTCGCCCCCGAAACGGTGTGCCCCTACGCCGCCGAAGATGCCGACATCACCCTGCAACTCAAAAACAAATTGGAGCAAGAATTGAAACGGGAAGGTCTCGAAGAACTCTTTTACACCATCGAAATGCCGTTGGTGCGCGTCCTCGCCGAAATGGAGATAAGCGGCGTGCGCATCGACACCGACACCCTGCGGCAGTCGTCGAAAGAGCTGACCGGCAAAATCGATGAAATCGAGCAGGAGATTTACCGGCTTGCCGGAATGCCGTTCAACATCAGTTCCGCCCGACAGGTGGGCGAAATCCTTTTCGAGCGGCTGAAAATCGACGAGAAAGCCCGCAAGACCAAAACCGGACAATACTCCACCACCGAAGAGGTGCTCGAAAAACTGCGGTACCGTCACCCCATCGTCGATAAAATACTCGAATATCGCGGACTGCGCAAGCTGCTCAGCACCTACGTCGATGCCCTGCCCGAACTGATAAATCCCTGCACGGGAAAGATACATACCTCTTTCAACCAAACGATTACCGCCACCGGACGGCTCAGTTCGAGCAACCCCAACCTGCAAAACATTCCCATACGCGACGACGAGGGGCGCGAGATACGCCGCGCATTCATTCCCGAGCCCGGCGAACTTTTTTTCTCCGCCGACTATTCGCAAATCGAATTGCGCATCATGGCGCACCTCAGCGGCGACGCCGCCATGATAGACGCTTTCTGTTCGGGGCAGGACATTCATGCCGCCACTGCCGCCAAGATTTACAAAATACCCTTGAACGACGTTACGAAAGAGATGCGCCGCAAGGCAAAAACCGCCAACTTCGGCATCATCTACGGCATATCCACATTCGGACTTGCCGAGCGCCTCAACATTCCCCGCAGCGAAGCCAAGCAACTCATCGACGGATATTTCGAGACATTCCCCCAAGTGAAAGCCTATATGGAGCAAAGCATCGAAATCGCGCGACAGAAAGGTTACGTGGAAACCCTCAACAAACGCAAGCGCATGCTTCCCGACATCAACTCGCACAACAGCGTCGTGCGCGGATATGCCGAGCGAAACGCCATAAACGCCCCCATACAGGGCAGCGCCGCCGACATCATAAAAATAGCGATGGTACGCATCTTCGAGCGTTTCGCACGGGAAAACATACGGGCAAAAATGATTCTGCAAGTGCACGACGAACTCAATTTCACCGTGCCCGCCGACGAAATCGACACCGTGAGCCGCATCGTCAAGGAAGAAATGGAGGGCGCCGCCAGTCTGCGCGTGCCCCTTACCGCCGATTCCGGCGTCGGCGCCAACTGGCTCGAAGCGCATTAACCGAGCCGCACACTATTTATATAAAAGATTAAAAAGAGAAGAACGCGGCTACGTTACAGCTTTTTTGTACCTTTGCCGCAACAAAGTTAAAATCGGAACAGAATGTCCTTACAATGCGGAATCGTCGGGCTGCCGAATGTCGGCAAATCGACACTTTTCAACTGCCTATCCAATGCCAAAGCCCAATCGGCGAATTTTCCTTTCTGCACCATCGAGCCGAATGTGGGCGTCATCACCGTTCCCGACGAACGGCTGAATAAACTTGCCGAGCTGGTGCACCCGCAGCGCATCGTCCCCACGACGGTCGAAATCGTCGATATTGCGGGACTGGTGAAAGGGGCAAGCCAAGGCGAAGGACTGGGAAACAAATTCCTCGCCAACATCAGGGAGACCGATGCCATACTGCACGTACTCCGCTGCTTCGACGACGACAACATCACGCACGTCGACGGGTCGGTCGATCCGGTGCGCGACAAAGAAATCATCGACTACGAACTGCAAATCAAAGACCTCGAAACCATCGACAGCCGCATTTCCCGCGTACAGAAACAGGCGCAGACGGGCGGAGACAAAACCGCCAAAATCGCCTACGAAGTGTTGAGCCGCTACAAGGAGGCGCTGGAACAGGGAAAAGCCGCCCGCACTGTTACGTTCGAAACCAAAGACGAACAGAAAATAGCCCACGACCTTTTCCTGCTCACCAACAAACCGGTGATGTACATCTGCAACGTCGACGAAGCAAGTGCCGTCAAAGGCAACGCCTATGTGGAGCGGGTGCGCGAAGCCGTCAAGGGGGAGGACGCCGAAATTCTCGTCGTCGCCGCCAAAATAGAATCGGAGATAGCCGAATTCGAAACCTACGAAGAACGGCAGATGTTCCTCAACGAAATAGGACTCGAAGAGTCGGGCGTGTCGCGCCTTATCCGCTCGGCATACAAGCTGCTCAACCTCGAAACCTATTTCACCGCCGGCGAACCCGAAGTGCGGGCATGGACGTATCTGCGGGGCAGCAAAGCGCCCCAGTGCGCCGGCATCATACACTCCGATTTCGAGAAGGGTTTTATCCGTGCCGAAGTCATCAAATACGACGACTACATCGCTCTCGGCTCGGAAGCCGCCTGCAAGGAAGCCGGAAAAATGAACATCGAAGGCAAAGACTATGTGGTGCAGGACGGCGACATCATGCACTTCCGTTTCAATGTATAGCGTGCCCGTCATGAGAGAAATCCGTTCCGTATGCGTGTACTGCGGGTCGAGCTCCCAAGTGCCGGCAGCCTATTTCGAGGCGGCGCGGACATTGGGCGAACTGCTTGCCGACAAGCGGATTCGCTGTATCTACGGGGCAGGCGGACAAGGACTGATGGGTACACTCGCCGACACCGTGATGCAGAACGGAGGCGAAATCACCGGCATCATACCGCAATTCATGTACGACAACGGTTGGTGCCACCCCGCACTGAAAGAGGTGGAAATAACGCCGGACATACACAGCCGAAAAAAACGCATGGCAACGCTTGCCGACGGCGTCATCGCCCTGCCGGGCGGCTGCGGCACGCTGGAAGAACTGCTCGAAATCATTACATGGAAACAGCTCGGGCTCTATATCAAGCCGATAGTCCTGCTCAATACCGACGGCTATTACGACCCATTGATAACGCTGCTCGACCGCGCCGTCGAGCAACGCTTCATGCGCACCGAACACCGCCGGATATGGCAAATCGCCGCCACGCCCGAAGAGGCGGTCGAGGCGCTGTACACCGCGCCCGAATGGGACCGAACCCTGAGTAAACTCGCTGCGATATGACCGACTCCGCCGATACGCTTTCCGTTACACCGCCCGTCGTCGATACGGGAGTTGTCGCGACCGACACGCTCCGCCAAAACGTAGCAATTGCCGATACGACAACCGGCATCACTGCCTCCGGCAGCGAAACGTCAATCCCTGCTATCGTTGCCGATACGACACTCACGGAAAACCCGCTATCGGCAGATACGACAACGGCAGCCATCGTGCCGGCAGACAGCATCGCCGCAACCGCCGACACCGTCCATGCCGTTATACCGACCGCTGCACAGGCAGCACCCGACAGCGCGCTTACAACCATCGTACCGCCGAGCGATACTCTCGTGCAGGAAACGGCTCCGGCAGCGACAGACACCGTCCATTACGAAAAGCTGACGTCCCTCACTCCGAGCGCAGCCGACACCCTCGCAAAACCTTTTGCCGAAACGCCCCGACCGACACCGACCGACACGGCAACCGCATTTTTCCCTTTTTCCGCCGATACTTCGGCATTTCACAGCCACGCCGATACGACTGTTGTTTCAACGACAGAAATTCCCACCATACCGATATACGACGGTCGAGCAGGCGTCCGCCGCAACCCGGAACTCCCGTTCAAAGACGGCGGGCTTTTCGTCCTGCTTTTTGCCGAACTCATGTTATTCTTCTTTTTCTTTTTCCGTCGAAAAGAAATCGTTTCGTGGCAAACCGACAGCGACACGACTTACTCCCGAACATTCAGCCACAACAAACGCCTTTCGGGAACGAATTTCGGTCTGCGGATTCTTTTCCTGCTTTACACCTTCTTGGTCGAAGGCACTCTTGCCGCCGTACTCTGCTTTTCCCAAGACATACCGCTCCCCGTCGGCGGAGGGTTTACCCTCCATGCCTTGATACTGGCGCTTCCCTTCGCCCTCTATTTCCTGCTGCAACAAGGCATATATCTGCTATTGACAAACGTATTCGCCGCCAATACCGGCGGACGGGAATGGTGCGACCGGCACCTCATCATCAACCTGCTGCTCGGCATCGAAATATTTCCATTCACACTGCTCGCCGCCTATCTGCCCGAAAGTGTCACATTTTGTCTTTTTTCCGCCATTACCCTCTATTTGATAGCCCGTTTGCTTTTCATTTTGAAAGGAGCAAAACTTTTTTTACGAGATTTTAGCTGTTTGCTTTACTTTATTTTGTACCTTTGCGCTCTTGAAATAGCGCCGCTGTTTTTCCTTATCAAAACAGCGACCCTGTTTTAAGAATGATTGTAGGACTAAAAACCATTTTAGCTTTGAAAATCAAAAAGATACTCATTTCTCAACCTCAACCGTCCGAAAAATCTCCCTATTTCGAGATTGCCAAAAAGTACGGCGTGGACATTGTTTTCCGTCCTTTCATCAAAGTAGAAGGGCTTTCCTCCAAAGAATTTCGGCAGCAAAAAATTTCATTGCCCGAATACACGGCGGTCATCTTTACCGCGCGGACGGCTATCGACCACTTTTTCAGATTGTGCGAGTGCCTGCGCGTAACGATTCCGGAAACGATGAGATATTTCTGCACGACCGAAACCATCGCCCTCTACCTCCAAAAATATATCGCTTACCGCAAACGTAAAATTTTCTTCGGCAACACGGGCAAGCTCAACGACCTTATTCCCGCTCTGACCAAACATGCCGACGAAAAATACCTGCTCCCCGTTTCCGACGTAAACAACGGAGAATACCCGCTGCTCGACCAACATAACATCAACTATACCAAAGCCGTAATGTACCGCACGGTAAGCAACGATTTCAAACCCGGCGAACCGTTCGACTACGATATGCTCGTCTTTTTCAGTCCGGCAGGAATACAGTCGCTACTCAAAAATTTCCCGAACTTCGAGCAGGGCGACATCAAAATCGGGTGCTTCGGTCCGACAACCGCCAAAGCCGTACACGACGCGAGGCTGCGGCTCGACGTAGAGGCGCCGCAACCCGAACTCCCGTCGATGACGGCGGCGCTGGAACATTTCTTGAAAGAACAGAGCAAAGCGGCAAAAAAATAACCTTTATCCGCATCTATTCCATACCTTGCCGCCATATTCCGAAACGGGAACGGGCGACAAGGTTTTTCTTTTTTCGATACGACACGTGGAAACAAAACTGCTTGAAAACGACAACCGCCGACTCGCCCGCGCAGAACGTCTGCGGGGCGAAATCAGGGTAAACAGCCTTTTTACCGAAGGACACTCGTTCGTCGTCTATCCTTTCCGTGTCGTATTCCGCACACAACCGCCGAAACCCGCAAGTGCGGTTTTTCTGGTAAGCATTCCCAAACGGAACTTCAAGCGCGCCGTCAAACGCAACTTGCTGAAACGGCGCATAAGAGAGGCGTTCCGTCTCCACAAAACGACGCTCAACGATACGCTCGGTCGCGCCGGTATGGCACTCGATATGGCGATTCTCTATTTGGACAAAGAGGTTCTTCCCTACGAAATCCTCGCAAAACAGATGCGGGAGCTGCTTGCCCGCCTGTCGGACAGGATAGCCTCCGAGATGAAAAAATAGCTGCCATGCGCACGTTTTTCCGAAAAATCTTTACCGCCCTGCTCCTGCTGCCCATTTCTTTTTATAGGGCTTGCATTTCACCGCTGCTGCCGGCGTCGTGCCGGTACGTGCCCACCTGTTCGCAATACGCGGCAGAGGCGATACGGCGGCACGGTCCGCTGCTCGGGCTATGGTTGGGAATAAAGCGGATATGCCGCTGCCACCCGTGGGGCGGGAGCGGGTACGACCCCGTGCCCGAAACACGGCTTTACGACCTGCACACCCACGCGTTGAAAGCAACGACCGCCGACGAATATGCCGTCTGCAACCCCTATCCCCGCTATCCGCTGTCGGTGGTGGCACAGCACCCCGAATGCCGCTTTTCCGTCGGCATACACCCCTACGAGAGCGGCAACGCCGATGAAAAAACATGGGCAGAGGTCGCCGCCGCAGCACTTCTGCCCCAAGTCGCGGCGATAGGGGAGTGCGGACTCGACACGACCCGCGACACGCCGCTGCCGCAGCAGCTCGATATTTTCTGCCGCCACATCGCGCTCTCCGAACAAACGGGAAAACCGCTTATCATACATTGTGTCAAGGTATTCGATACGCTAATAGCCCTCCACCGCCAATACCGCCCGCAGCAGGCGTGGATCGTACACGGCTTTCGCGGCAAGCCGCAGCAGGCGGAACAGCTGCTCCGCGAAGGCTTCGTCCTCAGTATCGGTGCGAAACACAATCCCGATATTTTCGCGGTGTGCCGCCCCGAAAACTGTCTGTTGGAAACCGACGAAGACGAAACACCCGTCGCCGCGCTCTACCGGCAAGCCGCCCGAACATGGAAAATGCCCCGCTACCGCGCCGTCGCGCAATTGGCTCGCACGTTTGCCGAGAAATTTCATCTCGACCAAGAATAAAATCGTTCGCTTTTTCGGCTTTATTGCCGACAAAACATTATCTTTGCGGCACTTTCAAAAAAACAGACTTCGATGAATTTTGTAGAAGAACTCAAATGGAGAGGTATGCTCCACGACATCATGCCCGGCACCGAAGAACAGCTACAAAAAGAAATGACAACGGCATATATCGGTTTCGACCCCACTGCCGACTCGCTGCACATCGGGCATCTGGTAAGCATCATGATACTGCGCCATTTCCAGCGCGCGGGACACAAACCCATAGCCCTCATCGGCGGCGCCACCGGCATGATAGGCGACCCCTCGATGAAATCGCAGGAGCGCAACCTGCTCGACGAAACGACACTGCGCCACAATCAGGAGTGCATCAAACGACAGCTTTCCAAGTTTCTCGATTTCGAATCGGACGCCCCCAACGCCGCCGAACTGGTGAACAACTACGACTGGATGAAAGACTTTTCTTTTCTCGACTTCATTCGCGAAATCGGCAAGCACATCACCGTCAATTACATGATGAGCAAAGACTCCGTGAAACGCCGGCTGGCGGGCGAAGGCACTTCGGGACTTTCGTTCACCGAATTTTCGTACCAGCTCGTGCAGGGCTACGACTTCACCTTCCTCAACAAAACGAAAAACTGCAAATTGCAGATGGGCGGCTCCGACCAGTGGGGCAACATCACCACCGGAACGGAATTGATACGCCGCATGAACGGCGGCGAAGCCTACGCGCTCACCTGTCCGCTCATCACCAAAGCCGACGGCGGGAAATTCGGCAAGACCGAATCGGGCAACGTATGGCTGGACCCCAACTACACGACACCCTACAAATTCTACCAGTTCTGGCTTAACGTAAGCGACGCCGACGCCGAAAAATACATCAAGATATTCACCGACCTGCCGCAAGAAGAAATAATGGCTCTCATCGCCGAACAGCAGGCGGCACCACATCTGCGTCCGCTGCAAAAACGACTGGCGAAAGAAATAACCGTCATGGTGCACTCCGAAGCCGATTACAACGCCGCTGTCGAAGCGTCGGGAATCCTCTTCGGAAACTCCACGTCGGAACAGTTGCACCACCTCGACGAAAAGACGCTGCTCGCCGTATTCGAGGGCGTGCCGCAATTCGAGATTTCGCGCGACGAGCTCTCTGCCGGCATACGGGCTGTCGAGCTGCTTACCGAAAAAGCCGCCGTATTCCCCTCGAAAGGAGAGATGCGCAAAACCGTGCAGGGAGGCGGCGTGTCGGTCAATAAAGAAAAGCTCACGGCTTTCGACGCCGTATTGTCCGCCGATATGCTCCTCAACGGCAAATATCTGCTTGTGCAGAAAGGCAAGAAAAATTATTATCTGCTGATTGCAAAATAAAAAATAAACCGTTTTTCGTTTGCAATTAAAAAAACTTGCCGTATCTTTGTTCCGCTTTTTAGGGCAATGTCCCGTAAAAAGACAAGGATTGTCTTATGGTGTAATGGTAGCACAACAGGTTTTGGTTCTGTTTGTCTTGGTTCGAATCCGAGTAAGACAACGCGAAAAAGCCTTTCTCCCGTGTAGGAGAAAGGCTTTTTCTTTATAACCATTTGACGTTCAGCCACAACAAAAGCGCAAAAACAAGCCACGAAACAAGGATATACCCATAAACAAACGGGGCTTTTTCCCGTATCTCTTCCGGCGGTTTTTTGCTAAATTTCCGAATATATTTTCCGGTCTTGTTATATTGTTCCGTCGCCCAACTGAATATGCTCAACGAAACTAAAAGCAGAATTACGAACACAATAGCAATAAAGGTCGCCATTGTTGCCGAAAAAAAAGAGCAGCAATCTATAAACAACAAATAACTTACCCCGAGAACCGGCAGAAAAAGAATACATGAAATCAAAAAATGTTCTGCCCGAAAATAAAGAAAAGATGTTTCTCCTACCTCTTTTTTTCGTTCGGAAAAAACAAGATTCTCTATCCTTTTCAAAAGGAGATACAGGAAATAGGCTGCAAGACCTATCCATCTGTCTCCAAATCCGTTGTGCCTGTTCTGCGGCGACATCGCTTATAAATAATTCAGACGATGAAACAACAAAAGAACATATCTCAAAAGCGCCAAAGAAGCAAATGCATACCCGTAAACGATTATACATTTTACCACTTTTTCCTTTACCAGCATTTGACGAAATTTTTGTATATATTCCCAAGATTTATCTCCGATAGCCCATTCAAATATAAAGAAAACAACAAAAAAAATTGTTAATGAAACTATCAAAAAAGAGAGTTTTTTCGCAAAATCGAAGTAAATGTACACCAAAGACCAAATACTCCAAATGAGAGAAACGTGCGGAATAAACGGAAATATCGCAGATTTTGAAAAATAGAGATTGGCATATTCATTATAAGGAGACCATAACTCTTTCGTTGTTTCCTTTATCCGCTCCCGTTTCGCGGGAAACAAACAATAGCAAAGCGCAAAAAGAAGAATAATAATTATCTTTCTCAATAACTTAATCGGGAAATAGAGATAATAGGTCGAAAGGTTTATCCACTCTTCCAATCTATTCCGGCGTTGTTGCTTTTTCATAAATCGTTTCTCCTAATTCCCTACACAAAGTTAAAAATAATCCGAAAGAAGCGAAGCAAAGGGAGGAGGAAATAAAAAACCTCCTGCCTTTGACAAGGCGGGAGGAGCGCTCTTCAGGTAGGACTTGAACCTACGACCCTCTGATTAACAGTCAGATGCTCTAACCGACTGAGCTACTGAAGAAGGTAACATTTCTAAAAATGCAGGGCAAAAGTAATGCGTTATTTCCAATTATACAATATATTTGCGGAAAATTTTGTTTTTCTATCGAATATCAATACGCGAAAATATGCGTCGAACAATTGTACTTGCCCTCTGTTTTGCCGTTGCCGCAGCGATGCCGTGCACGGCGCAAAAAAAGAAAAATCCCGCTTTCGATGCCACGCAGGGCATCGGTCTTTTCGGCTCCGTGCTGAAAGAACTGAACACTTTTTACGTCGATACGCCCGACGTCGAAACGCTTGTGGAAGAGGGCATCAACGCCATGCTCTACACGCTCGACCCTTATACGGTATATATCCCTGAGACGGAGAGCGACGATTTCAAATTCATGACGACAGGCGAATACGGCGGCATAGGTTCCCTCATCAGCACCCGCGACAGCTTTACCTACATCGCCGAACCGTATGAGGGGCTTCCCGCGCAGGTGTGCGGTCTGAAAGCCGGTGACAAGATACTGCGCATCGACTCCGTTTCGGCAGTCGGACTTCCGTCCGAAAAGGTGAGCGAGCGGCTTAAAGGTCCGGCAAATACCATTGTAACCGTCGTGGTAGAGCGCCCTGAAACGCTCGATACGCTCACGTTCGACGTCGTGCGCAAAAAAATCGTCCTGCCTGCCGTTCCCTATTACGGCGTGCTGCGCGACAACATCGGCTACATCTACCTGCAAAGTTTCACCGACAAGGCGGCTGCCGAAGTAAAAGAGGCTCTGCTCGACCTGAAAAAGAATCAGCACATCGACGCCCTCATTCTCGACCTGCGCGGCAATCCGGGCGGCATTCTCGATGAAGCCCTGCAAATCATCAACTATTTCGTGCCCAAAGGCGTCGAGGTGCTATCGACGCGGGGTCGCGTAAAACAATGGGACCGTACCTACAAAACGACACAAAAACCTATCGACGAGAATATTCCGCTTGCCGTGTTGATAAACAGCGAATCGGCATCGGCATCGGAAATCGTATCGGGTACGCTGCAAGACCTCGACCGCGCCGTCGTACTGGGCGAACGCTCTTTCGGGAAAGGGCTCGTGCAATCGACCCGCCCGCTGCCCTATAACGGTATGCTCAAAATCACGACATCGAAATACTACATTCCCAGCGGACGGTCGATACAAGCTATCGACTACTCGCACCGCAATGCCGCCGGTCGGGCAGAACGCATACCCGACAGCCTGACGACCGCCTACACCACCGCCGGCGGACGCATCGTGCGCGACGGCGGCGGCATCACTCCCGACATAAAAACAGAACTGCCGCAGATTCCCAACATCGTCTATTACCTCGTAACCGATCGACAAGTTTTCGACTATGCGACACGCTTCGAGCAGCAGCACCCGACCATCGCTCCGATAGAAGAATTCGTCATCACGGACGAGATATACAACGACTTCAAAACCTACGTCAAGGGAAAAGATTTCAAATATGACCGCCGCAGCGAAAAAGCGCTTGAAGAATTGCGCAAATGGGCGAAATTCGAGGGCTATTACGACGACGCCGAAGATGAAATAAATTCGCTGACTCAAAAGCTGTCGCACAACCTCGACCGCGACCTCGATGCTTTCCGCAAAGAGATAGAAGAACAACTGGCTGCGGAAATCGTCAAACGGTACTACTACCAAAAAGGCGAAATCAAAGAGAATCTCAAACACGACCCCATCGTACAAAAAGCCGAAGAGATACTCCTCGACCGGAACCGGTACGATGTCTTGCTCAAACCGGCACCCGCCGAAAAAGAAAAATAAACATGGCTGTCGAAACCACTCCGCTGCTCGACCCTTACCGTTTCTGTCCGCGCTGCGGGTCGGAGCGGTTTGTCGGAAACAATGCCCAGTCGAAACGCTGTCTGTCGTGCGGGCTGGAATATTACGTCAATCCCCGGGCTGCCGTGGTGGCGCTCATCACCGACGAAGCCGGAAACATACTGGTGTGCCGGCGCGCCAAAGAGCCGGCGCAAGGAACGCTCGACCTGCCCGGCGGATTCACCGACCTGAACGAAACCGCCGAAGAAGCTGTCGCGCGCGAGGTGCTCGAAGAAACCTCTTTGACCGTAACCCGCTGCCGCTACCTCTTTTCCCTGCAAAACCGCTATCTCTACTCGGGCGTGGTGATACCGACGATGGATCTCTTTTTTGCCTGCGAAGTCGCCGACTTTTCGCCTCTCTCGGCACACGACGATGTGGCAGCCGTCCGCTTTCTTCCCCGTGCGGAAATAAAGCCGGAACTGTTCGGTCTTGCCTCTGTACGTAAAGGCATTGCCCGTATTCTGGAAGAAAATTTTTAGCGCTTTTTCCGAAATTTTGTTCGGAGCAGAATTTTTATTTTTCACAAGTTATCGCTACCTTTGTTCGGATAAAAAAGAGCCGATGAGGCACATCGTCCGATGCCTTGCCGACCGATAAACGAACCCATAAAAACTTTCCTGCCCGTGGCAAAAGAGATGGTCGAAACACCGCTGATGAAGCAATACATCGAGATGAAAGCCGTTCACCCCGATGCCATTCTGCTGTTTCGGGTAGGCGACTTTTACGAAACCTTTTCCAACGATGCCATTACGGCGTCCGAGATATTGGGCATTACGCTCACCCGTCGGGCGAACGGCGTGGCGCAATACGTCGAACTCGCCGGATTTCCGCACCACGCCCTCGACACTTATCTGCCTAAACTCGTGCGGGCAGGCAAGCGGGTGGCTATCTGCGAACAGCTCGAAGATCCCAAACTTACCAAAAAGTTAGTGAAACGCGGCATCACCGAGTTGGTAACGCCGGGTGTCGCCATCGACGACAACATTCTCGACCACAAGGAAAACAACTTCTTAGCCGGCATACATTTCGGAAAAAACAGTTGCGGCGTCGCCTTTCTGGACATCTCCACCGGCGAATTTCTGACAGCCGAAGGCAATTACGACTACGTGGACAAACTGCTGGGAAATTTCCAGCCCAAAGAGATTCTTTTCGAGCGGGGCAAACGAAAAACTTTCGAGGAGCATTTCGGCACCCGTTATTTCACCTTTGAACTCGACGACTGGATTTTCACCGAAGAGGCAGCCACCGAGCGGCTGCTGCGCCATTTCGGCACCAAAAACCTGAAAGGATTCGGCGTGCAGCACCTCCCGCTCGGCATCATCGCCTCAGGCTCGCTGCTGCACTACCTCGACATCACCCAGCACACGCACATTGCGCACATACTTTCGCTCTCCCGCATCGAAGCCGACCGCTACGTGCGCCTCGACAAATTCACCATACGCAGCCTCGAACTGCTCGGCACGATGAACGAAGGCGGCAAAAGCCTGCTCGACATCATCGACCGTACCGTATCGCCGATGGGAGCACGGCTGTTGCGGCGGTGGCTCTCGTTCCCGCTGAAAGAGATACAGCCCATACGCGACCGGCAGGCTGCCGTCGAATACTTCTTCCGCAACCCCGATGCCAAAGAGCTTATCGACAAACAGCTGTCGCTCGTCGGCGACCTCGAACGCCTGCTCTCCAAAGTGGCAGCGGGTCGCATCACCCCGCGCGAAACGGTACAGCTGCGAGTATCGCTCGCCGCCATAGAGCCGATACGCGACTGCTGCCAGAATGCCGATGAAGAAGTGGTGCAGCGCATCGCAGCGCAACTCAACCCGTGCGCCCTCATACGCGACCGCATCGAACGGGAAATTTCGCCCGACGCCCCGACGCTCGTCAATCGCGGCGGCATCATCGCCGCAGGCGTAAACGCCGAACTCGACGAACTGCGCGAAATCTCCTATTCGGGCAAAGACTACCTGCTGCATCTGCAACAGCAGGAAAGCGAACGCACCGGCATCTCCAGCCTGAAAATCGGCTACAACAACGTATTCGGCTATTACATCGAAGTGCGGAACACGCACAAAGACAAGGTGCCCGAAGAGTGGATACGCAAACAGACCCTCGTGGGCGCCGAACGTTATATCACACAGGAGCTGAAAGACTACGAGGAGAAAATCCTCGGTGCCGAAGAAAAAATCCTGTCGCTCGAAACAAAACTCTTCAACGACCTCGTGCAGGCGATTGCCGATTTCATTCCCGCCATACAGCTCGACGCCAACCTGTTGGCGCGCCTCGACTGCCTGCTCTCCTTTGCCAAAGCCGCAGAAGAATACCATTACATACGCCCCGACGTAAACGATTCTTTCACTATCGACATCAAAGAGGGGCGGCACCCCGTCATCGAACGGCAGATGCCGCCGGGAGAAAGCTACATATCGAACAGCGTGATGCTCGACAACGACCACCAGCAAATCATCATGATTACGGGTCCGAACATGGCGGGAAAATCGGCGCTGTTGCGGCAGACGGCACTGATTGTCATCATGGCGCAAATCGGGAGTTTCGTGCCCGCCGAAGCCGCGCATATCGGGGTAGTCGATAAGGTATTCACCCGCGTCGGCGCCTCCGACAACATATCGCTCGGCGAATCGACCTTCATGGTGGAGATGAACGAAGCCGCCGACATACTCAACAACCTTTCCGACCGCAGCCTCGTGCTTTTCGACGAACTGGGTCGCGGCACGAGCACCTACGACGGCATTTCCATTGCATGGGCTATCGTCGAATACATACACGAACACCGCCGCGCCCGCGCCAAAACGCTCTTTGCCACGCACTACCACGAATTGAACGAAATGGAAAAGACTTTCCGCCGCGTCGCCAACTACAACGTGTCGGTAAAGGAGGTGGACAATCGGGTGATTTTCCTGCGCAAACTCGTACGGGGCGGCAGCGAACACAGCTTCGGCATACATGTGGCAAAACTCGCCGGTATGCCGCAAGCCGTCGTACAGCGTGCCGGCGAAATACTGCGCCAGCTCGAAAGCGACAACCGCAAAAACGGCATCGCCAAACCGAAGGTCGAACCGAAAGAAACGACGACGCAAGGCGGTGTGCAACTCAGCTTTTTCCAGCTCGACGACCCCATACTGAGTCAGGTGCGCGACGAAATACTCCACACCGACATCAACAACCTTACCCCCGTCGATGCCCTCAACAAACTCAACGACATTCGCAAAATCATCACCGGAAAATAAATGAAACGGTCTGACTTTGAAATCATGGCACCCGTCGGTTCTTACGAATCGCTTGCCGCCGCCATACAAGGCGGTGCCGACTCCATCTATTTCGGCATCGAAGGGTTGAATATGCGCGCCCGCAGCGCCAACAACTTCACCATCGACGACCTGCACGAAATAGCCCGCATCTGCCGCGAAAACGGGCTGAAAAGCTACCTCACCGTCAATACGATTATTTACGACAACGACATGGAGCTGCTGCACCGCATCATCGACGCTGCCCGCGATGCAGGGCTCTCGGCTGTCATCGCCGGCGACGTCGCCGCCATGTCCTACGCCCGCAGTGTGGGCGTAGAGGTGCACCTCTCGACCCAGCTTAACATCTCCAACACGGAGGCGCTGAAATTCTACGCGCAATTCGCCGATGTCGTAGTATTGGCACGGGAACTCAACCTCGACCAAGTGACGCACATTCATCGCGAAATCGAACGGCAGCACATCACCGGTCCTTCCGGAAAACCGATACGCATCGAAATGTTTGCGCACGGCGCTCTCTGCATGGCGGTTTCGGGCAAATGTTACCTGAGCCTCCACGAGCTGAATGCGTCGGCAAACCGCGGCGCGTGCATGCAGGTATGCCGGCGCGGCTACACGGTGCGCGACCGCGAAAGCGACATCGAGCTCGACGTGGAAAACCAATATATACTCTCGCCGAAAGACCTGAAAACGATACACTTCATCAACCTGATGATGCAAGCGGGGGTGCGGGTGTTCAAAATCGAGGGGCGCGCCCGCAGTGCGGAATATGTGCGCACGGTGGCGGAATGCTATCGGGAAGCGATAGAGAGCGTTCTCGACAACACGTTCGATGACGAAAAAATAGCCGATTGGGACAACCGCCTGAGCAAGGTATTCAATCGCGGATTCTGGAACGGCTACTATCTGGGGCAGCGGCTCGGCGAATGGAGCCGCACCTACGGCTCGGAAGCCACCCGCGTAAAAGTGTATGTCGCCAAAGGCGTGAAATTCTATTCCCGTCTGGGTGTCGCGGAGTTCGTCATGGAAAGCGGCGAATTGCACGCCGGCGACGAAATCGTCATCACCGGTCCGACCACCGGCACCATCATGACGACGGCAGAGGAGATACGGGTGGATTTGAAGCCCGTAGCCAAAACCGTCAAGGGAGAACATTTTTCCATAAAACTCGACCAGAAAATACGTCCGTCGGACAAACTCTACAAATGGGAGAAAAACGTGAAAGCGGAAAATCCGAAAAATTGATTTCCGTACCGAAGTTTTTTCTACTTTTGTCCGGCAAAGCAATTCTTGTGTGAAGATGAAAAAAAGAGACTTATATTTATTCCTTTTCCTCTTATTTTTTTGCGGGACCCCGTTTCTGTCATCGGCGCAGAAACACATTCGCACCGAACAGCCGACCTACACCCGCGAGCTGGCGAAACAGATGTACCGCGAGGGCAATTACGCCGGCTGCATCGACCTGATGCGCAGCTATCGTCCTCACGCCGTCGAGCCTGCCGACAAGGCGGCTGCCGACTACTACATCGCCGCCGCTGCCTACCGCGCCAAAGACCGCGACGCGCTCGCCCTACTCGAAAACTATACCGCCGCCTATCCCGAAACGCCGCAGGCGGAAGAAATAAAACTTCTCACGGCGCACGCATATTTCGACAAGGGCGATTTCAAAAAGGCTGCCGACTTGTACAACGCCATCGACCTCGACCGCCTTACACCCGACCAACAAGCCGACTTGCTGCTGCACTTGGGCATCGCCTACACGCATCTCGGCAAAAACGATGATGCCGAGCGCTGTTTCGGCGCCGTCATCGCCGTAGGCGGCGAAAAGAAAAATGCCGCGCTCTACCGCAATGCCTATCTGCATTATGTCGAAAAAGAGTACGAAAAGGCAGGAGAGGGGTTTGCCTATCTGCTCGACGACAAAGAATTTGCGCAACCGTCGTCGGCATTTCTCACACAATCGTACTTTGCCCGAAAGGAATACGAAAAAGCCATAGACGAGGGAAACCGCTATTTGCAAAACTATCCGAAAGACAGCGTATATTATGAAATAACGCGTGTCGTCGGCGAAAGCCATTTCCGTTCCGGCAAGCCGAAAGAGGCGGTCGAATATCTTTCCGACTATACCGCCCACACGGTCGCACCGCTGCGCAGCAGCCTCTACACGCTGGGGGTAGCCTGCTATGAAAGCGGCGCTTGCGAAGACGCCGTTTCCACGTTGGGACGGGTTACCGACCAAACCGACGCTTTAGCGCAAAATGCCTACCTGTATATCGGACAAAGCTATTTGAAGCTAAACGACAAGACCAACGCCCGACTTGCCTTTGAAATGGCATCGCGCTACACGTTCGACCGGAAAGCGCAGGAAACAGCGCTGTACAACTACGCCATGCTGCTGCACACCGGCACATTCTCGCCATTCGCCGAGTCGGTTACCGTCTTCGAAAAGTTCCTCAACCTCTTTCCGTCGTCGCGCTATGCAGGCACGGTCAGCGACAATCTGGCGGACGTATATCTGACGACCCGCAACTATGAAACGGCTCTGCGCTCCATCAACAAGATAAAACGCCCCGACGCCAAAATACTCAAAACCAAACAGCGCATTCTCTACCGGCTCGGCACAGAGCGTTTTGCCGACAACGACCTCGACCGCGCCGCCGACTATTTTGCCCAAGCCATACGGGTGGGCAGTTACGACAAGGAAGCAAAAGCCGACGCCTACCTGTGGCACGGCGAATGCCTTTACCGAAAGGGCAAATACGCCGAAGCGGCGAAAGACGGCATAAACTACCTGAACACCGCCGTCCGCAAAAATCCGCAAGCCTATTACAATCTGGGATACGCCTACTTCAAACAACACGATTTCGCCAACGCGGCACGCCGATTCGGCGACTACCTCAGTGCCGAACAACAAAGTCCGGCAAATATGCCGCGCATCGCCGATGCCCACACCCGTCGGGCAGACTGCCTGTATGCCCAACGCGACTTCGTAGGGGCAGAGGCTTTCTACGGCAGAGCCGTCGAACTCTATCCCGCCACCGGCGACTACGCCCTTTATCAAAAAGGCATCATGGCGGGGCTGCAAAAAAATCCGACCGAAAAGGCGGCAATCATGCAAGAGGTCGTCCGGAAATATCCCGAATCGGATTATGCCGATGATGCCCTGCTCGAAGAGGGCTTGACCCACGTCGCCCTTCGGGACGGAAAAGCCGCCGGCTGTTTCCTGCAACTGCTCGACAACTATCCGCGGCAGGAAACCGCACGCAAAGCCGGTCTGCAACTCGGCATAGTCTATTACAACAGCCGGCAGCCGCAAAAAGCCATCGACGCCTACAAGCGTGTCATTTCCACCTATCCGGGTAGCGACGAAGCCCGCCTCGCGCTCCAAGACCTCAAAGCCATTTATATCGAGCAAAACAAAGTCGATGACTACGCCGCCTACCTCAAAACCGTATCGGGCGACGTGAAGACGGAAGTTTCGGAACTCGACTCGCTTTCGTTCCTCGTCGCCGAGCGGGCATTTCTGAAACAACCCGACGCCGCGTCTGCCGCCCAACTCGAACAGTACCTCAAAAAATATCCCGCCGGTGCTTACACGCTGCCGACACACAATTACCTGTCGCGCTACCACTACGACAAAAAAGCCTACGGCAAAGCCCGCAAGGAACTCGATTACATCTTGAAGCAGCCGAACAATCCCTATACGGGCGATGCGCTGCTGCGGCTGGCAGACATACAGGAGCACGACAAAGAGTACGCCGAAGCCTTCCGAAGTTATCAAAAGCTCGAACCGCTCGCCCAAAACAAAGAGGTGCGACAGACCGCCCGAGTGGGCATGATGCGCACGGCGCAAAAGTGCGGTATGCACAAGGAAGTTATCGCCGTTACCGACAAATTGTTGGCAGAACCCACCTTGTCGCCCGAATGCGCCCGCGATGCCCATACCGCCCGCGCCGAAAGTTTCATGGCGCTCGGCAACACGGCAAAAGCAGCGGCGGAATGGGAAGTCCTCGCCCAAGACCCGCGCACCGAAATCGGAGCCAAATCGGCATATCTGCTGGCACAATATCACCTCGACAACAACAACGACACCGAAGCCGAAGCCGTCGTAACCCGCCTGCTCGAAACCGGCACGTCGCACCAATACTGGCTGGCGCGCTGTTTCATCGTGCTTTCCGACGTATATGCCTTGCGGGGCGACTACTTCCAAGCCAAACAATACCTGTTGAGTTTACAGAACAATTACAAAGGCGACGACGACATCGAAAAACTCATCGACGTCCGTCTCCAAAAATTGCAAACCGCCCAAAACAATTCCAATTCCGACAACCGATGAAACGATATATTCCCATACTGCTTTTCCTCGCCGTATATGCAGCAGCAGACGCCCAGCAAAAAAACGACGATCCGCTGCGGCGCGAAGTCGTTATCGAAAAAGAGTTCACCCCGATTGTGCGCGATGCGTCGAAAATCAACTCCATACCCGAATTGGAAGTCTCTGCTTCGACGCACCCCGACACCCGATACGCCGACTGGAACACCCCCTACAACACCGGCAGCACGCTTACCCCGCTTTCGGCGGGCGACAACGGCGCCGAAGCGCCGGACAAGCAGCGCGGCTATGCCCGCTTCGTCATCGGCAACTACCTGAACATTAACGCCAACGCCGGCGTGCGCATCGTCGATAGGCAGAAAGACCGGCTGCTGTTGTGGTACGGACACAACTCCTGCAACGCACATCTTTCTTTCCTCGACAACGAGGGTGGCGGGAAAACTCGGCAGCGCCGCAACGACAACAAACTGCGCTTGAAATACACGCACGATTTCACGAAGGGTCGCTGGAACTTCGACGCCGACTATCGCTACAATACCTTTAACTATTACGGTATGCCGCTGAATGTTATTCCATCGACTATATCGGGAAGCAACCAGCAAACCGTACAGCAATACGGATTTACAACCTCTTTCCTCTCGGCGCCGGACAAAACATTCAACTACACCATCGAAGCCTCCTACCACGGCTACAACAACGACTTGGGTCTGTACTACGGCGAGCGCGGCGGCATCGAAAATCATGTCTCGGCGGCATTTGACGGAAACGCCGCGATAAACGACCGCCACAAAGCGGGCATCGCCCTGAGCATGGACAACCTGCACTACAACCGGTGTGTTTTCGAGGAAGACGAGAAAGGAAAAAACACCCATACGATTATCGGCTTGGAGCCCTATTTCACCATCGAAAAAGAGGCGCTCCGATTCAAAGCGGGAGTAACGATAGACTTCTCTTTCAATTACGGCACCGTATTCCGCATTGCACCCGACGTGAAATTCGAGTGGCGTTTCGACAAAGCCGGCGTGCTCTACACCGAACTCACCGGCGGAAAAAGCCTCAACACGTGGCGCCGCATGAGTGCGCTGACGGAATATATCGACCCGACAACCATACTGCCCGACACATATACCCCCGCCGACTTCACGCTCGGCTTCCGCTCCTCCGTCCTCAAAAAATTTCATTTTGCTCTCTACGGCGGTATAAAATATTGTGTCGATGCCCTTTTCGACTACCGAATGGAACACCTCGAGGTCTCCGCAACCTCTACAATGACAACCCGTAGTGTCGTCAGCTTCTACTCCGACGACGCCTACGCATGGAAAGTCGGAGCCGAAATGCAATACTCCCTGTTGGATATTCTCACCGCCCGTCTGGCATGGGAACATAACGAATGGCGCAGCGACGGAGCACGAATACGCTTTTCGCAGCCGCGCGACGAATGGGACGTCGATATTACCGTTACCCCCATAAAACCGCTCGACATAAAAGCCGGTTTCTACTATGCCGGAGGTTTGGGCTACATAAATCATTCGTGGGGAAACATCGTCTACGATGAAGCAGGCACCCTGCCCAATATCGCCAATCTCGACCTCGGTGCCACGTACCGGCTCAACAAAATGATACATTTCTCGCTGCAATTCAATAATCTGCTTTCGAGAAAGTATGATTTATTTTATGGAATGCCGGCGCAACGCTTTCATTTTCTGGCAGGTATGGGCATCGTTTTCTAACCGTTTCACAGCAAAAAAATTTTTTAACGGTTAAATATCGGATTTTCAAACGCATTTTTTTCTACTTTTGCAGGCGGAAAATTAAATTCGCGAGAGAAGATGTCGAAAAATTTAGTCATAGTAGAGTCCCCTGCGAAAGCAAGAACCATAGAAAAATTCTTAGGGAGCGATTATAAAGTTTTGTCGAGTTACGGTCATATACGCGACCTGAAAAAAAGAGATTTCAGCATCGACATAAACCACAACTTCACCCCGCTGTACGAAGTTCCCGAAGACAAATTGAAAATCGTCGATACCCTGAGAAAGGAGGCGGACAAAGCCGACATCGTATGGCTCGCCTCCGATGAAGACCGCGAAGGAGAAGCCATAGCATGGCACCTGTACGAGGTGCTGCACCTGACACCCGAAAAGACCCGCCGCATCGTCTTCCACGAAATTACGAAGACGGCAATACTCCACGCCATCGAAAATCCGCGCGACATCGACCTCGACCGTGTAAACGCCCAACAGGCACGACGCATTCTCGACCGTATCGTCGGGTTTGAATTGTCGCCCGTCCTTTGGAAAAAGGTAAAACCCGCGCTCTCCGCCGGTCGCGTGCAATCGGTCGCCGTGCGTCTCATCGTCGAACGGGAGCGGGAAATCGAACAGTTCCGCAGCGAAACCTCCTACCGCGTCGTCGCCACTTTCATCATACCTACCGACGGCAGTGCCGTAGAAATGAAAGCCGAGCTCAACAACCGTCTCAAAACCAAAGAAGAAGCACTCGCCCTACTCGACGCCTGCAAAGACGCGACATTCACGATAGAAGACATACAGGTGAAGCCCGCCCGCAAATCGCCCGCGCCGCCTTTCACCACCTCCACCCTGCAACAAGAGGCATCACGCAAACTCGGACTCTCCGTCGCGCAAACCATGATTATCGCGCAGCGGCTGTACGAATCGGGATTCATCACCTACATGCGTACCGACTCCGTCAATCTCTCGTCCCTCGCCCTGAATACCTCCAAGACGGAAATTCTGGCAAACTGGGGAGAGGCATATCTCAAAACACGCAACTACCAGACGAAAACCAAAGGGGCGCAGGAAGCTCACGAGGCGATACGTCCGACCTATATCAACCACCACGACATCGAGGTGCCCGCATCGGAAAGGAAACTCTACGACCTCGTGTGGAAACGCACCATCGCCTCGCAGATGAGCGATGCCGAGATAGAAAAGACAACCGCCACCATCGGCATATCGGGACGTCCCGAAAAATTCGTCGCCACCGGCGAAGTGATGAAATTCGACGGATTCCTGCACGTCTATTACGAATCGAGTGACGACGATGCCGAAAACGGCGAAAACAACGGAAAAATGCTGCCCCCGCTCAAAACGGGAGCCAAACTCATAACGAGCGAAATAGAGGCAACCGAACGTTTCTCGCAGCGCCCGCCGCGCTACACGGAGGCTTCGCTCGTGCACAAGCTCGAAGAGCTCGGCATCGGACGCCCCTCGACCTATGCCCCGACCATCTCCACCATACAGCAGCGCAACTATGTGGAGCGCGGCGACCGTCCGGGTACGGAACGCACCTACAACACGCTGCTGCTGAAAAAGGGAAAAATCACCGATAAAAACAAAACCGAAACCGTCGGCGCAGAAAAGAGCAAACTGCTGCCCACCGACATCGGCATTGTCGTAAACGATTTCCTGACCGAACACTTCCCCGACATTCTCAACTACAACTTCACCGCTCAAATCGAAGAAGAATTCGATAAAGTGGCAGAAGGCAAACTCGTGTGGAACAATACGCTGCACGACTTCTACAAACTTTTCCACCCCGCTGTCGAAGACGCCACGTCGCTGCGCCTCGACCATCGGGTAGGAGAACGCATCATCGGTACCGACCCCAAGAGCGGTCGTCCCGTGTCGGTAAAAATAGGGCGTTTCGGTCCGCTGGTGCAAATCGGCTCGCCCGAAGACAAGGAAAAACCGCTTTTCTCCTCGTTGCAGAAAGGGCAATCCATTAACACCATTACGCTCGAAGAAGCATTGAAACTCTTTGAGCTGCCCCGCACATTGGGCGAGTTCGACGGCGATACCGTAACGATTTCGACAGGACGGTTCGGTCCGTACATACGCCACAACAACAAATACATTTCCCTGCCCAAAGAATACGAGCCGCAAACCGTAACGTACGACGAAGCAGTGGAAGTAATCCGAAAAAAACAAGCGGAAGAAAAACAACGCCTTATCAAAAGTTTCGACGACGGCAGCGGCATCGAAATTCTGAACGGGCGATTCGGTCCTTACATCACCTGCAACGGCAAGAATTACAAAATCCCCAAAAGCGCCTCTCCCGAAAATCTGACGAGCGAGGATTGCCGGAAAATCATCGAAAACGAAACGATGCCCAAGCCGGCGCGCCGCCGTCGTTTTCCGAGAAAATAAAACATTTCCCTGCTTAGGGCAACGGCGTGGAGAGTCGATCTCCACGCCGTTGTTATATAAACTCTTCACTATTACTGCGATAAGCAAACGACCGACCGGCATTGTCTCGATTGCCCGTTTTTCCAACAAATAAAAAATTTTTTAGTCATCTTCATTGAAAACGATAAATATTATTATCTTTGCGCCAGTATCTTTAATTTACAATATTATGAAAAGAAAAAACACTTGTTCCGATTTCTGCCTTTTTCAGATAGGCAGAAATTTTCTGTGGAAGAAATTTTCATTTCTTCTGATGTGCACGGTTATGGGCACACTCTCTACAACCGCACAAACCCGTAAAGTGGGAGATCCCATTGTGAAAGACGGAGTCCCTTGCGTCATAATTCAAGTGTACGACGAAGCCGGAAACCATGGATTGGCAATGTCATTGTCTCCAACAAAAAAAGCCCTTAAAGCAGCCAAAAAAACAGGAGAAATGAAATGGTTCTATTCTCCGAAAAAACTGAAAGGTTCCGACACAGGATTACAACAGGAATACCTGACAGAATATTACAATTACATGAAATGTGACAGCTTAAAAATCCAAACTTCCGGAGTAAGTACGACAACACAACCCTCAACAAGTCATAGCGGCAAAGAGAATATGAAAAACGTTATCGACTATTGCAACGAAAAAGGCATCGAAATGGAAATGTACTTTCCGGAATATGCGTGGGCGCAGAGTCTCGGTGAAGGCTGGTTTATTCCCGGAGTAGATGAATTGGAATTGTATATTAAATTATGGGGGTATGAAGAATTTGGGAAAAAAATGCCATTAAAAAATTTCAATAAAACTATTATTAAAGACTTCAAGAAAGCCATTACAACACTTCTTGGCGATAGCGGAGATGCTATCTATTTCAAAGATGGAGCTTTACCCGGTATAAATTTTATTTCATCGACAATTGCAAAAACAAAAAATGTATCTCCTGCAATTTTATTGGCGGTTACTCTGCATATGCAAAATTATTGTGTAGCAGTATCTCAATCTTTTTTTAATTGGCTACAAGTCAAATCTCGTGGTACATTGCCAAACCCACATATCTGTGCCGTCTGTGAATTTTGATTTCTCTAAACCATAAGAAAATGAAAACAAAAAAAATCCTAATATCTCTTTCATTGTTATTTCTGTTTGCCTCGTGTTCCACGCCGCTGCTCGTTACTCCGGTGAAACAGACCGAAAAAATCTATGAAAAAGAAAACATGGAATTTATCGGTTTCAAAAATACAAACAAAAACAACTCGCTTCTCAAAAACTTCGGAGCGGAACTCGAACGCCACCGCATCGCACTGAATCGTCAGGATTTCTATATGGGCGTCTATTCGTTTCAGGAATTGGAAAATTACAAATCGACGATGCGTTATATTTCGTTCGTCGATGTTTCCTCCCTCCACAACACTTGGGACGACGCCATATACGACAAAGAAGGCTTGTTGGTAAGCGGGTGGATTATTGCCGGTGTAACTTGCTTCACGCTTTTTCCCGTATATGTGCCGATGATGTGCGCTTCCAACAAAAACTACTGCCAACTCGACGTCATGTGCAAATGTACGCTGTATGTATATGATACGGAACAAAAAGAGGTAGTACTCTCCATTCCGATGGAGTTCCGCGACACGCAGGTGCTGAAAGGACAGTACGGCAACAAGCAGACCGACCGTAATGCCGTTACCGAACGGGGTCGCAATATGCTTTACAACGAATTTTTGAAATATTTCGATCGGGCATACCAATTCCTCGACAGCAAAAACAAATAGCGATAATTCTTGAAAAGAAAATAGCCGAATGAACATAAATCATTCGGCTATTTTTTAATAACGCTGTCTGCTTGCCGAAAAATCATTACAGCCACTTTTCCTTTCGGTACCACGCGACGGTTTCGGCAACGCCGCGGTCGAGCGGGTAATCGGGCACGAAGCCCAGTTCGGTCTGCGCCGCCGTCGTGTCGCAAATCCAGTTGCGCTGTTTCATGATGCGGTACTTGTCGCGGTTGAGCGTACTCGTGCCGCCCGTCAGAGTCGCCGTTTTCTCGGCAATATACGAAACAACCCATAAAACGAACAGCGGCACGCGCACCGGCAGCACGAAGCGTTTGTGCAGCGCGCGGGCGGCATAGCGGCGGAACTGCGTGGAGCGGTACGCCCCGCCGTCGGAGAGGAAATAGCCCCGCCGTTTCACCCCCTTGTCGATAGCGAGAAAAATGGCTTTCACCAAATCTTTCACATAGATGAACGTGATGAGCTGCTTGCGGTAGCCGACCGAAAAGTCGAAGCCCGCCTTAATCGTTTTCATCATCAGGAAGTAATCTTTTTCGCGCGGACCATAGACCCCGGTGGGGCGCATGAACACATACGGGAAATCGGGCATTGCCTCCAAAGCCCGCTCGGCAAGGAGTTTGCTTTTCCCGTAAAAGGTGTTGGGGCGCGGCTCGTCGTCGGGTCGTATGGGAGTGAAAGTGCGTTCGTCGCCCACGCCCCACGCGCTGAGGCTGCTCATCATGATAAATTGGTCGGGCACGCAGCCGACCTCCGTAAGCGCGGCGGCAAAATTGGAGACGAATGTGCAGTTGATGCGTTCGAAATCGGCATTGTTTCTGCATTTCGTCGCACCGAGATTGTGTACGATGTAATCCCACCTGCCCACTTCGGCAAGCTGCCGGAGCAGCTGTTTTTTGAGCGTCTCCCTGTCGCCGAAACAGAGGTCGATGAAATGAATGTTCCCGTCTTGGAGGTATTCGCGGCTCGTCGTGGCGCGCACGCCCGCCCACGTTTCATAGCCTCGCCGCAGGGCTTCTTCTACGATGAAACCGCCGATGAAACCGCCGGCGCCCGTTATCAATATCCGTTTTTGCATATCCGTATGATTCTCTTTTCAAAGATACAAAAGGTTTGTTCAACTTTACAATCGAAGAGGCTTATTTTCGATTTTTCGTATTTCATGCCCCTTTATACGGTGATAATTACCAACTTTTAATTCTCTATATGGAATATCTTTCTTATCTTTGCCGAAATATTGTGAATCTCACTATTCGATAATTGCAATTATGAAACAATACAAATTGTTGAACAACCTGTTAGGTTGGGTCGTCTTTGTCATTGCTGCGGTAACTTATATCCTCACGCTCGAACCGACAGCGAGCTTTTGGGACTGCGGCGAATTTATTTCTTCGGCATACAAATTTGAAGTGGGACACCCGCCGGGAAACCCCGTTTTCATGCTGACGGGGCGCTTCTTTGCCAACTTCGCTTCCGACCCCTCGCACGTGGCTTATATGATAAACCTCATGTCGGCACTGTTGAGTGCGGGCACCATACTGTTCCTATTCTGGACGATAACGCGGCTCGCACGCAAAATCATCGTGAAAGCCGGCGAGGAAATATCGCTCGCGCAAACGATAACGGTGCTTGCCTGCGGCGCAGTGGGCGCGCTGGCTTACACGTGGAGCGACACGTTCTGGTTTTCCGCCGTCGAAGGTGAGGTATATGCCTATTCCTCTTTCTGCACGGCGCTGGTGTTCTGGCTCATTCTCAAATGGGAAGATGTCGCCGACGAACCGCACTCCGACCGCTACATCGTACTTATTGCCTACATCATAGGCATTTCCATTGCCGTACACCTGCTCAACCTGCTGACGATACCGGCATTGGTGCTTGTCTACTATTTCCGCAAATTCAACAACCCGACGGTAAAAGGCTCTATCGTGGCGCTGCTGCTCTCTTTCGCCGGCATCGTATTCCTTCTCTACGGTCTCGTACCGGGATTCGTGAAAGTTGCCGGTTGGGCGGAACTGTTGTGTGTAAACGGGATGGGAATGCCATTCAATACGGGTGTGGTACTCTACTTCATACTTGTCATTGCCTGCATCGTATGGGGATTGTATGAAACCTATCAGCGTCAAAACGAAACCCGTCTGCGCCTGTCGTTCCTCATAAGCGTGATACTGGTGGGTCTGCCTTTCATCAGCAGCAAAATATGGGTAGGTATCCTTATTTCGACAGCACTGGCTATTTATCTGTTTTACAATAAAAAACTGTCGGTGCGCCTGCTCAACATGGTATTGGTGTCGATATTGGTTATCTTTATCGGATACTCCTCCTACGCCATTATCGTGATACGCTCGTCTGCCAATACGCCGATGGACCAAAATTCGCCGGAAGACGTTTTTGCATTGGGCAGCTACCTCAACCGCGAACAATACGGCGATAGACCGCTGCTGTACGGGCAAACTTTCGTAGCCGAAATATCGAGAGACGCCAACGGCGTGCCGCGCTCGGTGGAAGGAGCGGCTATCTGGGCGAAAAAAATCAAGGAGTCTCCCAACGAACACGACCGGTACGAAATCATCGACCACAAACAAAATTATATCTATATACCCGAACTTTGTACGTTTTTCCCGCGTATGTACTCTTCCGAAAGCAACCACGTACAGGCTTACAAAGAATGGTCGGGTTACAAGGGAAAACAGGTAAGAGTGAACGGGCGGCTCTATCGCAAACCCACATTCGGCGAGAACTTGAAATTTTTCTTCGACTATCAAGTCAATTTCATGTACTGGCGCTACTTCATGTGGAATTTTGTCGGTCGCCAGAACGACATACAGGGTAACGGCGACGTTGCTTACGGAAACTGGATTACCGGCTTCGACTTCATCGATAACCAACTGGTCGGCGACCAATCGCTGCTGCCTACGGAATTGAAAGAAAACAAGGGGCATAACGTCTTCTATATGCTGCCCCTGTTGTTAGGAATCTTGGGATTGTTGCTCCAACTCTACTCGGGCAAAAAAGGTATCGAGAGTTTCTGGGTGGTCTTTTTCTTTTTCTTCATGACGGGACTGGCAATTGTGATTTACCTCAATCAAACACCTTATCAGCCGCGTGAACGGGACTATGCATATGCCGGTTCGTTCTATGCCTTCTCCATTTGGATAGGTCTCGGAACGGCAGCCATATACAAATTTCTGAGCCGACAGATAAATCCCGTCGTGTCAGCTTCCATCGCCGCCGTCGTATCGCTCGTCGTTCCCTTGCAAATGGTAGGGCAGACGTGGGACGATCATGACCGTTCGGGACGTTACACCTGCCGCGACTTCGGAAAAAACTATCTCTCGTCCGTCGATGAAAACGGCATCATATTCACAAACGGCGACAACGATACCTTCCCCTTGTGGTATGCTCAGGAAACCGAAGGCTACCGCACCGACGTGCGCGTATGCAACCTCTCTTACCTGCAAACCGACTGGTATGTGAACCAGATGAAGTCGCAGGCTTACGAGTCGGCTCCGCTGCCCATATCCATGAAAGAGTCGCAATACGGAAACAAAAAACGCGAGTATGCCTACGTCTTCGACAGAGTGGATTACCCTGTTTCTGTAAGGGCTGCTATGAACTATTTCCTGTCAGACAACGAAAATACCAAGAGAGTGCCCGGATATGGAAATATCAACCACCTGCCTACGGGAAATCTCTATATAAGCATAGACAAAGATGCCGCAGCTGCATCGGGTATCGTTCCGGAAGATTATCTAAACGATATTGTCGATACAATGAATCTTCCTATATCGAAAAATATTCTTTTGCTGAACGATCTTTCCGTACTCGATATGCTTGCCACCAATGCAGAGGAGGGTTGGAAACGTCCCATCTACTTTGCTACTACGGTAGATCCCAATATGTTTATAGAAACAGACAAATACTTCATGCGCACCGGTATGGCTTACAAAATCGTTCCTGTAAATCTTGACAATGAAAGAAATGATTATGCCATAGATACGGATAAAATGTATGACAATGTCATGAATAAATTCGTATGGGGAGGTATAGACACCATACCCGATATTTATCTGGACGAAACCATACGGCGTATGTGCTACTCCTACCGCATCATGTTCACGGATCTGACCAATCAGCTGCTGAAAGAAAACAAAGTAGAGAAAGCTGCTAAAGCTCTCGACTACTGTATGAAAAAAATACCGGAAACAGCTGTACGGCACAATTATATGTCCTTGCAGTTGGCTTTGAACTACTACAATGTAAATCAACCGGAAAAAGGTAAAGAGTTGATGAAAAAAATAGCAGACAATGCTCTCGAATACATAACATGGATAAATTCTCTCGATAACGATAAAAAACGTTCTATACAAAGAGAATACGTCTATAATGAGAGAGTGTTGATGGAGCAAATCATACCTTCTCTCTACAAAACAGGCGAAGAACAGATGGCAAACGAATATTTTCAAGCTGCTGTCGCCGCCGGTGTAAATGCAAACAAATATTATAAACGATAAATACAAATGATAGGGTATAAGTTTTATACCCTATCATTTTTTATTTTATGTTCATAGAACGACCTCCTTTTTTCTACCGCATGTTGTACCCCGAAACGATATGGAGACAACCTTGCAGAGAAAAAACCGTCTATCTTACTTTCGACGACGGTCCCGTACCTGAAATAACTCCATGGGTACTTAATCTGTTGGACTATTATCAAATAAAAGCCACTTTTTTCTGTGTGGGAGAAAATGTTGCGCGCAATAAAAGTTTGTATGAAGAAATTTTGAAAAGAGGTCATCATACGGGCAATCATACGATGAACCACATACAAGGCATAAAATACAGTACACATAATTATATGTATAATGTAGAGGCAGCCAATCATCTTATAAACAGTGTGTTGTTTCGTCCTCCACACGGACATTTACGGTTGGCGCAAGCCCGAAAACTAAGAGATAAATATAAAATCATCATGTGGGACGTCGTTACACGCGATTATAGTAAAAAACTCTCGGGAGAAAAAGTATTCGACAATGTAAAAAAATATACGCGCAACGGTTCCATTATTGTATTTCACGACTCTCTCAAAGGCGAAAAAAATCTTCGTTACGCCCTTCCCAAATCCATAGAATGGCTCAAAAAAGAGAATTATAATTTTGCTCTTCTTTGAATTATAATCCTAACCGTGCAGATATATCGAGCATTCTCCGAATAGGTATCAAAGCCTTTTCGGCAATATCTTTATCTACTATTATTTCAGGAGTTTCGTTCAACAAACATTTATACAGTTTTTCCAACGTATTCAGTCGCATATAATTGCATTCATTACAAGCGCACGCAGCATCTTCGGGAGGCGCCGGTATAAATTCTTTGTCCGGACACTGTTTCTGCATTTCATGCAATATACCCGATTCCGTAGCCACTATAAACTGTTTTTTATCGAAATTTATCGCATATTTCAAAAGCGCTGCCGTAGAACCTATTTTATCCGCCATTTGCAACAATACTTGTTTGCATTCGGGGTGAGCCAATATTTCGGCTTGCGGATATTTCTTTTTCAATGCCAATATCTTTTCGACCGAAAACTGTTCATGCACATGACAAGCTCCATTCCATAACTTCATATTCCGACCCGTAATACTATTTATATAATTGCCGAGATTGCGATCGGGACCGAATATTATTTTTTCATTTTTAGGAAAACTCTCTACAATCTGCCGTGCATTGGTCGATGTAACCACCACATCGGTACAAGCCTTTACCGCCGCAGAAGTATTTACATATGAAATAACCGTGTAACCTTTGTTTTCCTCCACAAATTTACTAAATTTGTCGGCAGGACAACTGTCTGCCAACGAACAACCGGCATTTGCATCGGGTACAAGCACTTTTTTATCTGGACACAATATCTTGGCTGTTTCTCCCATGAAATGCACGCCGCAAACGACTATCACATCGGCATCGGTCTTGGCAGCCCATTGTGCTAATGCCAAACTGTCGCCCACGTAATCAGCTATGTCCTGCAACTCTCCACGTTGGTAATAGTGTGCCAATATGAGACAGTTTTTTTCTTTACGCAAACGATTGATTTCTTCTATCAAATGTTTTTTGTTTTCCGTACACGAATTGGAGGGACAGTTGTTCATCATTATATTTATATTTAATTTTATTTCAAAGAAATATTTTACTGATGATATTACCTTGTTGATAACAGGTATAATTAGTTTTCGTTTTATTTGTTTTTCTTGTTATGAAAATATTATATTGCTTTTATATGAAAGTTATCACTATCTTTTTTATTTTGTATGAATGATTTACGTGTTTATTCAACATGTGTTCATAATCCACAAAGTTATGTATTTTCTTTGTATTTACAGTGAATAGAACGCTTAATTTGATGTAATAAATAAGATATAAGAAAGTATATTTTTCTACTGTAAGAATGAAAAACCTTTATATATGGAGATGATTTTTTATTGTGCAAATATATTTTTCATTTTTGTATTCATATTTATATACAGGTTATCAACAGAATTGTACACATATATTTTGTCATGTTTTTTTATTGTATTATTTTTGCAATAAATATTTGTATATGAGAAAGAAAACTATATTCGATATTCACCGTATATCTGTTGAGGAGTTTCGTAAATCCAACAAAATACCTTTGGTAGTGGTACTCGACAATGTGCGCAGCCTCAATAATGTAGGATCTGTTTTTCGCACAAGCGATGCTTTTCGTGTGGAAACTGTTTATTTGTGCGGCATAACGGCAACGCCTCCGCACCCGGAGATACACAAAACAGCTCTCGGAGCGGAAGACAGTGTCGCGTGGCATTATGAAGAAGATACATTGACATTAATAAATAATCTCATAAAAGACGATTATGAGGTATATGCCATAGAACAGGTGGAAGATAGTATTTCATTGACGGAATTGAAGTTGGATAGAAATAAAAAGTATGCCGTCGTATTAGGCAATGAAGTGAAAGGAGTACAGCAGGAAGTTGTGGACAAGTGTATTCAAAGCATAGAAATACCGCAATACGGAACAAAACATTCGTTAAACGTATCGGTAACTGCCGGAATTGTGATATGGAGTTTTTTCAAACAATTGTTTGAAAAATAATCAAAGTTGTCCGTTTTCTACAAGCACCACGATTTCTTCCAATATTTTGTCGCTGCCTTCGGGTTCCCATTCTTTGCGCAGACTTACACCGAACATACTGCCGAATGTTTGCCAGAAAGTTGCCCGAAAGCCTCCCAAAAAGGCTTTTATCAATTGATAGGAAGATTGGTTGCATTCTCGGTCTATAAGTCGTATAAGAAGTTTTGCTTGCGTATAGGTAAAGTTTTTCAGTTCGGGTTTGTATTCCTCAAACAGCTCTTTTTCCATACGTTTGAGATGTTTGTTTCTCTCGTCTTCGGGCAAAGTTTGGATATATTCATAAGTCTCTATCAAAGCATTGTGTACGAGTTTGGCGTATGGCAATACTTTTTTCACGTCGCGTACGTTGCGCCAGTAATATTCTTTTTCTTTTGCAGTCTTGAATACCCTTCGCGGAAAACAATATACAGGACGCGTGATGATGAGCATAGCCGTATCGCCAGCGTCAGTGGCAATGTAAGTAACGCGCTGAATATATCGGGATTGCTGAGCCATGCAGAAAGATGACAAACATACCGATACGACAAGTAATAAATAAAACTTTCTCATCGACTGCAAAAGTAATGTATTACCCTCAAAAAAAGAGGTTGCAAAATGTTTTTTTCTGTTTTTTAGCGGTATATAACTTGTTAATAATATTTTGATAGTCGAAAATATTATATTATTAAATAAGTGTTTTACAATAAAATAATATAAAAAAGCAAGTTATAAACGAGAGTTAATAAAGAATGATTACATGGAAATTTGTTTTTAAATTATCTTTGCAGTACGATAAAACAAGAAGTGTCTATGATTTTATTCGGAGAAATAGTTTTCGGTCCGGTGCACAGCCGACGGCTCGGCATATCGTTGGGAGTAAATCTGCTGCCTGCGGACGGAAAGGTATGTACATTCGATTGCATTTATTGCGAATGCGGTTACAATGCAAACCGTCACACCCATACGAAATTGCCCGACAGAAAAGCTGTGTATGAAGCTCTGGAAAAGAGACTTTCCGCCATGAAAGAAGCAGGTGAAGGACTGAATGTGATAACGTTTGCCGGAAACGGCGAGCCGACACTGCACCCGCAATTTCCGGAAATTATAGACGATACGATAAAATTGCGCGATTCCTATTTTCCGGAAGTAAAAATAAGTGTGCTTTCCAATGCCACCCGCATAGATGATGCGGGAGTATTTTCGGCACTGAACAGGGTAGATAACAATATTTTGAAAATAGATTCCGTATATGACGATACGATACGTCGTATCAATGCGCCTGTTGCCCAACGGTTTTCGGCAGAAGAATTGATAGAAAAACTTTGCCGTTTCAACGGGAAGTTGATTGTTCAGACGCTTTTTCTGCAAGGCGAACACAACGGGGCTGTCATCGACAATACCACCGATAGAGAGGTGGAGGGTTGGATTGCTGCGATGCGTCGTATAGCTCCGCAGAAAGTCATGGTCTATACCATAGACAGGGAGACGCCCGAGAAAAATCTGCACAAGGTATCGCCCGAAAAATTGAACAAGATAGCCCGCCGTGTCGAAGTTCTCGGTATAGAGGTCTCTGTATCTTATTGAGAAAAAAAGAGTTGTTTTGATGTTCTTTTTGCAGGAAAAATCATTACTTTTGTTCTGTAAATAAAAAATCGCGCTTTCGAGAAAAATTTTCGGCATATTGAGTTTTCAAAAACGAAAGAGGTTGTACATGTCGCATGTGCAAAATGTTTGTCGTATTCTTTCCTGCCTGTGTGGGCAGGAAATCAAGTCGTTATAAAAAATCGGATTGATTTATGGGATTGATGTTTTTATACCTGTTCATGGCATTGGGTGTATCGTTTACCTGTTCGGTATTGGAGGCGGTATTGCTTTCGACACCGATGTCGTTTATCAGTATGAAAGAGCAGGAGGGAGGCAAATCGGCAGCTCTGTTGAAAAAATACAAACAGAATATAGACAAACCTATTTCGGCAATTTTGTCGCTAAATACGATTGCCCATACCATCGGTGCTGCCGGAGTGGGCGCCGAGGCGGTAAAACTTTTCGGCGAAGTTTACTTCGGAGTTATCTCGGCAATACTCACGCTGCTGATACTGGTTATTTCCGAAATCATACCTAAGACGATAGGAGCCTCTTACTGGCGACGGTTGGCATTGTTTGCGGCGCAGGTGATACGGGTGTTCGTGTTCATCTGTTATCCGTTGGTATTGTTGTCGGAGTTGATAACGCGCATTGTTACGCCGAAAGAAAAAGAGCTTTCCGTGAGTCGCGAAGAGGTGTCGGCTATGGTAACGGTGGGCGAGGAAGAAGGCGTATTCCAATCGAAAGAAAACAAGGTGATACAAAATCTTATCCGACTCAACAACGTGAAAGTGAAAGAAGTAATGACACCGCGCGTTGTTACCGAAGTGGCGTCGGAAGATATGACGCTGCGTGATTTTTATCAGGAAAAGGCTTATCGTTTCTATTCGCGCATACCGGTATATGGCGATAGTAAAGATTATATTACCGGCTACGTGCTGCGACGTACCGTACTTGAAAATCTTACCGAAGACAAGTTCGACATGAAATTAAAGGACATCAAGCGGTCGATACCCTGTTTTTCGGAAACGAAGTCGGTATCGACTGTTTGGGAAAAACTGCTCGAACATAAAGAACAAATCGCGCTTATCGTCGATGAATACGGCTGTTTTGCCGGAATTATCACAATGGAAGATGTGGTGGAAACGATTTTCGGTTTGGAAATCATCGACGAAACAGATACGGTGGTCGATATGCAGCAGCTTGCCCGCGACCGCTGGAATGCTCGCATGGAGCGATACAAGTCGATGTAATGCCGTATAGAATTTAAAAAATTCTATTTTCGCACGAAAAATCCGGTGATGAAACAACTGTCGTAAAATAGTATTATCTTTGCGCCGACTTTATACTTAAACCTTTAATTCATCATCAGATTATGAAGATGCCTTTGCACAGATTATGGCTTGAAATCAAAGATTATACAATCATTACGTTCGGTCTTATGTGCTACGCTTTCGGGTGGGTAGCGTTTTTGGTTTCCAACGAAATCGTAACGGGCGGCGTAACAGGTCTTTCGGCATTGGTGTTTTTCGGTACGAAAATACCGGTGGCAATTACCTACTTTACCATTAATGCCATATTGCTTATTGCGGCGGTAAAGGTTCTCGGGTGGCAGTATTGCATACGTTCCATATTCGGGGTGCTGATGATGACGTTCCTATTGTCTTTGGCAACGATTCTTATCAAAGAGCCTTTGCTCGAAGGCGAACCTTTCATGGCGTGTATCATAGGCGGCATATTGTCGGGCGTGGGCATAGGCATAGCCTTTACGCGCAACGGCAGTACGGGCGGCACCGATATTGTCGCCGCCATTGTCAATAAATACAAGCCGATAACATTGGGTCGCACCATTTTGTATTGCGATGTGTGCATCATCAGTTCGTCGTTCTTAATCTTCCACAATCCCGAAAAAATACTTTTCGGATTCGTGGTACTGGCGGTTTCGACTTATACGTGCGACATGATAATCAACGGTATCCGACAGTCGATACAGCTTTTGATTTTTTCCGACAAGTATGAGGAGATAGCCGACCGCATCAACCGCGATGTGCATCGCGGAGTTACCATTATCGACGGCATGGGCTGGTATTCGAAACAGCCGAAAAAAGTAATCGTCGTATTGGCGAAACGCTCGGAGTCGAACAGCATTTTCCGGTTGGTGAAACAAATCGACACTCATGCCTTCATTTCGCAGTCGAATGTCATCGGCGTTTACGGCGAGGGCTTCGATAAGATAAAAACATAGCTTGCGGCAGACAATAAAGCGGGACGAAATACCGTTATATCGGTATGAAACAACTTGTTTTTGCGACCAACAACGCCCATAAACTCGACGAAGTGCGAAAAATCTTGGGAGAAAAGTTCGATGTACTTTCTTTGAAAGAAATCGGCTGCAACGACGATATTGCCGAGACTGCCGAAACTTTTGAGGGCAATGCGCTTATAAAGGCGCGTTACATTCGAGATAAATACGGCTACGATTGTTTTGCCGACGATTCCGGTCTCGAAATCGACGCGTTGGGCGGTGCGCCCGGCGTATATTCCGCGCGCTATGCCGGCGAGGCGCACGATTCCGAAAAGAATATGGCAAAGGTACTGGAACAGCTGCAAGGCGTCGAAAATCGCACGGCGCGGTTCCGCACGGTTATTGCTTTGATTCTCGATGGAAAGGATCACCTTTTCGAGGGCGAGATAACGGGACGCATCATCGAGGAGCGGCGGGGTGCGGGCGGATTCGGCTACGACCCGATATTCATTCCCGACGGCGAGACCTGCACTTTTGCCGAGATGAGCGATACGCAGAAAAACGGCATCAGTCATCGGGCGCGAGCCGTGGCAAAATTGGTGGCATTTTTGGAATCTCTGTCATGAAACGCATCTGTCTCTTGTTTTTTTCGTGGCTGCTTTTATGCGGAGCGCAGGCTATGGAGAAAGTCGGCGAATGGGAGTTGTATGCTACATTCCGCACGCCGAAACAGATATGCGAAGGCAATCGTAAGGTTTTTTTCTTAGCCGACAATTCGCTTTTTTCTTACGGCAAAGACGATGAAGAAGTACGGGAATTGTCGCGCCTGAATATTTTGTCGGACAATAATATCGACCGTATCGCCGGCGACTTTGTGAACGATATTCTGGTTGTTGCCTACACCAACGGCAATATCGACTTGGTGGATATGGCGACAGAGACGGCATATAATATTCCGTATATAAAAAATGCGATGCTTACCGCTTCCAAAAGAATCAACGACATAACGTTCGTCGGCAATGAGGCATATTTGGCGACGGATTTCGGCATCGTGGTGCTCGACGATGTGCGCAAAGAGATAAAGGCGACTTACACGTTCAACGAAAAAATATATACGGCAACCCGTTGGAACGACTATATTTATTGCATTCGAACAGACAGGAACATGTATCGCTGTGCAGTCGATGATATTCCTTATGATGTGAATCATTGGGAAAAACAAGGTGTTTCATATATTAATCAGATGTTGCCGGCAGGCAACCGGTTGTTGTTGCTGCACGAAAGCGGAAACGTGCTGCTTTTTTCTCCGGACGAATCGAATATTTGGCTCCGTACCGATGGAAAAGCGAAAAAAATAGAACAGACCCGAGATGGATTTCTGCTGCATACGAGCGACAACAAAGTCGCGCTTTATGATACCCAAAACCGGTTTATCGGAGAAATGTCGTTCGACGATACCGGTTATAAATCAATAGATGTAACCTGCACCAATACGCAGCATGTTTTTTGGCTGGTCAGTGAAGAAGCGGTAGCGGCATTGAAATATGAAGGAAATTCTTTTCGGAAGGAAAAAGAGCTTTCTTGCGACAGTTATCAAAAAGTGTACGACCCGTTTTCCATTACGATAGCCGACGGGCGGGTATATGTATCGCCGGCAGGAGTTACTTATTTGAATAATGTACAAGATGTTGCCGGATATATTTCGATTCTTGAAAACGGACAGTGGACAACGATTTATCCGCAAGATGTTCCGCATGAAAAACACCCGACGGGGACGTGGGGCAATACCTACAATGTTGTCATAGACCCGGACGACCCCGATGTCTTTTATATCGGCACATGGCTCGAAGGGTTGTACCGCTTCAAAAACAATGTGTACGACGCGCATTGGAACGATACGAACAGTCCTATCATCGGCTCTTCCAATTGGTCGTACAAGGCGGGACGTTCGGCATTCGACAAAAAAAAGAATCTGTATGTAACGACTTTTTGTCCGGATTACGGTTTGGTGATGATGAAGCGGGACGGCACTTGGCTGTCGTGTCCGTACGAAGATTTGAAAAATTTGCGGAATTTGGATTATATTTTGATTCCGCAGCGATCGTCGGCAATATGGATTGTTTATTCGGCATACGATTCTTTCGTTTTTGCTTTCGATACGAACGGAACCGATGACATCGGCGACGATAAAATTCGCCGGTTTACGACGTTTACCGACCAAAACGGAGAGCAAATCGACGGACATGTTTTTTACGAAATTGCAGAGGATAAGAACGGGCAGCTATGGCTGGGCACCGATCGCGGACCTGTCGTGCTGACGAATCCCGACAAATACATGAGCGGCAATTTTACGTGCACTCGTATAAAGATTGCGCGCAATGACGGCACGAATCTGGCGGATTATCTGCTGAACGACGAAGTGATACAGACAATTGCCATCGACGGCGCCAACCGTAAATGGTTCGGTACGGCAAACTCGGGCGTCTATCTCGTGAGTGAAGACGGACAGGAAACGATTTACCATTTTACGGCGGAAAATTCGCCGCTGCCTTCCGATATTGTTTATGATATTGCGGTACACCCCGAGACGGGAGAGGTGTTTTTCGCCACGGCAAACGGGCTTGCCTCGTTCCGTGCGGAGGCTACCGAACCGCAGGAAGATTTTTCCGACGTCTATGTTTATCCCAACCCCGTGCGCCCCGATTATGACGGCTACATCACCGTTACGGGCTTGCAGGAGCATTCGTTGGTGAAGATTACCGATACGGCGGGAAACCTTATTTATCAGAATTTTTCGACGGGAGGACAATTGGTGTGGGACGGTCGCACCCGCGACGGCGGACGGCTGCACAGCGGCATTTATTTGGTCTTTGCGTCGGTGAATGACGGCAAAGAGGGTACGGTGGCGAAATTCACCGTCGTGCGGTAATTCCGGTCATGTAGAAAGACATGAAAAATCCCGCAGGCATTGCCTGCGGGATTTTCGTTTTGTATCGGGCGAATTATGCGAGTACGATGTTGATGAGTTTGTCGGGGACGACGATGACTTTTCGCGGTGTCTTGCCCTCAATCCACTTGGCGGAATTGGGGTGCGCCAATACCGCTTTTTCTATCTCCTCCCGCGACGTGCCGACCGGAAAATCGAGATTGAAGCGCGTTTTCCCATTGAAAGATACCGCGTATGTTACGTTGTCTTCTTTGAGGTATTCTTCTTCGTATTCAGGCCATTCGGCATCGCACACGGAGGTATCGTGGTCGAGAGCGTGCCACAGCTCCTCACTCAGGTGGGGCGTGAAGGGGGTGAGCAGCACGACAATCGGTTCGAGTATCTGGCGGTTGCGGCATTTCAGCGCCGTGAGTTCGTTGACGCATATCATGAATGCGCTCACGGAGGTGTTGTACGAAAAGTTTTCGATGTCGCCGCTTACTTTCTTGATAAGTTTGTGCAGGCTTTTCAGTTCCTCTTTCGAGGGTTTGCCGTCGGTGAGGGCGAGGCTGTCGCCGTCGAAAAAGAGATTCCAGAGTTTTTTCAGAAAGCGGTGCACGCCGTCGATGCCGTTGGTGTCCCACGGCTTGCTCTGTTCGATAGGACCGAGGAACATCTCGTAGAGGCGCAGGGTGTCGGCGCCGTAGCGTTCCACGATGTCGTCGGGATTGACGACGTTGTACATCGACTTCGACATTTTCTCCACCGCCCAGCCGCAGATGTAGCGGTCGTTTTCGAGAATGAACTCGGCGGTCTCGAATTCCGGACGCCAGTGTCGGAAGGCTTCGAGGTCGAGCACGTCGTTGCTGACGATGTTCACATCGACGTGTATGGGCGTGGTGTCGTATTTGTCTTTGAGGTTGTACGATACGAAAGTATTGGTGTCCTTGATACGGTACACGAAGTTGGAGCGTCCCTGTATCATGCCCTGATTGATGAGCTTCTTGAAGGGTTCGTCTTCGCAGACGACGCCCAAGTCGTAGAGAAATTTATTCCAGAAGCGGCTGTAAATCAGGTGTCCGGTGGCGTGCTCGGTGCCGCCCACATAGAGATCGACGCTGCGCCAGTAGGTGTCGGCTTCTTCCGACACGAGGGCGGCATCGTTGTGCGGGTCCATGTAGCGCAGGTAGTAAGCCGACGAGCCGGCGAAACCCGGCATCGTGCAGAGTTCGAGGGGATAGTGTTCGTCGGTCTCCCAATTTTTGGCGCGCCCCAGAGGCGGTTCGCCCTGTTCGGTCGGGAGAAATTTGTCCACGCCGGGCAGGAGAAGGGGCAGACGGCTTTCGTCGAGCATATAGGGCATATCGTCCTTGTAATATACGGGGAACGGCTCGCCCCAGTAGCGCTGGCGGCTGAATATGGCGTCGCGCAGGCGGTAATTGACTTTGATGCGTCCGATGCCTTTTTCTTCGATAAAGGCTTTGGTGCGGGCAATGGCTTCTTTCACGGTAAGTCCGTTGAGGTCGAGTCCGTTGCCGCACGAGTTTATCATGATACCCTCTTTGGCGTCAAAGCTCTCCTGCGATACGTCGCAGCCCTCGATGAGGGGAATGATAGGCAGGTCGAAATGTTTGGCGAAAGCATAGTCGCGGCTGTCGTGAGCCGGTACCGCCATAATGGCGCCCGTGCCGTAGCCGGCGAGTACGTAATCGCTTATCCAGATAGGTATTTCCTTGCCGTTGAGCGGATTGATGGCGTATGCGCCGGAGAATACGCCGCTGACGCTGCGGTCGGCGATGCGTTCGCGTTCGGTGCGGTGCTTGATTTGTTCGAGGTAAGCCGCCACGGCGTTTTTCTGTTCGGGGGTGGTAACCTGCTGTACGTAGTCGCTTTCGGGGGCGAGCACCATGAAAGTAACGCCGAATATCGTGTCGGCGCGGGTAGTGAAGATGGTGAAGGTTACGTCGGAGCCTACGACGTGAAATTCCATTTCGGCACCTTCGGAACGACCTATCCAGTTGCGCTGCGTCTCTTTGAGGGAGTCGCTCCAATCAATGGTATCGAGTCCGTCGAGCAGGCGTTGGGCATAAGCCGATACGCGCAGGCACCATTGGCGCATGACTTTCTGTTCTACGGGATAGCCACCGCGCACCGACACGCCTTCGCTCACTTCGTCGTTTGCGAGGACGGTACCCAGTGCGGGGCACCAGTTCACCATCGTGTCGCCAAGGTAGGCGATGCGGTAGTTGAGCAATGTTTTCTGCTGCTCTTTTTCGCTCATGGCACACCATTCGTCGGCGGTGAAAGCGAGCGTTTCGCCGCAAGCGGCGTGGAGCCCTTCGGTGCCGGAGGTCTCGAATTTTTCGATGAGGCTGTTGATGGGGAGGGCTTTTTGTTCGGCGGTGTCGTAGTAGCTGTTGAACATCTGTATGAAAGCCCATTGCGTCCATTTGTAATATTCGGGGTCGCAGGTGCGTATTTCGCGCTCCCAGTCGAAGCAGAAGCCTATTTTATCGAGCTGCTCGCGGTAGCGGGCGATGTTTTTTTCGGTGGTAACGGCGGGGTGCTGTCCTGTCTGTATGGCGTATTGTTCGGCGGGCAGACCGTAGGCGTCGTAGCCCATGGGGTGCAGCACGTTGAAACCTTTCAGTCGCTTGTAACGGGCATAGATGTCCGAGGCGATGTAGCCGAGCGGGTGTCCGACGTGCAGTCCGGCTCCCGACGGATAGGGGAACATATCCAGTACGTAGTATTTGGGTTTGTCGGCATCTTCCGTAACGCGGTAGGTATGCTGTTCTTTCCAGTACTGCTGCCACTTCTGCTCGATTTCTCTGAAATTGTATTCCATCGTTTAGCGTTTTTTAGATGTGCGGCAAAAGTAATAAAAAAACCGATACGGCGATTCCTCCGGCGGAATTATCGCGCGGGAAAAATTTTTGCATATGCCCGCTTTCGGCATCGCCGGAAACACGGATGGTGAAAAAGGCATGAACAACAGGCTTTCATGCCGATTTGGAGATTCGGAAAGAAATGTGTATCTTTGAAATAATTATGTATGAAATGATGAAACGGACATTTTTTATCCTACTGTGGGCGGCAGCGTGTCTGTCATGCGCCGCACAATCGCCGGCGTGGGGCGACCAAGCCAACGGCACATACGCGAATCCGATACTGAACGCCGATTACTCCGACCCTGATGTGATACGCGTGGGCGAGAAGTATTATATGGTGTGCTCGGACTTCCACTACATCGGCATGCCGGTGCTGGAATCGGACGACATAGTGAACTGGACTATCGTGGGGCAGATATATGACCGCTTCGACTTCGAGGGCTGGGACGACAACCGCCGCTTTGCCGGCGGCTCGTGGGCACCAGCCATACGTTACCACGACGGGCGTTTTTGGGTGTTTTTCTGCACGCCGCACGAGGGGCTGTTCATGAGTACCGCTACCGACCCGCGTGGGGAGTGGTCGCCGCTGCATCGGGTGAAGGCGGTGGAGAAGTGGGAAGACCCGTGCCCTTTTTGGGACGACGACGGACAGGCTTATCTCGGTCGCAGCCGGCACGGCGCGGGTCCTATCATCATACATAAAATGAGCGCCGACGGTACGCAGCTGCTCGACGACGGCGTTACGGTATATACGGGTCCGGTGGCTGAGGGCACGAAAATATACAAACGCAACGGCTATTACTATATAAGCATTCCCGAAGGAGGTGTGGAGACGGGTTGGCAGACGTTGCTACGCTCGCGCAACATTTACGGTCCCTACGAAAAACGGGTGGTGCTCGAACAGGGCGGCACGGCGGTGAACGGTCCGCATCAGGGAGCACTGGTCGATACGCCCGAGGGCGAATGGTGGTTTTATCATTTCCAATTCGTGGAGCCGATAGGGCGGGTGGTGCACTTGCAGCCTGCGCGCTGGCTGGACGACGGGTGGCTCGCTATCGGTGCCGACCAAGATATGAACGGCATCGGCGAACCGGTAACGGTGTGGACGAAGCCGCATACGGGCAAATCGCCGGCGCCGACATTGCCGCAGACAAGCGACGACTTCGACGGAACGGCTCTCGGCGTGCAATGGCAGTATAACCACAATCCCGTGCCGCAGGCGGTCTCTCTGTCGGCGCGGAAAGGGTGGCTGCGCCTCGACGCCTTGCAAGCCGATTGTTTGAAGATGTCGCACAATATGCTTACGCAGAAGACAATGGGCTACCACTCCGAAGCGACGACACGCCTCGACGTTTCGCATCTGAGCGAGGGGCAGCGTGCCGGTCTGCTGTGCAGCGGCAACCTGTTCAACGGTGTAGGCGTGGTGCGTGAAAACGGCAAAAACTATTTCTACATAGAGAAAAACGGAGAGACGGAACGCCTGCAACCGGTGAAGGGAAAGACCGTGTATTTGCGCGCCGTCATCGACTACCCTGCCAACGAACACCGGCTGCTGTACAGTACTGACGGCAAACGGTTCGCACAGGCAGGCGAGCCGTATGCGCTGAAATTCGGAAGTTGGAAAGGCACGCGCGTAGGGCTTTATTCGTATAATACGACGGGCGACGGCGGCAGCGCCGATTTCGACTATTTCACTTACGCGGTCGATGACAAATAGGCGGCGGTGCCCGTCCGCCGCAGAAACGGAAAATGCGTCGGCGTGAAAAATTTTTTTCGCCGGAGTGTTGCAGAATTGAAAATAAGGCATTACTTTTGCCCCTGCATTTTTAGAAATGTTACCTTCTTCAGTAGCTCAGTCGGTTAGAGCATCTGACTGTTAATCAGAGGGTCGTAGGTTCAAGTCCTACCTGAAGAGCGCCGAAAGCGGCTCGACTGTCGAAAGTCGGGTCGCTTTTGTTTTGTCTTGGCGGTGCGCATCAACGGGCAAGGTCGAGCTTGATGCTGATGCCGATGTCGCTGTTGAGCATGGGGTAGCTGCTCGACGAAATGAGCGGCGTGGTGATTTGCAGGTCGTAATAGGCTTCGAGGGAGATGTAACGGCTTACTTTGTATTCGGCGGAGTATTTCATGGCAATCGCCTTGTTGCCGGCGGTGGCTTGGGTGTAGTCCTGCTCGATGCGGCGAATGAGCGAGTGGGTCTTTTTGAAAGAGAAGTCGCCGCGCAGGTTGATGTCGTTGCTGAACGTGCCCTGCTTGCCGCCATTCCCTTTGGAAAATCCTTTCAGGTTGGTAATCTTGTAGCCGACGCCTATGGTGAAATCCTGCGTAATGGCTTCGACGAGCTGCACTGCCGAAATGCTCAGATTGAGATTGCGGGTGTTTTTGTAGGAGAGGCTGCCCGAAATGTTGTTCGTCGTCGTGAAATCGACGCCCAGCAGCGGCGCGAAACTCTCGGTGATGCTGACGGAGGAGATGTCGAACGGCGAGGAGGGTACGGGCAGTCCCGTTTGCGAATCTTTGACGAAGCCCCTGTCGCCGCCGATACCCGCCCAGTTGAGGAACGAGGAGAAACTGCCCACGTTGTAGGTGCATTTGTAGGCGTGCGACAAAATGAAACTCTTGAAAACTTTCTGCATTTTTTTCAGTTTTGCCAGTCCGTCGTAGGTGATTTTCCAATTCGGAATCAGGTATTTCCACGAGGGAAATGCCGACAGCTCCACATTATCGACGCTCTTGCCGGTGTAGGCGGCGATGAAAGCGGGAATCAGCACGTCCGCCGAACTCGGATTGATGCCGCCGTTGGTCGCGTTGTAGGGTTGCCCCGCAAGGTGTGCCCGTTCGGTGAAATCGGTGGCGGGATAACGGGTGTTGCTGTATTCGTTTTCGAGCCGTTGCGTAATGATTTTCCGGTTTTCGAGGAAGCGGTCGAAGGCATCGGAGCGGTAACCGTCGTCGGGCGAGAGCCGCCGCATCGACGTGGCAATGGCGGCGTGCGTCATAGTGAAGCTGCCGCCCTGTATCGCAGGCATGTCGTCGTACATGAAATAAATCTGGTTGTTGCGGCTGTGGCTTCGCGTGATGTTGAGCGTTATTTTGAGGTTTTTTGCCGGTTCCAGTACGATGTCGGCTTTCATGTCGTTGGTCGTGTTGTGTATGGCGGGACTCACGAGCGAGGAGTCTTGGGTCAGCAGCCAGTTTCGCTCCACCGATTTGCGTATGAAATCGGGGCGCACGGTGGCGAAGGCAAATCCCAGTCCGGGTGCAAATGTGCTGTAATCGTTCGACTGCCCGAACATGGCGCCGACGGAAGGCTCGAACGAGGGCAGCGTCATGGCGCGGGTGTTGCTGTATTGCACGCTGACGCTGCGCAGCATCATGGCAAACCGAGTGGCATACTGTCCGAATTTGTACCATTTGTTGTCGTCTTTTCTCTTTCCGGGCAGTACGGTAACGGTGATTCGTTCGCTGCCCCGATTTTCGATGCAGATGGTGTTGGCATCGACGACTTTGTATTTAATCGGGAATTTTTCCCGATTGCGCACGGCGGTTACGACCGGCTTTTTGCTGTCGAGATTGTGGCGGAGTATCGTCGTCGTGTCGCGGTTCAGAGAGATTACTTTTTGGAATCGGTCGTTCTGCTTTTGCTGTGTTCGGCTGCCCCGACCGCTGCTTGCAAATTTCTGATTGACGGTTTTGAGGTATTTCGATTTGTTGTAAAGCGTTTCAAAGTTGAACCGACTCGATATGGAGAGGCGCCCTTGATTGCTGATGTTGTTGCCCACGTTGGTGGAGTCGTCGATGACGGCGCCGTGCTCCCAGTTGTAGGAGGCATTGTAGCTGGCGGAAAGGGTTATCCAGTTGAAAGCCGGCATGACATTGAGCGGTACGTTGAAGGTGGCGCTGAAATTCTGCTGGTAGTCCCACGGTGTGCCGAAGTGGCGCAGGCTGTTTTTCAACGAATCTTTCCATAAGGTGTATTCATCGGCAAAGAGGCGTTTGTTTACGGCGCCGGGGAGCTCCTCCACGCGGGCATTGGTGCCGGTGGAAAGGTTCATGGAGAGGCTTTCTATCAAATTCCATTGTATGGAAAATTGCCGGTCCCATAGGAAACTTTTGCTGACCGATACGGGCAGCACGATGTCGTCGTTGTCGATGCTGCGCAATTGCTGTTCGTAGTAATAGCGCGACATGCTCGTGCCGAACGAGATATTGTTGGGCAGATAGTTGATGCCGAGTTTCTTTACGATAGCGAGGCGTTTCGAGGTCGATTTTATTTTTCCGAACGGTTTCCATGCCTTGAATACGGGTGAATAGCTGTAAACGACGTTGCCGTTGTAGGTATCGGTGTTCTCGTAAGCGGTGGTGGGGTCGTTTTCGTGCTGTTTGTTCTGCGAGTAGCTGAATGTGAAGTTGCCCGGGTCGTAAGGCATCGGATTTTTGCTTTTTATATCGACCTTGAATCCGGAGATGCTGAAACTCTTGTTTGTCGATTGCGTAACCGCCAGCCGCTTTATGGAGTCGCGCTCGGCATTGTCGATAGCGGCGGCGATGGCATCGGAAAATTTGATATCCTGATCGAGCGGATTGTATTTGGGCAGCGTTTTTTCCAACGAATAGGAGTAGTAAACGGGCGCTTTGATTTTCGCTTTTTCCCCGAAAAAGCGTCCGACATCGACCATGGCGGCGAAGTTGTATTGGTAGAGGTCGTCGAGCCGGCGGTCGTTCAGGCTCTGGTCTATGCCGCCGAATCCGGTCGTCTCCACCTGCCCGCTCATATTAAGGGAGCCGATGTCGGAGACGGCGAGGTTCAGGCTTCCCTTGGTTGCCCAGCCACCCTCTTCGTTGAAGCCTTTCAGGCGCAATTCGTTTATCCATACCGTAACATCTTTGGTACGACCGGAATTGTTGCGCACACCGATGAGAATGGTTTTTACATTCGACAGCGAGGGGTTGCCCATTACCGTAATTTTGTTAGCGGGTTTGTCGGGGTCGTAGCCCGAGTAGGCGACGGTGGTATTGACGTCGGAGCCGGTTTTTCGGGCGGCGTTGCGCTCCTGTTTCAGGTTGGTCAGCAATTCGAGCGGAAAATCGAACGTGTTGGCTTCGGGCCAGACGATTTCGCGGTCGGAGGTGCTGTATGTGTTGTAGCGCCCGGGCGGGGTGAGACGCAACGGAATTTCGTATTCGTAATAGTTGTTGCAGTAGTCCGACCCTAACCGAATGAATACGGAGAGTTCGCCGTTTTTCAAATCGGAGTTGTCGTCGATGGGCTTTTCGGCGTGGACGAACATTTCGAGCCGCTTGTAGTTGCGCATATCCGTGCCGGAGCTTTTGTAGATGGCACGGGCGTTTTTCGAAGGCAGGTTTCTGATGATGAGCGACACGGATTGCTCGTTGAGCTGCGTAATCTGCGACTGGTCAGGTGAGATGATGCGGGTGATGCCGGGCGGGAGCACGTAATTGACGGGTGTCTGACCGGCATTTTCTTCGATGTTTACGACGGAGACGTCGAGGTTGCCTTCGGCGGGAGCATTGCTGTTGCCGGAGATGTCTGAGTGCAGTTTGTATTCGTAGGTGCGCCATTCGCCGCGCACGAGTTCGAGGGTGGCGAAACGCAGGTGGGTTTCTTTGTTGAAACCGGTGAGGAAGATGCGAGCGAAACGAATGCTCGAAAAATCCTGTATCGAACCGACGGTTTTGCGCGGTTCGTGGTTGGAGTTTTCGCTGTTGTCGCGAAGGGGAATTTTGAACTGGTACCACCGAACGGTCGAGGTCGTTCCGTTGCGCAGAATCACCGGCACGGAGTGCATGTCGGTGATGTAGTTGCTTCCCACTTGCAGGGCTTCGGGGGTGATTTTCACGGCATATTCGAAATAACGTTCGTATTCGTCGAGCGTGTTGTCCTGATTGATGTCTTCGACGTCGGGGACGCTGCGTGCCGACAGGTAGTAGCGGTCGCCGGCTTCTTGGGCGGAAAGCGAGTTGCCCTCGGTGTTGTTGTAGTATTTGTAGCGCGTCAGTATGTCGGCTTCGTTCCGGTTGTAGTCTTCGCCGAGAAAGTATTGGTAGTTGTCGCCGGCGGGGTCGTTGAGGGGCGAATGAGGGTCTTCCTCCATACGTGCGACGGCTTCGGCGGAGAGGCGCGAGCGCAACATTTCTACGTATGTCCGATATGAAGAAAAGAAGCGCTCGTTGTCGTTGGAAAGCCCGTCGAGACCGACGTCCTGCCGCAGGCGGGCGTCGCTGCCGTTGTCGAAAGCGTAGGTGAGCGACTGCTGGCGCGATACGCGCCCCCATACGGTAGATGAGAGGTAAGAGGTGTCGTTGTTGATGGGCAGCCCGTTTTCGTAGGATTTCATGCCGTCTTTGAGAATGTCTTCCGATACGTCGCCGAAATCGAAGTAGAGCATACCGCCTTTGTTGGAGCCGTCGTCGTTGTAGAGGAAGGGGTCCATCAGCCAAAATTGCAAGTATTCGATGTTGGAGTTGTCGAAGTCGGTTACGTCCATTTTGCGCATCATGCCGCCCCAGCGTTTTTCGGGGTTGGCGAGTTTGCCGTCTTTGTCGATGTTGTCGGCATCGAGATTGTAGGGACCGCGCTCTTCGGGGTAGTACGATACGTTGAGCACCTGCATGACGGACGATTCGCCGTAGTTGAGTTCTTTGTTGGGGAACACTTCGGTATATTCGACCTCGCGCACATAATGGTTGGAGAGTTGGTCGAGGTCGTTTTTGATATGGGCGGGCGTGGCAGAGGAGTTGCGGGCGGTAAAGAGGCGGTCGATGTAGTACCACGCCAGCAGGGCGCGGTTTTTGCCGTAGTCGATGTCGTTCGAGAATGCCGATTCCGGGAAGAACGAGGGGGTGGCAGAGAGGTTCCATGCGTAGGGGGCGCGTATGTCGATGGTGGTCTGCGAGCCTTCGAAGTCGTCGAGGTAAGAAGTGGTTTCGGCATTCTTTTTTTCGTTGGGAATCAGTTGGGCAAATTCTGCTGCGAACGACAGCCGCGAGGGGGCGGTGGCAGTTACGGTGGGTATTTTGTTGAGCCACGAGGTGAGCCACTGAAATTCGGTGTTGTAAGAGGTGTTTACACCCCACAACGTATTGTTGAGTACTTCGTCGCCGAAATTGATTTTCTCGGTGAGTGCTTTCTCCTTCATGTGCATGAGGGTAAGCCCGACGTTGAAATTTTTGCTGAAAGCGTAATTCAAGTCGAGACCGACCAGTGCTTTTCGCTGCATACTGAGGCTTTGGCTTTCGAGAGAGACGTCGATTTTCGTTCCGGAGTCGATGTAGTTTTGGTTGAGAATCGTTACGACGCCCATGTTGTAATCGACGGTGTAATCGACGTTTTCGACGAGAGGCACTCCGGCGGCGGATACTTTTACCGACCCGCGCGGTATGTTGAAGGCGTTGAGGTGTATTTCCGAGCTGTTCGACGATTTGTATTCGCCTTTGAAGATGAATTTGTTTTTGTCGGCGAATTGCTTGGCGATGGTCAGGGTCGAGTCGTAGAGTTCCTGATAGACATAGCGGTCGGCGTCCGGCGTTCCGATAGCGTTGCGCAGGTACGAGCCGAAAGGTTCTACCGACGGGAAGATGATGCGACCCGTGGCGGGCAGCACGGTGAATCCCGATACGTAGTCGAACACGCCGTCGGAGTGGGTTTCCTGATTGTTGTCGAGGCGGTCGAGGTTCATCACCTGCAACAGCGTTTTTTCCCGAATCTCGCCGACGGGCAGGTAGGCGGTATTCGTGCCGGCGGTGTCGTTCTGGTAATAAATGTTGAATCGGAAATTTTCTTTTTGTATCTGGTAGGCGCCGAGCGCATAGACGTTTTTCATCATCAGCCGCCAAATGGGCTTTTTGTTGGTGATGGTCGGACCTTTCAGCATTTTTACGTAGAGGCTCTGTTCGGTGTCGGTGATGTCGGTCGTAAATTCGCCGACTTGGTAGGTCTGTCCGTTTTTGGTGTATTCGAAGGCGACAGCCAGCACCTCGTCGCTCCGCAGCTGCGTGTTGAGGGAGATGTAGCCGAGCTGCGTGTTGAGGGTGTATTCCGATGCCGAGAGCAGGCGGGCGCTCTCTATCTTGGCAAAGTCTTCGCCGCCGTAGATTCCGAAACTCTCCAACGGGGCGAGTGCCTGCGTTACGCGGTCGATGTATCGGGCGTCGGGGTAATCGGTTGTGATGGAGCCGTAGAGGGTGTTGGCGGTGTTCGAGGGAAATTGTGCACCGGTCGTTGTCCAATGGCTGCTCGAGAGATTTTGTGCCGACGTTTCGCCGAGGTCGGCGAAAGCCACGAGATTGCGGGCGTTGTCGTAATGTCCCTGTTTGTTGGTAACCCACACTTCCACGCGGTTGATAGTAACGCCGGAGGTAATGTAGGGCAGGCGGACGATGAATTGGTCGTAGTTGTCGCGAAAATAGTGTGAAAGGAAGTAATGGCGGTTTTGGTCGTAGTTGTCGGCACTGATTTCAAATTCGGTCGTCTGTGCGCCGCCTTTGCTGCTGATGCTTTTGGAGTCGGTTTCCTGTTGCGACACCAGACCGGTAACGGTGAGTTTGCCGAATTGCAGCGTCGTTTTCAGACCGAACAGCGAGGTACCGCCCCGAATCAGCGATGAACCGGTGGTCATGCTGATGTTGCCGCCTTCGATGCTTTTGATGATTTGGTCTTCGTCTCCTTCGTAGCGGAGATTCAATTTTTGTGCGTCGAAATCGAATGTGGCATCGGTGTTATAGGTCATTTTGAACCCGATTTTCGTTCCGACCGTCGCATTGATGGTGGCTTGTATTTTTTCGTCGAAGTCGAAATAGGTTTTCTTTCGTGCACTTTCAGAAAGTGCGGGATTATCTATTTTATTGGTTACAAGACTGAGTTTCAAAGACATCGAGCCGCTTGTTTTCAATCGTACACCTCCGGGACCGAATACTTTGTCGAGCGCCTGCACGTTGAATTGCATATCGAGGAAGTCGAACTCTTTTCCTCCTTTGGCGAAAGCATCGGCATTTTTTTCCCGATAATAGTCCTGCATCTCTTTTTGGAGCGAGTATTCCTGATATTCGCCGGCAGTGAGCATGAACGGCGTGGAGACTTCCATACCGCCCACTTTGGTGCGTATGACGTAGCAGTTGGTTCGGGTGTCGAATTCGATTTCCGTATGGAGATTCTCCGGCGTTTTCAGGTCGGCAGCGGAGCGGCTGAACAGGTCTTCGTAATGTTCTATTGAGGTTTTGGCAACGGGATAACGGACGGCAATAGAATCTTTGCCGAGGGTCGGAGCCGGCGTTTCCGATTGCGCGAAAAGCAGGGCGGGATAGTTTGCTATTCCGCAGAGAAACAGTAAAATATATAGAAAAAGACTTTTTCTCATCGCTTCGCGGTCTTCGGGAACCGTTTTTTTTCTTTCCCCGAAAGCGGCGATGCGACAGCTACAACATTTTCAATGCTGTTTTTATGAGGGCTTCGACCGATAGCGTCGGGGTGTCTTTCAGCAGCTTCTGCACCGCCTTTTGCGAGGCGGTCTGCGGAAATCCCAGCATGACAAGAGCGGCGACGGCTTCGTCTTGGATCTCCTGTTGTCGGGGCGTGCTGTTTATAAGTAACGTATCACCCCCTCCCTTTATTTTATCGCGTAGGTCGATAATGATGCGTTCGGCGGTTTTTGCGCCGATTCCTTTGATTGATTTCAGGACGCCGACGTTTCCGCCGGTGATGACCTGTTCCAGTTCGGCGGGGGATAGCGACGAGAGTATCATGCGGGCGGTGCCGGGTCCGACGCCCGAAACCGAAATGAGAGCAAGAAAGAGTTCGCGTTCGCGCTGGTCGATGAATCCGTAGAGTGTGTAAGCGTCTTCGCGCACGGCTTCATGTACGTACAGGCGCACCTCTTTACCAACGGCAAGTGCTCCGTATGTCGTGAGCGAAATGTTCAACCCGTACCCTACGCCGCCGCACTCGACGACGGCGAAAGCGGGGGTCAGTTCGGTTACTTCTCCGCGAACGTATTCGATCATGGTGCTGTTTTTTTGCCGGTAAGGTTATTTGGCGGCTGCGACCGGTTTTTCGTGCTGCATTTTGCAGCTTCCGTTGAATACGGCTTTCGGTTCGATAATCAGAATTTGCGTTGCGATGTCGCCTTCGATGTTCGATGTCGCTTTAAGGGTAAGCGTGTCTTTGATGGTGATGTTGCCGTGTACTTTTCCGTTGATTTCGGCATTGGCGGCAGTGATGTTTCCCTGTATGCGGGAGGTTTCGCCGATGATTACTTTTCCGGCGCATTCGACGTTGCCTTGCAGATTGCCGTCGATGCGTATGTCGCTCGATGCTGAAATGTTTCCGATAATGGTCGTATTGACGGCGAAATTGTTGTGTACCATGCCGCTTTGGATTTCTTTATTCATGATTCCGTGTTTGATGAATATTTTTTGGTTCTCGGCAAAAGTAGTATTTTTTACGGAATTGTCATTTGTTTTTTGCGAAAAAGATTTTTGCGAGAATGCGTTAAAGAAAAACAATTTATGAAAATGGCGGATACGATACCTGTTTTTTTCGACGATTTGAGGAACATGGGTATTCGGATTTTTTAATTATATTTGTATCGAAGAAGCTACGGTGCGATGAAAACGAGTATAGAACTGAAAGGTATGCGCTTTTTTGCGTATCACGGCGTTTCGGCGCAGGAGCGCAAGGTGGGCAACGACTATGAAGTGTCGCTGCGGGTGGATTGTCCGTTGGAGAAGGCGATGGCGAGCGACGAGCTTGCCGACACGCTCGACTATGCGATGCTGTACCGGTTGGTGGCGGACGAGATGATGCGCCCGTCGCAGTTGCTCGAACACGTGGCAGGGCGCATCGTGCGGGCGATAGAGGCGGCGTGGCCGTCAGTTACGGGCGGCACTCTGCGCATTGCCAAACTTTCGCCGCCGGTGGCAGGCGAAATAGGTCGTGCCGAAGTGTCGGTGGAATGGTAATTACGGGATTATGATGCGGCGATTGTTTTTTCTTTTGGTGTGCTGCGGCGTGGTTGCCGCCGGTCGTGCGGCGGGATATTCCACGCGCGCATTCGACGAACGGGTGCACACACTGCAAGTGCGGGTGGGTGCCGATATGCTGGCTCCGCCGGTAACGCTGCTGGACGGCAACGACCGCATCGTCATATCGTTCGACCTCTTTGCCGACGAGCCGGAAGAACTGCGTTACCGCGTGGCGTATTGCAATGCCGACTGGTCGCCGTCGCCGTTGGCACAGGTGGAGTATCTCGACGGCTTCGCCGAAGGCAGTATCGACGATTATGCCTTGTCGTTCAATACGTATCGGAATTATGTGAATTACCGCCTCGTGTTTCCGAACGAAAATGTTTCGTTCCGCCTGTCGGGAAATTATGTCGTGTCGGTCTATCCCGAGAGCCGTCCCGACGACGTACTGCTGACGGCGTGCTTCTCGCTCGCGGAAAATTTGGTGGAGCTCGCTTGCGAAATAACGACCCGCACCGATGTCGATTACAACAAGGGGCATCAGCAGCTTTCGGTGAAACTGGCGCACCCGCGCTACGAGATACGCGACCCGCGCAGCGAGTTGCAGATGTATGTTTCGCAAAATGTCGATTACTCCGACCGCCATCTGCTGACGCAGCCGCTTTACGTACAGCCGCAGGAGCTGGAATATGCCCATGCGCCGGTCTTGGTGTTTCCGGCGGGAAACGAATACCGCCGCTTTGAAATCGTGTCGCCGCACTACAATCCGCTGGGCGTGGAGAGTATGCGCTATTTCGAACCGTATTATCACGCCCTGCTTACGACCGACCGTCCGCGCGCGGCGGAGGCATACGTCTATGACGAAACGCAGAACGGACGGTTTTTTATCCGCGCCGGCGGCAGTGAAGAGCCCGATACCGAAGCCGATTATTATATGGTGCACTTCACGCTCGAAACGGGGCGCCCGCTCGACGGCGAGGTGTATCTCGACGGAGAATTTACGCTCGGACGGCGGGACGCATCGACCCGCATGACCTACAACGCCGAAACGCGCTCGTATGAAAAAACGCTGCCGCTCAAACAGGGGGCGTACAATTACCGGTATGTGCTCTCGAAAAACGGTCGTGCCGACGCGGCGCCGATAGAGGGCAACCATTACGAAACGCTCAACGAATACCAGATAAGCGTATATCATCGTCCGACGGGCGGACGCTACGACCGCCTCATCGGATATACGCGGTGCCGTATGTAGATGCGATTCAAATTTTTTATTACTTTTGCCGCCGGAATGCCTGCGGCATAAATGAAACGAAAAAAATGTCAGCACTTATTTCTTTACTCGAATCGGTGCGGGCGGCGTCGCGCCGCCTCAATCTGCTCGACGGAGCGACCGTCGATGCCGTGCTGCTTGCCGTTGCCGACGAAACGGAACGACAGACGGAATATATCCTGTCGGAAAATGCGCGCGATTTGGCGCAGATGTCGCCGACCGACCCCAAGTACGACCGCTTGCAGCTTACGGCGCAGCGGCTTGCCGATATCGCCGCCGATATGCGGCGGGTAGCCTCGCTGCCGTCGCCGCTGGGAAAGACGCTGAGCGAAACGGTGCGCCCCAACGGCATGACCATACGCAAGGTGTCGGTGCCTTTCGGGGTGGTGGGTATTATCTACGAAGCGCGCCCCAACGTTACTTTCGACGTTTTCTCCCTCTGCCTGAAATCGGGAAATGCCTGCGTGCTGAAAGGCGGGAGCGATGCCGCTTGTTCCAACCGTGCCATTATCGACATTATCCACCGTGTGTTGATAAAGTTCGGAATCGACACGAATACAGTGGTTTTGCTGTCGAATGAACGCTCGGTTACCAACGAGTTATTGACAGCCGTCGGGTATGTCGATTTGGTGATTCCGCGCGGAAGCAAGGGGCTTATCGACTTCGTGCGGCAACAGGCGCGCGTGCCGGTGATAGAAACGGGCGCGGGTGTGTGCCATACCTATTTCGACGCTGCCGGCGACGTGGCGAAAGGGCGGGCTATCGTGCTGAACGCCAAGACTCGCCGCGTGTCGGTGTGCAATGCACTCGACTGCCTGCTCGTGCACCGCGACCGCCTGAACGACCTGCCGGCGCTCTGCGCGCCGCTGGCGGAAAAGAGTGTCATCGTTTATGCCGATGCGCCGGCGTATGCCGCTCTCTCGGGAAGCTATCCTGCCGCCCTGCTGCAACCGGCGACCGCCGACAGCTACGGCACGGAGTTTCTTGATTACAAAATGGCGATAAAGACGGTGGCGTCGCTCGATGAAGCGTTGCAGCACATCGCCCGCTATTCGTCGCAGCACAGCGAAAGCATCGTGAGCGAAGATGCCGCCGCCTGCCTGCGTTTCACCCGCGAGGTCGATGCCGCCTGCGTCTATACCAACGTATCGACGGCGTTCACCGACGGCGGACAGTTCGGCTTCGGCGCCGAAATAGGCATCAGCACGCAGAAACTCCACGCGCGCGGACCTATGGCGCTGCCGGAGCTTACCACCTACAAATACATCATCACCGGCGACGGTCAAACACGATAATTTCAAAATACCAAACAGATATGAGACATTTTACTTCCGTTAAAGATATTGGCGACCTGCATGCCGCCCTGCAAGAGGCGCTTGCCGTGAAAGCCGACCGTTTTGCCTACCAGCATCTGGGCAGGAACAAAACGCTGATTATGATATTTTTCAATTCGAGTCTGCGCACCCGCCTCAGCACCCAAAAGGCTGCCATGAATCTGGGCATGAACGTCATCGTGCTCGACATCAACCAAGGAGCATGGAAGCTCGAAACCGAGCGGGGCGTCGTCATGGACGGCGACAAGACCGAACACCTGTTGGAGGCGATACCCGTCATCGGCTGCTATTGCGACGTCATCGGGGTGCGGTCGTTCGCCCGCTTCGAGAACAAAGCCGACGATTACGAGGAGAAAATCATTTCGCAGTTCATACAGTATTCGGGTCGTCCCGTGTTCAGTATGGAGGCAGCCACCCGCCACCCGCTGCAAAGTTTCGCAGACCTTATCACTATTGAAGAATATAAAAAGAAAGCGCGCCCCAAAATCGTGCTTACGTGGGCGCCTCACCCCAAAGCCCTGCCGCAGGCGGTCGCCAACTCGTTCGCCGAATGGATAAATGCGATAGGCTACGAATTGGTAATCACCCACCCCGAAGGGTATGAACTCGACCCCCGTTTCGTGGGAAACGCTCGCGTGGAGTACGACCAGCGGAAAGCCTTCGAGGGGGCGGACTTCATCTACGCGAAAAACTGGTCGGCATACACCGACCCGAACTACGGGAAGGTCATCAACACCGACCGCTCGTGGACGGTCGATGCCGAAAAAATGGCGCTGACCGACAATGCCTATTTCATGCACTGCCTGCCGGTGCGCCGCAACATGATCGTTACCGACGAGGTCATCGAAAGTCCGCAGTCCATCGTGATACCCGAAGCCGCCAACCGAGAAATTTCGGCGCAGGTGGTGCTGAAAAAGATTCTCGAAAGCCTTTAACCGGTTTCCTGTTTACAAAGGAAAAATCGTACCTTTGCACCTCCGCAGCATCGCTGCGGAGAGATTCATTTTAATTTCATCGCTATGAAAGTAGAAACACAGATAGCCCAAAGCATCGCTGCCGCCCTGCAATCGCTGTACAGTATAGCGGTCGCACCCGATACCCTGCAACTGACAAAAACAAAAAAAGAGTTCGAGGGCAACCTCACGTTGGTGGTATTTCCTTTTCTGAAAGCCTCCCGCAAGTCGCCCGAAGCGACGGCGCAGGAAATCGGCGCTTATTTGCAGGAACACGCAGCCGACCTGATAGCGGGGTTCAATGTGGTGAAAGGATTTCTCAACCTCGTCATTGCGCCCGCCTGCTGGGTGGGACAGCTCAATGCCATCAACGCCGATGCCTCCTACGGCATCAAGACGGCGGCGCCCGACGCTCCGTTGGTGATGATAGAATACTCCTCGCCCAATACCAACAAGCCGCTGCATCTCGGGCACGTGCGCAACAACCTGCTGGGATACAGCCTGTCGTGCATCATGGCAGCGAATGGAAACCGCGTGGTGAAAACCAATATCGTGAACGACCGCGGCATACATATCTGCAAGTCGATGCTGGCGTGGGAGAAGTGGGGCGAAGGCGTTACTCCCGAATCGTCGGGCAAGAAGGGCGACCATTTGGTGGGCGACTTTTATGTGCTGTTCGACAAACATTACAAACAGGAGGTTGCCGAGCTGGAAGCCGCCGGCAAGAGCAAGGAGGAGGCTGAAGCCGCCTCGCCGCTTATGGCGGAGGCGCGCGAAATGCTGCGCCGCTGGGAAGCCGGCGACCCCGAAGTGCGCCGCGTGTGGGAGATGATGAACGGTTGGGTGTATGCCGGTTTCGATGAAACATACCGCCGCATGGGGGTCGGTTTCGACAAGATATACTATGAGTCGCAGACTTATCTCGACGGCAAGAAAAAGGTACTCGAAGGGCTCGAAAAAGGCATCATGTACCGCAAGGACGACGGCTCTGTGTGGGCTGACCTTACGGGCGAAGGACTCGACCAGAAACTGCTGCTGCGCGCCGACGGCACGTCGGTGTATATGACGCAGGATATAGGCACTGCCCAGCAGCGTTTCCGCGACTATCCTATCGACCGCATGGTGTATGTCGTGGGCAACGAACAGAATTACCATTTTCAAGTGCTGTCGATTCTGCTTGACAAACTCGGCTTCAAATGGGGTCGGGAGCTGGTGCACTTTTCTTACGGCATGGTGGAACTGCCCGAAGGCAAGATGAAATCGCGCGAAGGCACGGTGGTCGATGCCGACGACCTCATCGACGAAATGGTGAATACCGCCCGCGAAACGTCGGCGGAACTCGGAAAACTCGACGGCTGCACGCCGGAAGAAGCCGACGCCGTTTCGGAAATGGTGGGTCTCGGTGCGCTCAAATATTTCATTCTGAAAGTCGATCCGCGCAAGAACATGACGTTCAATCCCAAAGAGTCGATAGACTTTAACGGCAACACGGGACCGTTCATACAATATACGCACGCGCGTATTTGCTCGGTGCTGCGCAAGGCTGCCGACGAGGGTATCGTATTGCCGCAGCAGGCGGCGACGAACATCGTGCTTTCGAACAAGGAAATATCGCTGATACAGCAGTTGGCGGCGTTTCCCGAAGTGGTGGCGGAGGCAGGTGCGCAATTCAGTCCCGCGCTGATAGCCAATTACACCTACGACCTCGTGAAAGAGTACAACCAGTTCTATCACGACTTTTCGATTCTGCGCGAATCCGATGCCGATGTCAAGGCGTTCCGCCTGCTGCTGTCGGCGAATACGGCGCGCATCGTCAAGACCGCGATGGGTTTGCTCGGCATACAGGTGCCCGACCGTATGTAACCGCCGGTCGCAAAAACAAGACGAGCCGCAGGAGTTTTCCTGCGGCTCGTTCTTTTTTGAAAGGAATGTCGATTACAGTTTGCGGGAGCCGTCGCCGATTTTGACGGGATAGATTTTCGGCTCCTTGCCGAATTTGGCTTTGAATCCTTTGACCGCCGTTTCGATGAAGTGGTCGTATTTGTCTTCGGGCACGAGGTTGATGGTGCAGCCGCCGAAGCCGCCGCCCATGACGCGCGAGCCGGTAACGCCGCATTCGCGGGCTACGTCGTTGAGGTAGTCGAGTTCTTCGCAGCTTACTTCATAGAGCTTGCTCATGCCGTGGTGCGTGCCGTACATTTTTTCGCCGACGGTCTTGTAATCGCCTTTTTTCAGGGCTTCGCAGGCGTCGAGGAGACGTTGAATCTCTTCGATGACGTATTCGGCGCGCATGTAGTCTTCGGTGCTTACTTCATTTTTCACCTCTGCCAACATCTGCATATCGGCATCGCGCAGGAGCGACACTTCGGGGTGATGTTTCCGTATGGCGGCGACAACGGCTTCGCACGATTCGCGACGGCGGTTGTATGCCGACGATGCCAATTCGTGTTTTACCACCGAGTCGATGAGCACCACTTTGTAGCCTACGGGATTGAACGGCACGTATTCGTATTCGAGCGAGCGGCAGTCGAGACGAATCAAATGCCCCTCTTTTCCGAATACGGAGGCGAATTGGTCCATGATGCCGCATTTTACGCCGCAATAGTTGTGTTCGGTAGCCTGTCCGATTTTTGCCAACTCGAATTTGTCGATGCCGAGACGGAATATTTCATTGAGCGCGAAGGCGAACGTGCTTTCGAGGGCAGCCGACGAAGAAAGACCTGCACCGAGCGGCACATCGCCGGAGAATGCCGTGTCGAAGCCTTCGACCTGTCCGCCCCGTTTGGCGATTTCGCGCACGACGCCGAAGATGTAGCGCGCCCAGCTTTGAGCGGGAACGTCGGCTTCGTTCATACCGAATTCCGCATATTCGTCGAGATCGACCGAATAGGCGCGTACTTTGTTCGTACCATTGATTTTTATTTCGGCAAGCATACCCTTGTCTATGGCGCCGGGCAGCACGAAGCCGCCGTTGTAGTCGGTGTGTTCGCCAATGAGATTGATGCGACCGGGCGAAAAGTAGAGTTCGCCGCTTGTGCCGAAATGTTCGCGGAATTTTTTCCTTACCTGTGTATTGTCCATTGTATGATAGATTAAGGTTAATCGACGGGAATATCTTTGTTCACGTTTTTACAGCCTACAAGACCGTAATAGAGCAGGTAAGCCAGCGCAGCCACGATGAGCCAGTAGCTGTTCATGTAGCCCGCTCCTTTGGCGATGGCTTGCTGTATGAGGGGCAGAATGCCGCCGCCGACCACCATCATCATGAAGATGCCCGATGCCTGTGCCGTGTATTTGCCCAGCCCTTCGACGGCGAGGTTGAAGATGCCGCCCCACATGACCGATGTGCAGAGACCGCACAATACAAGGAACAGAGCGCTGATAGGAACTTCTGCCATGACGATACCGTTTTCGATGCTGTAACCCGGCATGTAGAGCGTATTCTCTTTGGGGAAGAAAATTGCCAGAATCACCAGTACGATAGCTACTGCCGATACGGCAATGAGCTGCGTGCCGGTCGATACTTTGCCGGCGATGACGCTGCTCAGCGTCCGTCCTACCAACATAAGCAGCCAGTAAATGGCAACGATGGCGCCGGCTATGGCGGAGGCATCGCCTGCGACACCCGCGCCGGTGGCGCTTTGGTCGGAAAGGTAGAAATTCAGTGTGCCCGGTATGCCTATCTCTATGCCCACGTAGATGAAAATTCCGATGACACCGAGTACCGTGTGGCGGAAATTCCACGGCGAGTGTTCCATTTTTTCTTTGGCACCGTTGCCTTTATGGAGATGCGGTTCGGGGATATCGACGAACGAGATGATGCAGAATGCGGCAGCAAATACGCCCATGGCAATCCACAACAGCGGCGTTACGTCGCCCATGGTCGAAGCTGGCGTGAGCGAACCGATGAGAGCGCCGACGAAAAACGGCGTCAAGGTAGCCGAGAGCGAGTTGAGCGCGCCGCCGGCTTGCAAGAGCTGGTTGCCTTTGTTACCGCCGCCTCCGAGCAGGTTGAGCATGGGATTGACCACCGTGTTGAGCATGCAGACGCAGAAGCCGCAGATGAATGCCCCCAGCAGATAGACGAAGAAGTTGTAGCACACCGTGATGCCCGATAGCGTGAATGCGGGAACATTCGCCCCGACGAAGCTCGACAGGTATTGCACGGCAAGACCGACTACGCCTACTGCCATTGCCCACAATGCGGTTTTCTTGTATCCGATTTTTACGAGCAGGTTTCCGGCGGGAATGCCCATAAAGAGGTAGGCGAGGAAGTTCATCATGTTTCCCATCATGCCGAGAACGCCGTTGCCCTCGAATTGATAGCCCCAAATCGTGCCTATGGGAGCAGCCAGATTGGTTACGAAAGAAATCATCGCGAAGATGAAGAACATGGCGATAATGGCGATGATGTTTCCGTTCTTTTTTGTCGTTGTCATAGTTTTCAGATTTTTGGTTAGGAACGATTATTTTCTGATGGAGAACTGGTAACGGCAGGTTTGCGTGTAAAACTCTCCCGGACGCAGTATGGTCGAAGGAAAGTGCGGTTTGTTGGGACTGTCGGGGAAGTGCTGCGTTTCGAAGCATATCGCCGTGCGGGCGGTATATTTGCGCCCGCATTTTCCTGTAAATCCGTTCAGCCAGTTTCCGGTGTAGAGTTGTACGCCGGGTTCGGTGGTGTGTACCGTCATGACGATGCCGGTTTTGGGCGAGTAGGCTTCGGCAGCGAAGGCATATTCACCCGGAAAGTTTTTCGCCAGCACGTAGTTGTGGTCGTATCCGCGACCGAAACGCAGCTGCTCGAAATCGGCGTCGATACGCTCACCCACAGCCGTCGGGCGCAGGAAACTCATGGGAGTTCCCTCCACCGGAGCAATCTCGCCGGTCGGTACCGACTTGTCGTCCATCGGCGTGTAGAAAGGTGCGTCGATAGTAACGATGTGGTTGGTAACATCTCCGCCGCCGTCGCCGTTGAGGTTGAAGAACGAATGGTGCGTGGGGTTGCACACGGTCGCCTTGTCGGTTGTGGCGCGGTAGTGAATCTCCATGGCGTTGTCGTCGGTGAGCGTGTAGGTAACTTCTATTTTCAGGTTGCCCGGAAAACCCTCTTCACCGTCGGGCGAAATATAGGTGAGGTGCAGCGTTTGCGTGTCGCTTTGGCGGGCGTCCCATACGACTTCGTTGTAACCCTTTATGCCGCCGTGCAGGGCGCAGTCGGGATTGTTGGAACGTATGTCGTATGTCGTTCCGTCGAGATTGAAACGGCATTTTCCGATGCGGTTTCCGTAGCGACCGATTAAGGCGCCGAGATATTTTTCGGGGGAGTGGAGGTAGCCCTCTATGGAGTCGTGTCCCAGCACGACATCGGTCATGGAGCCGTCGGCGGCAGGAACGAGCAGCGTTACGACGATGCCGCCGTAATTGGTGATGCAGATTTCAGCTCCATTGCGGTTGGTCAGTTGGTAAAGGGCGACCTTTTTCCCGTCGATGACGGCGTCGAAGTCCGATTTGCGCAGACCCGAGCGTGTTTTTTCGGTAAGATTTTCGGTGGACATAATCTGGCGTTTTTATGATTTACAGATTTCTCTCGTTTGGCGGATAAACTGCAACCGTTCGTAACCGGCAGGGTCGGCGATGCGGCGATAATTAAGCTGTCCTCGCGCTTCGGTGACGGAAGCGAAGTTTTGTTTTTCGAGCCACCGTGTGAGCGAGTTCAGCATTTCGCCGATGATTTTGTTGCCGTTGCGGTAGAGCGTGGTGCAGAGTTCGACGGCGGAGGCGCCGACCAAAATCGCTTTGATGAGGTCTTCGGGTTTGTGTACGCCGGTGGAAGCGGCTATCGGCAGATTGACGGAACCCGATACGATGCCTATCCAGCGGAGGGTGTCGCTCAGGTCGGTTGCCGATGTGAACGGGTCGGCGGCGACCATGCGCAGGGTATGAATGTCGATGTCGGGCTGCCACGGACGGTTGAATAGTACGACAGCGGCGGCTCCTGCCGATTTCAGTTGGTCGATTACCGAAACGAGATTGGAAAGGTTACGGCTTATCTTGACGATGACGGGCAGGTGTACGACTTTTTTTATCTGTTGCAGAATTTCGACGTGGAGCTGTTCCGTTGCGCCCGGCGTGTATTCGGCGGAGGTGTCGATTTTCTGAATATTGAGTTCGAGGGCGGAGGCTCCCGCATTTTCCAGTTCGGAGGCAAATTTTACCCATTCTCCGCTGTCGTAGCAGTTGATGCTGGCGATGACGGGAACGGCGACTGCGCGGCGCGCTTCTTTGACGAGGGTGAGGTATTTTTCGATTTCGTGGGCGCGCACCGTATTTTGCAGGAAGTCGCGCGCTTCGGGATAGTCGGAGCTGCCGAGCAGTTGTTCGCTTTGAGCGTCGAGCTGCTCTTCAAAAAGCGATTTCAATACGACGGCGCCGATGCCTGCTTTTTCGAGGGCGATGATTTTGTCCGTGCTGTCTGTTTGTCCCGAGCTTGCTGCGATAACGGGGTTCCGGAGTTCCAATCCGGCGAATGAAGTTTCGATCATGGTATATAATGTTAATATGGGTTGATAATTCTTTCTCCAAAAATGAAGCTGCCGATACGCACCAGCGTCGAGCCGCAGGCGACGGCAAGTTTGTAATCGTGCGACATGCCCGAAGATATTTCGCAAAAGCGGTCGTCGTCGGCAAAAAAGTCGCGCTTTATTTCGGCATGGAATTTTTGCAGAGCGGCAAATTCGCGCTGCACGGCAGCCGTGTCGTCGGTGAGTGTCGCCATGCCCATGACTCCGCGCAGCCGTATGTGCGAGAGGGTGCGCCATACGCCCGACGCGAGGTATTCCCGACATTCGTCGAAAGAGAATCCGTATTTCGTTTCTTCGGCGGCGATATGTATTTGCAACAAACAATCGACCGTTCGGTTGCAGCGGGCAGCCTCTTTTTCGACCTCCTGCAACAGATGCGGCGAGTCGATGCTGTGTATCAGCGAGATGAACGGAACGATTTGTTTTACCTTGTTGGTTTGCAGGTGCCCGATGAAATGCCATTCGATGTCGTCGGGCAGGACGGCTTGTTTCGCCACGAGTTCCTGCACGCGGCTTTCTCCGAAAATGCGCTGTCCGGCATCGTAGGCTTCCTGTATCGCTTCGACGGGGTGAAACTTCGACACCGCTACCAGCCGCGTGTGCAGCGGCAGGTTCGATTTTACGATGGCAATATTTCGGGCTATTTCGTTCATGTCGGTTTATCGGTTTTCGGCAGCGGCGTCGGCTTCGACTTCATAACGGAACACGTCCATGATGGGCGTTTCGGTGATAGCCGCCACTTCATAGTCTGCCATCGTGCTTTTCATACCTTTCAAGAGGTTTTCGAGAGCGGTGCTGAAATCGGCAGCCTGCACCAACATATAGGAGGCGGTGCGTTTTTCGGTGCCGCTTTTTTCGTCGAGCGTGATGAAGTTCACTTTGCATTTGTACCATTTGTCGCCCCGTTCGTCGAAAAAAAGTTCGCTGAGGCGCACCCGCTTGATGTTGGCGACGGAAAATTCGCCGGATATGAACGGGCGCATTTCTTCGATGATGCGCGATTCGGCTTCGGTGAACGAGAGCGCATCGACCATATAGGGTTCGCTTACGCTTTTTTGCAATCCGCCTTCGATTTCTTTATCGTATTTTACTTTGCATTCAAACCAAGAGTTCATAATAAATTTTTAATTGTTTTTGTTGTTTATCAGAGATTTGTTGATGTTGTCGATGTAGTCGAGCAGCTCGTCGCGCCCCTGCCGTTTCTCCGACGAGGTGATGAATATCGGCGGCAGTTCCTCCCAATCTTCGAGCAGGCGTTTTTTGTAGGTTTCGATGTTTTCTTGCAGACGCATGACGCCCAGCTTGTCGGCTTTGGTGAAAACGATGGCGAACGGGATACCGTTTTCGCCTAACCACGCCATAAATTCGAGGTCGATTTTTTGCGGTTCGAGCCGGCAGTCGAGCAGCACGAACAGACAGGTCATGGCGTCGCGTTGCAAAATATAGTTTTCGATGATGCGCCGAATGTTCTCCCTGCCTTCGCGTCCGCGGCGGGCGTATCCGTATCCGGGCAAATCGACGATGTACCACGAGTCGTCGATGTCGAAATGATTGATAAGCTGCGTCTTGCCCGGCGTGGAGGAGGTGAGCGCCAACCCCTTGCGGTTGGTCAGCATATTGATGAGCGACGATTTCCCGACGTTGGAGCGTCCGATGAATGCGTATTCCGGACGATCGCCGGCAGGGCATTTGGCGGCTTCGGTATTGCTGACGAGAAATCGGGCGTTTTTTATTTCCATACGGGGAGGAGTTTTTATTTCCTTACAAATATAAGAAGATTCTTGGCAGATAATATAAAAAAATGTGCTATTTTTGAAACTCTAAATGACAGAAACATGGAAAAGAGACCTCCGATAACCTTGGAAGCAGTGTATAACGACTTGCGGTACTTGCAGTTGTTATCGACACGCTTCCCGACCATATCCGATGCGAGTACCGAGATTATCAACTTGGAAGCCATTCTGAACCTGCCCAAAGGAACGGAACACTTCCTGACCGACCTGCACGGGGAATATGAAGCGTTTTTGCACGTGTTGAAAAATGCGTCGGGCTCGGTGCGGCGCAAAGTCGAAGAGATTTTCGGACAGACGTTGCGCGAAAGCGAAGTCAAAGAGCTTTGCACGTTGATTTATTATCCCGAACAGAAGCTCGAACTTATCAAAAACGAGGAAAAAGATGTGGAGGACTGGTACCGCATTACCATGCACCAGCTGATACGCGTGTGTCAAAACGTCTCGTCGAAATACACGCGCTCGAAAGTGCGCAAAGCCCTGCCCGAAAAATTCTCTTATATTTTACAGGAATTGCTGCATGAGTCGCAAATCGACCCGAATAAGCAGGCGTATGTGAACGGTATCATCTCGACCATCATTTCGACCGGTCGCGCCGACGAGTGCATCTGTGCCATTTGCAACTTGATACAGCGGCTTACCATCGACTCCCTGCATATCGTGGGCGATATTTTCGATAGAGGACCCGGCGCCGAAATCATCATGGACACGCTTTGCGCATACCACAATTTCGACATACAGTGGGGCAATCACGATATTTTGTGGATAGGCGCGGCGGCAGGCAACGACAGTTGCATCGCCAACGTGATACGGCTCTCGCTGCGTTACGGCAACCACCCTACGCTCGAAGACGGTTACGGCATCAACCTCGTGCCGCTGGCGACGTTCGCCATCGAGAAGTACAAGGACGACCCCTGCACACAGTTCATGCCGAAAGAAGTGGAGAATCAGGTCGATGAAAAGACCCGTCGCCTGCTTGCTCAGATGCACAAGGCAATATCGGTGATACAGTTCAAGCTGGAATCGCAACTCATTCTGGAACACCCCGATTTCAAAATGGAAAACCGCCTGCTTCTCGATAAAATCGACTATGAAAAAGGGATTCTGATGCTTGACGGCAAGGAGTATCCGCTGCGGGATAAAAACTTCCCGACCGTCGACCCGAAAAAGCCGTTTGCACTTACGCCCGAAGAAAAGGAGCTGATGTCGCGGCTGCACTATTCGTTTGTCAATAGCGAAAAGCTGCGCAAACACATGCGCTGCCTTTTTTCATACGGAAGTATGTATTTGGTGCGGAACAACAACCTGCTCTATCATGCCTCCATACCGCTCAACGAAGACGGTACGTTCAAAGAGGTGAATATCGGAGGGAGGAAATACACGGGCAAACCGCTGCTCGACAAAATCGACCAGTTGATACGTCTTGCCTATTTCGGCGTTGAGGGCGAAGAAAAGAAATATGCGCTCGACTACATTTGGTATCTGTGGTGCGGCGAAGACGCTCCGTCGTTCGGAAAAGACAAAATGGCGACGTTCGAGCGCTATTTCACCGATTGCAAAGAGTTGTGGAAAGAGACGAAAAGTGCCTATTACCGGCTGCACGACGAACGCTCGGTGTGCGAAATGATACTGCAAGAGTTCGGATTGACAAGCCCGACGGCGCATATCATCAACGGACACGTGCCTGTGAAGACGCTGAAAGGCGAAAAGCCCGTGAAAGCCGACGGCAAGCTGTTGGTGATAGACGGCGGTTTTTCAAAGGCTTATCAAGCCGAAACCGGTATTGCGGGCTATACGCTTATTTTCCATTCGCGCGGCTTGCAGCTCGTTCAGCATGAGCCGTTTGAATCGACGCAAAAGGCGATAGAAGACGGGATAGATATCATTTCGACCAACATCATTCTCGAATTGAGCCAGCAGCGTATGATGGTGCGCGACACCGATATAGGCAGGGAACTCGAAGAACAGATTTACAACCTCAACAAGTTGTTGGTGGCTTACCGCAACGGTTTCATCAAAGAAAAATCGTAAGCATGGAGTTTCAACCTTTTGCGTCGCCGTTGCTGGAAAATGCCGTCAATGAATTTGCCAAATTGCCGGGTATCGGTCGCAAGACGGCTCTGCGTCTGGTCTTGCATCTGCTGCGGCAGGAGCCGGCGGTGGCGGAGTGTTTCGGCGAAGCTATCGTGCGGCTGCGCAGGGAGGTGCATTACTGCAAGGTGTGCCACAACATCTCCGATGCCGATGTGTGCGCCATTTGCGGCGACCCATCACGCGATGCGGCAACCGTGTGCGTGGTCGAAAACATCAAGGAGGTGATGGTCGTGGAGAATACGAAACAGTATCGCGGGCTGTATCATGTGCTGGGCGGCGTTATCTCGCCGATGGACGGTATCGGTCCGGCAGATATCGAAATCGACTCGCTGGTGGCGCGTGTGGCAGAGGGCGGAATAAAAGAGGTGATTTTGGCGTTAAGCCCGACGATGGAGGGCGACACGACCAATTTTTACATCTTCCGCAAGCTGGCTCCGTATCAGGTGAAAGTGTCGATTTTGGCGCGGGGCGTCTCTATCGGCGACGAACTCGAATATACCGACGAGGTAACGCTGGGGCGCTCTATCGTCAATCGGCTGCCTTTCGACGAAACGTTCCATAATTGAGAAAGCTGCGACGAAACAGTCTAACCGTTTAATAATAGTATTTATGAATTTTCTTTCCGGAACGAACATTCATCTCCGCGCACCGGAGCCGGAAGATATCGCCTGTGTCTGCCAGTGGGAAAACGACTCGTCGCAGTGGGGCGACGGCTGCGCGCTGGCGCCCTATTCCCGTTATGCCATACGCACGTATATCGAGGAGAGCGTGCGGCAGGATATTTACCAGTCGCGGCAGCTGCGGTTGATGATTGTGAGTGCGACCGACGGCGGTTCGCTGGGCATGATCGACCTGTTCGACTTCGACCCGCTGCATCGCCGTGCGTCATTGGGCGTATATGTGGCACCGGAGTTTCGCCGGCAGGGTGTTGCTACGGAGGCGCTGCGCCTTTTGTGCGAATATGCTTTCGAGTTTCTCGGGCTGCACCAGCTCTATGCGCAGGCGGCGGAGGAGAATACCGCGAGCCTGCGGCTTTTCGAGGGGGCGGGGTTTGTGCGCTGCGCGCTGTTTGCCGACTGGATTTTCCGCGAAGGACGGTATGAAAATGTAATCGGATTGCAGCGATTCAATCCGACGGTCTGATGATTGGAGAACGAATATAAAAACGACAAGCAGGAAGGCTCCTGCTTGCCGTTTCGGTTTTATCAGTCGTTGTTTTGTTTGGCGGCTTCCCAGCCGAGAGCGCTGGCGCCGAGAACGGCGGCATCGGCTTCTTTCAGTTGCGAAAATACGATATCGACTTTCCCTTTGAAAATCGGGAGCAGGTTGGCTTCCATAGCCTCTTTGACCGGTCGCATAATCAGGTCGCCTGCTTTGGTCAGTCCGCCGAAAAGCACAATCATGCGCGGACTCGAAAACGCCACAAAGTTGGCAAATGCTTCGCCGAGAATCTTTCCCGTATAGTCGAATATTTCCAATGCCAGCTTGTCGCCCGCCATAGCGGTGTCGAATACGTCTTTCGAGGTGATGTCCTGCACGGGAATGCGCCGCAAGAGGCTGTCTTCGTTGCGGAGTTCGAGAAACTCGCGTGCCGTGCGGGCTACTCCCGTAGCCGAAGTATAGGCTTCGAGACAGCCGGTGCGTCCGCAACCGCAGAGCCGTCCGTTTTGGGCGCGCACGGTAACGTGTCCCAGCTCGCCGGCATTTCCGTCGCTGCCGTATATCAACTGTCCGTTGGCGACGATGCCGCTGCCTACGCCCGTACCCAAAGTAATCATGATGAAATCTTTTACGCCGCGAGCTGCACCGTAAGTCATTTCACCGATGGCGGCGGCGTTGGCATCGTTGGTGATAGCGACGGGTATGCCGCATTTTTTTTTCAACATCTCGGCGAAAGGAATAACGCCTTTCCACGGCAGGTTGGCGGCTTGTTCTATCGTGCCTTTGAAATAGTTGGCATTGGGTGCGCCGACTCCTATGCCGCCGATTTCTCCCTTCATACCGCTTTCATCAATCATTTTCACGAGAGCGGCGTGCAGGTCGTCGATGAAATCGGTTACTTCGGGGTGTCCGCCCGTCTTTATGGCGCCGTGCGCCAAAACGTTTCCTCTCGAATCGACGATACCCATTTGGGTATTGGTTCCTCCTATATCAATTCCTACTACATAAGGTTTCATGGTTTGTGTTTTTAAGGTTTGGAAAACAAATATATGTATTCTTTTCGGAATCTGTTTCGTTTCATCGAAAAAAATTGCATTGCCGATAAAAGAGAGTGCGCGGCGGGAATTTTCCGTCGCGCACTCTCTTTGTAGCGAAGCCGGGAATCGAACCCGGGTCTCATCCGTGAGAGGGATACGTGCTAGGCCACTACACTACATCGCCTTTTTGCGTGTTGCAAAAGTAGCGATTTTGCATATACGGCAAAGCGTTTTCACATATTTTAATATTTTTGTAGTACATTTCTTCGCCCAAGCAAAGGAGATGTTTTTCGCGCAGCCGGAAAGCGCGTTGAAGAGTATTACCGTCGATAAGCGCTACTCTTACGAGCCGACGCTTTCGGATAATAAAAAATCGGTGTATTCTTATGACGGCAAAAAAATAGAACTCTCGTCCGATTACAAAAAGATGGCGAAATGGTCGGGCGGAAACGATGCCGCCAAACAGCGCTTTTACGAAATAGACATCGACGACGTTTTGCCTTAACCGACAGTTTTGTTTTCTCGACGGTCGGCATCATTCCGGCAGTGAGAAAAGCCGGCAGGCGTTTGCATAGGTTATCGCTTCGAGTTCGGGCAGCGGAATGTTTCGCTGTGCCGCAATGTATTCGGCGGTATGCCGCACGAAAGCCGGTTCGTTGCGTTTGCCCCGATGAGGCACGGGGGCAAGGTAGGGTGCGTCGGTTTCGAGCACCAGCCGGTCGAGAGGAATGGCGGATACGGTATCGCGCAGGGAGCTGTTTTTGAACGTGGCGATGCCATTGACGCCGATGAAGAAATCGCCCGTGTCGGCAACGATTTGCAGGTCGGCGGGAGAGCCGCCGAAGCTGTGGAACACCCCGCGCGGGGCAAGTGCCGAGAGTTTACGCAGTATGGCGATTATCGGCTCGAATGCTTCCCGACAGTGAATGATGATAGGCAGGTCGCGTTCGGCTGCCCAGCGCACTTGCGTCTCGAAAGCGTCGAGCTGCTGCGCGAGAAAAGATTTATCCCAATACAGGTCTATTCCTATTTCCCCGATGGCGTAATACGTGCCGGCATCGAGTTGGGCTGCCGTGCGGTCGAGGTCTTGCCGGTAGTTTTCGGTTACGGAGGTGGGGTGCAGTCCCATGGCGGCGATGCACATGTCGGGGTATGCCGCGAGGGTGGTATGCAGGGTGTCGATGGTGGTGACATCGACGTTGGGCAGCATCATGCGGCGCACGCCGTTTTCGGCTGCTCGCTGCACGACGGCATCGCGGTCGTCGTCGAACTCCGGCAGATAGATATGGGTATGCGTGTCGAACAGCATGGCGTGTCGTCGGAAATCAAACGTTGCGCTCCATCAGCGATGCCGCCAACTCCCGCAGCGGCTTGGTGCGTTCGGCATCGACCGTGAGAGTGTCGAGCTGCCGCATGGCTTTTGCGTAATACTCTTCTATTTTGTTGAGACACAGACGGTCTATTCCCAACCGATTGTAAAGCGCCGTAACGGCAGCGATTTTTTCTTCCGGTCGGAAGTCGGTCGCTGCCAGCCAAAACACCAGTTCTTTCCGGTCGCTTCCCTGCGCCAACCGTTGGGTGTTGATGAGCATATAGGTCTTTTTATTGTTGAGAATGTCGCCGCCGATGTTTTTTCCGAAAACCTGCGGGTCGCCATACACGTCGAGATAGTCGTCGCGGAGCTGGAATGCCAGCCCGATGTTCACGCCGAAGTCGTAGATACGGTCGGCGTCGGCAGCCGCAGCACCGGCGATTATCGCGCCCGTTTTCAGGGCGCAGCCCACGAGCACGGCGGTTTTCAGCCGTATCATTTCGAGGTATTCGTTTTCCTGTACGTCGTCTCGTGACTCGAAGTCCATGTCGTATTGTTGTCCCTCGCATATTTCGAGGGCTGTTTTCAAGTAGATGTCGCACACGGCGGAGCGTGTCGGTTCGGGCGATTTCAGGATATACATATACGATAAAATCTGCATGGCGTCGCCGGAGAGTATCGCCGTGTTTTCGTCCCATTTGAGGTGGACGGTCGGTTTTCCGCGTCGCATGTCGGCTTTGTCCATCACATCGTCGTGGAGCAGCGTGAAGTTGTGGAATATTTCAAGACCCGTCGCCGCGTCGAGTGCCGACCGGTAATCGCCGCCGAAAAGTTCGCAAGCCATGAGCGTCAGCACGGGGCGTATTCGTTTGCCGCCGAGAGACAGCTCGTAACGAATCGGTTCATAAAGACCGGCAGGCGCCGAAGGGTACGCAATGTTCTCGACAGCGTGCTGTACTTCTTTTAACAATTCTTGAAAGGTGTGCATATCGACCGTTGTTTTTTTGCAAAATTCGTTTGCCCAAAAGTACGCTTTTTCTTTCACATTTGCCGGATAGAATGGTGAAAAATAAAGCAAAAACATCGGTACGGTATACTTCCGAAAGGATTTTCCCGTTATAACAAAAAAGATTATGTACCTTTACGCCCTATGTTCCGGTGTAACCTTGTAACGATATTGCGGACGTTTGCAGCCTGTTTTTTTTTGACGGCGACCCTTTTCCGGCTTGAAGCGCAAGACGGGAAGACATCGTTCGACGTACTCGATTTGCCGGTATCGTCGCACATCAACGCACTCGGCGGCAACAATATTTCCATTATCGAAGAAGACGTTACGGTGATGTATCATAATCCGGCGCTGCTGGGGCAGGAAATGAATATGCAGTTTGCTGCCAATTATATGCGCTATGTCGCCGGCATCAATCTCGGCGGTGTGTCTTATGCGCAGGCGGTGCGCCGGCACGGCACATGGGCGGCAGGGTTGCAGTATGCCGGCTACGGGTCGATGCGGCAGACCGATGCCACAGGTGTGATTACGGGCTCTTTTTCGCCGAAAGACCTCTTGATAAGCGGGCTTTATTCCCACGACATTACCTCGTCGCTGCGGGGAGGCATACACGCCAAACTGCTCTATTCTTCTTACGAAAGTTATTCGGCGCTGGCGCTCTTTTTCGATTTGGGAATCAACTATTATAACATCGACAGAGACCTTTCCCTGTCGGTGGTGTTCAAAAATTTGGGTGGACAGATAAAGAAATACGATACGCAAAACATCGCCATGCCGTGGGACATACAGCTCGGTCTGTCGAAAACCATGCGCCATATTCCACTCCGTTTTTCCATGACCATACAGCATTTGACGAAATGGCATCTGCCCTTTGAAAAAGTCAATCACGACACCGGAGAGATGAAAGTGCAGGACAGCTTCTTTTCCAATCTTTTCCGCCATTTGGCATTCGGGCTCGATTACATACCGAATCGAAATTTCTATTTGGCGCTGGGCTATGACTGCAAGCGCAAGGGCGACATGGCGGCTGCGGGTCGCCGCATATTTTCGGGCGTTACCATTGGCACCGGCATACGGGTGAAGATGTTCGGCATCGACGTGTCAATGGCACAGCATCACTCCAACGGATTCACTTTCATGGCGAACTTCTCGATGAATATATCACAATTCTTACATTAATATATATAAGTATGCAACCACGAAAAATAGTCATTGCCATCGACGGCTACGCCTCTTGCGGCAAAAGCACGATGGCGAAAGAGCTGGCTCGGAAAATCGGCTATATCTATATCGACAGTGGGGCGATGTATCGCGCCGTTACCCTTTATTGCCTGCGCAACGACTTTTTCGACGGCGATACGCTGCGCACGGACGATTTGCTCCAACACCTCGACGAAATAGAAGTTTCTTTTGTGCTCAACAGTGAAACCGGACGTCCCGAAACGCTGCTCAACGGCAAAAACGTGGAGCAGGAAATCCGCACGCTGGCTGTTTCTGAAAAGGTGAGCATCGTGGCGGCAGTCGGTTTTGTGCGCCGCAAGCTCGTGGCATTGCAGCAGGCGCTGGGCAAAAACAAAGGCATCGTCATGGACGGTCGCGACATCGGAACAGTCGTTTTTCCTGACGCGGAACTGAAAATATTTCTGACCGCCGCGCCCGAAGTGCGTGCCCGCCGTCGTCTTGCCGAAATGCAAGCCAAAGGGCAGACGGCATCGTATGAGGAGATATTGCGCAATGTCAAGGAGCGCGACCGCATAGACGAGACCCGCGAAGTCGACCCTCTGCGGAGAGCCGATGACGCCCTTTTGCTCGATAATTCAAATCTCACGTTGGCGCAGCAGGACGAATGGCTGATGACGCAATATCGTCGGGCAGCCGGCATAGAATAAAGGAGTATGGCACAGGTAGAAATCGACGAAAATTCGGGCTTTTGCTTCGGTGTGGTCAATGCCATACGCAAAGCCGAAGAAGAGTTGGAAAAGACAGGGCGCCTTTACTGTCTGGGCGATATTGTGCACAATAACAGCGAAGTAGCCCGTTTGCAACAGAAAGGATTGATTACTATCGACCATGATGCGTTTGCCCGCCTGCACGACGTAAAAGTGCTTTTGCGGGCGCACGGCGAGCCGCCCGAGACATACCGTATCGCTCGCGAAAACCGCATCGAAATCATCGACGCCACCTGTCCGGTAGTATTGCAGTTGCAGCGAAAAATAAAACAGGCATACGAAAATTCCGACCCCGACCGCACCCAAATCGTCATTTACGGAAAACGCGGTCATGCCGAAGTAAACGGACTTGTGGGGCAGACCGATGGTCGCGCCGTCGTTATCGAAAGCACCGGCGATTTCGACCGCCTCGATTTTTCCAAAAACATCTGCCTCTATTCGCAGACGACCAAGTCGGTCGAAGGGCTGCAACACGTTGTCGATGAAATTACGCGGCGACGAGGCGGCGTAGCTCCGGAATATCACGACACCATTTGTCGACAGGTCGCCAACCGCATTCCCGACATACGCCGCTTTGCCCGTCGGCACGACCTCGTACTTTTTGTGTGCGGGCGCAAGTCGTCGAACGGAAAAGTGCTTTATGAGGAGTGCCGGCGCGAAAATCCCGACACCCGCTTTATCAGCGATGTATCGGAAATCGACCCGTCGTGGCTCGACGGTCGCCGCAGCATCGGAATATGCGGCGCCACCTCCACGCCGAAGTGGCTTATGGAGGCGGTTGCCCGTTACGTAACCGATTATTTGGATAAAAAATAGTCCCTTTCCCGTTTTTGCCTCCGAATTTTTTTGAAATATAATCGGCTTAAAATCAACAGCAACGAATAAACTGCAAAATTTTTTTTGAAAAAACCGGTAAAAAAATTTGGAGGAAGAGGAGAAAAGGGGTTAAATTTGCAGCCGCTTTCGGAAGGGAGCGAGTCGGACATTGAGAAGAATGAAGACAAAGTAGTACGA
>CANQQA010000007.1 GCA_947625885.1 uncultured Bacteroidales bacterium
TTTCTGCTTTGCTTCAAGATGTAGAACAGATATTTTTCTCTCTCCTTTTGTTGCACTTCTATCTTGACTGAACACATAAACACATCAGCAGGTCGTTCCTACATTTTTCAACGGCACCGAAAAAGAGTTGTTACGAACGACCTCAATTTCTTAAAAAGAGGGGCAAAGCACAAAATCTCAGAAAAAAGCATTACTTTTGCCGAAACAAACAAAAATTCATGCCGACCATACTGCACATCGAGACCTCGACCGAAGTGTGCTCCGTTGCGCTGTCGTGCGACGGTAGAGTCGTATTTCGGAGGGAAAATCGCACACCTATGTCGCACGCCACCGTGTTGGCGGAATATGTGCAAGAAGCCTTGGAGACAGCACGGGGACGGCAGTTGTCGCCCGACGCCGTCGCCATAAGCCGCGGACCCGGCTCATACACGGGCTTACGCATCGGCGTGTCCGAAGCCAAAGGGGTGTGCTTCGGGCTCGACATTCCCCTGATTGCAGTCGATACCCTCGCTATAATGGCGTGCTCGGCAATGTTTCGCGACGGCATCGACGAGAGTGCGCTGCTCTGCCCCATGATCGATGCGCGGCGCATGGAGGTCTATACGGCGGTTTACGACCGCTCGCTTACACCCGTAAAACCGGTTGCAGCCGAAATCATCGACGAAAACGCTTTCGCTCCGATACTTGAAACGCGGAAAATTCTCTTTTTCGGAAACGGAGCGGAAAAATGCCGCGCCACGATAACGCACCCGAACGCCTCGTTCATCGACGGCATATACCCGCAAGCCGCCGACATGACGGCGCTGGCGGAACAGGCTTTTCGCGCCGGAGCGTTTGAAAACCTCGCCTACTTCGTACCTTTCTATCTGAAAGAGTTCGTGGCGACAGTTCCCAAAAACAAAGTATTCAATTAATCCGAAACGATATGGAACAAGAAAATCTGCTGGCTTACAATACGCAGAAAAAGAAACTCATCTTGCCCGAATACGGTCGAAACATACACCGTATGATAGACTATTGCCTGAGCATCGAAGACCGGGCTGAACGCACCCGATGCGCCAACGCCATCGTCAATATCATGGGCAATCTCTTTCCGCACCTGCGCGACATCGACGACTTCCGCCACAAATTGTGGGACCATTTGGCTATCATGTCGGACTTCCGTCTGGATATAGACTATCCCTACGAAGTGATACGCAAAGAGAAACTCGACGACAAGCCCGCCCATGTACCGTATGCGAGCGGAAGCATTCGCTACCGCCATTACGGCAAACTGCTCGAAAAAATGTTGCAAAAAAGCGAAGAAATGCCCGAAGGCGAAGAACGCGACCAGTTGCTCGTCTATCTGGCAAACCACATGAAAAAATCGCTCGCTTCTTGGAACAAAGAAGCCGTCGAGGACGAGAAAATATACAAAGACCTGCTCGAATATACCGAGCACAAAATGCCTCTCACCCTCGAACAACTGCGATTGCGAGACTTGCCGAAAGAAAACAACAACATGCAACGCAAGAAAAATAATGGGAAAAAAGCGGGACGATAACCGCTTTTTTTGTATCTTCCCGCAAAATTACAGCTATGGCATCTTTTATCATCGAAGGCGGACGCCGAATGCAGGGAACACTCACCCCGCAGGGAGCAAAAAACGAAGCATTGCAGATACTCTGCGCCACCCTGCTTACCTCTGAAACGGTGGAAGTACACAACCTGCCCGACATTCTCGACGTAAACAACCTTATCCGGCTGCTGGAAAATTTCGGAGTGGAAATTACCCGTATAAGTGAAGGCACTTATCGTTTCAAAGCCGACCGCCTGAATCTCGATTTTCTCGACACGCCGGAATTTCTGCGACAAAGCGCATCGCTGCGCGGCTCCGTCATGTTGGTGGGACCGTTGGTCGCCCGATTCGGAAAAGCGATTATCCCGAAACCGGGCGGCGATAAAATCGGTCGCCGCCGCCTCGACACCCACTTCATCGGCATACAGAAGCTCGGCGCCGAATTTGCCTACGCCCCCGACCGGCAGGTGTATGAAATCTCCGCCAAGGAATTGAAAGGCACCTATATGCTCCTCGACGAAGCCTCCGTAACCGGTACCGCCAACATATTGATGGCTGCCGTGCTGGCAAAAGGGCATACGACCATCTACAACGCCGCGTGCGAACCTTACCTGCAACAACTCTGCAAGATGCTCAATGCCATGGGGGCACGCATTTCGGGTATCGGCTCCAACCTCCTCGAAATCGACGGCGTAACCTCTTTGGGCGGGTGCACCCACACCATTCTGCCCGACATGATAGAGGTGGGCAGCTTCATCGGTATGGCTGCCATGACAAGTTCCGACATTCTCCTCAAAAACGTATCATACAAAGATTTGGGCATCATACCCGACAGTTTCCGGCGCATGGGCATCGTCGTGGAACAGGAAGGCGACGACCTGCATATCCCCACGCAAGCCGGATATGAAATAGAAACTTTCATCGACGGCTCCATCATGACATTTGCCGACGCCCCGTGGCCCGGGCTGACGCCCGACCTGCTGAGCGTCTTTCTCGTCGTCGCCACCCAAGCCAAAGGCAGCGTGCTGATACACCAAAAGATGTTCGAAAGCCGCCTCTTCTTCGTCGATAAGCTCATCGACATGGGAGCGCAAATCATTCTTTGCGACCCGCACCGTGCAGCAGTCATCGGGCAAGCCAAAGCCTACCCCCTGCGCGCCGCCTCTATGGTATCGCCCGACATACGCGCGGGCATCGCCCTGCTCATCGCCGCTCTGTCGGCAGAAGGCACCAGCACGATACACAACATCGACCAGATAGACCGCGGCTACCAACACATAGACCAACGCCTCAACGCCATCGGCGCCTCCATCGTACGAAAATGATTGCTCGGGACGAATTAATAAAAATCGGCGTGTTCAACAAACCGCACGGTGTGGGTGGAGAATTGTCGTTCACTTTTACCGACGACGTTTTCGACCGCAGCGATTGCCCCTACATCGTGTGCGAAATCGACGGGATATTCGTTCCGTTCTTCATCGAGGAGTACCGATTTCGCGGTGCGGCACAGGCATTGATGAAACTGGAAGATGTAGATACGACCGACGACGCCCGTATGTTCACGGGGCTCGACGTCTATTTCCCGAAAAACCGGCTGCCGGCAGATGACGAAGCATATACAACGCCGAGCGATTATTTCATCGGCTTCACCGTAGTCGACAAACAGCACGGGAACTTGGGCAAAATAACCGGCATCGACGATTCGACCCTTAACGTCCTTTTCATTCTCGAAGGTGCGGACGGGAAAGAACTGCTTATTCCCGCCAGCGAAGATTTCGTGCTTTCCGTCGATGAAACTGCAAAAACCGTAACGACACGTATTCCCGACGGACTGTTAAACCTCTGAACAGTAAGAAAAAAACAAACGGGCGTTCTGAGAGAACGCCCGTTTCCATAAAACAGAATCCATCTATTTCATTTGTATTTCTATTTCGGGAGCGATGAGCTTGTAGCCCTTGCCGTGAATGTTGATGATTTCAATGGAGGGATCGTCTTTGAGGTGCTTGCGCAGCTTGGTGATATAGACGTCCATGCTTCTGGCATTGAAATAATTGTCATCAATCCAAATGGTTTTCAGAGCAAAATTCCGTTCCAAAATTTCATTTACGTGAGCGCACAGCAGGCTGAGCAGCTCCGACTCCTTGGTCGTAAGTTTGGTATTTTTCTCACCGATAGAAAGAACCTGCTTCTGCGTGTCGAACGTAAAGTTTCCGATTTTATAGGTCGTAACTTCCTTACCTCTTTTGCCTTTGACGCGGCGCAAGATTGCTTCGATTCTGAATACCAGCTCTTCCATGCTGAAAGGTTTGGTGATGTAATCGTCGGCTCCGATTTTGAAGCCTTCGAGAATATCCTCTTTCAACGATTTGGCAGTGAGGAAAATGATAGGTACTTCGCCATTGACGGTACGAATTTCCTGTGCCAACGTGAATCCGTCTTTTTTAGGCATCATCACATCGAGTACGCATAAATCGTATTTTCCTTTCAGGAAAGCCTTGTAGCCGCTTTCTCCGTCGGAGAAAAGGTCGGCGGCATAGCCTTTTGCCTGCAAAAATTCTCTCAACAGCATACCCAGATTTTCATCATCTTCACAAAGTAAGATGCGCAACTTTTCTTCCATAATCATTTGTTTTTAAGGGGTAATGTAATAATAAATGTTGTTCCTATATTTAATTCGCTTTCAGCGCGTATCGTACCTTTGAGATCGGTAACGATTTTGTGCACGTAGGCAAGACCCAATCCGAATCCTTTGACATTGTGCACATTGCCGGTCGATACGCGATAAAATTTTTCAAATATCTTTTTCAAGTCGTCTTTCTTGATGCCGATTCCGTTGTCCCGTATGGCGATGATTACCTTCTCGCCCTCGATAGCGGTGCGCACGTGGAGCTGCAAGGGCACATCTTCTTTGGCATACTTCACGGCATTGTCGAGCAGGTTGAAAATGACATTGGTGAAGTGCATTTCATCGACCTCCACCCATGCATCGTCGGCAGCGAGGTCTGCCTCTATCGTTCCACCGAACTGTTCGACTTTCAATTTGAACGTACTCAACACACCGGCTATCAAATCATTGACATCGAGCAGAGTGAGTTTCAACATCGTCTTCTGCCGCTCGAACATCGACATCTGCAATACCTTCTCGACCTGAAAGCGCAGCCGTTTCGTCTCGTCATTAATGACGGTGGAAATGTGGTGAAACATCTCCTCGCCCTTCGACACCGACGGGTCGTTCAGCATCTGCGCCGCCAGCGAAATAGTGGATATGGGCGTCTTAAATTCGTGCGTCATGTTGTTGATGAAATCGTTTTTCATTTCCGTCAGTTTCTTTTGCCGGAAGAGCTTGGCAATGGTGAAAATGAAAGTTATCAACAATACGAATGTAAATGCGAACGACGGAATACTGAACTGTATGGAGCTGAAAATGTAATCCTGTTTGGTGGGGAAATAGACCATCAACTGATTCTGTCTCTTGGGCGGATCGTTCGGGAAAAGCCGTATCGTGTAGCGTGTCGCCTTTTTCTCGATATCGTAACCGGGCGACTTGTACATAATTTTGTTTTTCGGGTCGAGTATGGCGTACTTGAAAGGTATATTCAGTCCGTTGTTCCGCAGTTCCGATTTCAGATACCTTGTCAGCAGCTCGGTATCGACCCGTTCCATGATAGGACGATTGCTGGCAGTGGCAAGTATGTTAAGTATGACATTTTCCAACAGACCCTTCTGATAGAGGTACTGGTTTTTGAGCACCTCCTGCATATTCTTATAGGTATCGGTTATCGAACCGCTCCCTGCCTGCGACGGCTGCGACGGTACGGTGAAAGAGTATTGTTGCAGATTGAACGAGCTTACCGAGCCGTCGGGAGCAACAAACGACCACCGCTGATTGACGGAAGTGCCGACACCCATTTCAATGGAAAGCAGCCGTTTTTGATTTTCCTCTATATCTTCGGCGAGATAGCGTTTGGTCTCGTCTTGTTCGAGCTGAGTAGAGACCGAATAAAGGCTACGCCGCACGGCTTCCGAAAATTGCTCGTTGCGCATCTTCACCATATTTTCTATATAGGAAATCTGCATATAGAGCAAAATCGAGAACGTCAGCGCCATGATAATGGCAAGCAACCAAATCGTCGATTTTTTCATATTGCCTGTGTAACCTTTCTTCTTTTCTTTACCGGAGAAATCTTAAAATCAATCCCCTTTTTCAGTATTTTTATTTGATAAACAAACGGAATTCCCTTTTGTTTAACAGAACAAAAATCTTTTTCAGACTCTTATTGTTTAACAATTCGCCGCTAATTTAACAAACAATTGTTTAATTACAAAAAAACCGCCTTTCGAGGGGCGGTTTTTATATTAATTTAACTAATAGGACTATTGCTATAATATCTGTTGGGGACAGCAACAGCTATTCGTCGGTCTGAGTGGCTTCGTATTCTTTCAACAATTTTTCCTGTACATCGCCCGGCACAAGCTCGTATGAAGCGAACTTCATGCTGAACGACGAACGTCCGCCCGTAATGGAGCTGAGCGAGGTAGAGTACGACGACATTTCTTTGAGAGGTACTTTGGCAACGATTTTTTCAAAGCCTTTGACACTCTCCATACCCATGATAATGGCGCGGCGACCCTGTAAGTCGCTCATCACATCGCCCATCTTGTCGCTCGGAACGAGCACTTCCACATCATATACCGGTTCGAGAATTTTGGGTCCGGCGTTTTTGAAGGCTTCGCTGAATGCGTTGCGACCGGCAAGGCGGAAAGAAATTTCGTTCGAGTCCACCGGGTGCATCTTACCGTCGTACACGCATACGCGCACGTCGCGGGCATACGAACCTGTCAACGGTCCTTGTTCCATACGGTCCATCAAACCTTTGAGTATGGCAGGGAGGAAACGGGCGTCGATAGCGCCGCCGACTATACAGTTCACAAACACCAATTTGCCGCCCCATTCGAGGTCGATGGTCTGGGTGTCGCGCACATTCATGCGATATTCCTGATTGCCGAATTTGTAGGTGTCGGGAGCAGGCATACCCTCGTAATAAGGCTCAATGATGAGATGCACTTCTCCGAACTGACCGGCTCCACCCGACTGTTTTTTGTGGCGGTAATCGGCACGGGCGGCTTTGGTAATGGTTTCGCGATAGGGAATGCGCGGCTCCATAAATTCCACTTGCAGCTTTTCGTTATTTTCGATGCGCCATTTCAGCGTGCGCAGGTGGAACTCGCCCTGTCCCGATACGATAGTCTGTTTCAACTCTTTCGACTGCTCGATAATCCACGTCGGGTCTTCTTCGTGCATGCGCACGAGTATTTCGTTCAACTTTTCGGCATCGGCTTCATTTTCCGGTTTTATGGCGCGCTGGTATTTGGAGTCGGGGAATTTCATCAATTCAAATTCATATTCGCAGCCTTTTGCATTGAGGGTATTTCCGGTGCGCACATCTTTCAGTTTCACCGTAGCGCCTATATCGCCGGCCACGAGTTCTTCGACTTTGGTGCGTATCTGTCCGCACACGCAGAACAACTGGGCGATGCGCTCCTTGCTGCCGCGATTCTTGTTCTGCATATCGTCGCCTTCGTGCACTTTGCCCGACATGACTTTGAAGTAGGAAACTTCGCCGATATGCGGCTCCACCGTCGTTTTGAAGAAATAAAGGCTGGTCGGACCTTCGGCATCGGGAGCCACTTCCGTTCCGTCGGTGGTGATGTGTTTGGGCATATCATCGACAAAAGGCACCACGTTACCCAAAAATTCCATCATGCGGCGCACGCCCATATCACGCAGTGCGCTGACACAGAATACGGGGAATATATCGCGGGTGATAAGCCCCTTGCGTATGCCTTCGCGCATCTCGTCTTCGGTGAGAGATTCCTGCTCGAAGAATTTTTCCATCAGGGCTTCGTCGTTTTCGGCAGCGGCTTCCACCAGTTTCTTATGCAATTCAAGCGCTTTCTCCTTCTGGTCGGCAGGAATTTCCGAAATGGTAGGCGTTCCGCCTTCGGGACCCCAGCTGTACATTTTCATCAGCAGCACGTCGATCATGGCGTTGAAATTCGGACCGCAGACAATGGGATATTGTATAGGTACGACTTTGGGACCGAAATGCTCGCGCAACTGCTCGATAACAGCGTCGTATTCCGCTTTCTCGCCGTCGAGCTGGTTCATGGCGAAGATGACGGGCTTTTTCATCTCTTCGGCATAGCGGAAGATATTTTGCGTACCTACCTCCACGCCGTACTGCGAGTCGATGACGATAACGCCCGTATCGGTAACGTTCAACGCCGTAAGGGCACTGCCTACGAAGTCGTCGGAACCCGGACAGTCGATAACATTGAGTTTCTTATTGAGAAACTCCGCATAAAAAACGGTAGAGAAAACCGAGTAGCCATACTCTTTCTCCACCGGAAAATAGTCGGTAACCGTGTTCTGTGCTTCGACAGAACCTCTGCGTTTTATAACCCCACACTCGAAAAGCATGGCTTCTGCGAGGGTGGTTTTGCCTGAACCTTTACTGCCCAAGAGGGCGATGTTCTTGATTTCGTGTGATTGATACGTTTTCATGAATATCTTTTTTTAATTGTTTTTCATGGTCATTCGTTTCAAGACAAACATTCGCCCGAAACAAACGTTCGCAAAGTAGAAATTTTTTTTGATAAAAACAATTCTTTATATGTGTTAAAGAGCAGTTTTTTGAAATCTCTTTTGTAACGGGAGCGAAAGTTCGGGAAAAATCTTCGTTCATGCCGTTCTGAATCTTTATATTTGCACCTATTCATACGCGAAAATTCATGGCGGGACTTTATCTGCATATTCCTTTTTGCCGCACGCGCTGCATCTACTGCGACTTCTACTCCACTGTCGGAGAGGCGGTACAGGAGCGGTATGTCGACGCGCTGCTGCGGGAATGGGAGCTGCGGCGCAACGAACTGGCAGGCGAAAAGGTGAATACGATATATCTTGGAGGCGGCACGCCGTCGCAACTGTCGCCGGCATGGCTGCACCGGCTTTTCGACGGATTGGGTCGCGACATCGACTACACCGCGTGTCGGGAAATCACCTTTGAAGCCAACCCCGACGATATGACTGCCGCCTACGCAGAGGCGTTGGCATCGCTGCCCATCGACCGCATCAGCATGGGAGTACAGAGTTTTTCCGACGACGATTTGCGCTTCCTGCGACGACGCCACACGGCAGCGCAAGCCATTACGGCAGTGGAGAACTGCCGCCGTGCGGGATTCGGACGCATCAGCATCGACCTCATATACGGGCTTCCGCACCAAACGCCCGCCTCGTGGGACGCCAACCTGCGGCAGGCGCTTGCGCTCGATTTGCCGCACCTCTCTGCATATAATCTTATTTACGAGGAAGGGACTCCGCTCGACCGACTGCGGCACGCAGGCGAAGTGCAGGAATGCGACGACACGCTTTCGCTGCGACTGTTCGAGCAGCTGCGCGACACACTCACCGCTGCCGGATATGAACAATATGAAATTTCCAACTTCGCCCGCAATGGAGCGTATGCCCTACACAACACCGCTTACTGGCAGGACGTACCCTATCTCGGACTCGGTGCGGCGGCACACAGCTACGATCGCAAATGCCGCCGCCGTAACATCGCCGACCTGCATCGCTACATCGCCGGAATAGAAGCGGGAGAAACGTGTTACGAGGAAGAACGGCTCGATGCCGATACGCGCTACAACGACCGCATCATCACCGCTCTGCGCACCATGTGGGGACTCGACCTCGACGGCGTGGCTGCCGACTTCGGCGAAGAACGGCGGGCTTACTGCCTGCGCATGGCGGCGCCGCATCTACAAGCCGGATTGTGCGAATGCCGCGACAACCGACTCCGCATCACGCCGAAAGGGCTGTTCGTTTCCGACGGCATCATGGCAGACTTGCTCTACGTCAGCTGATGCCGACCCGACCTTATAATTTGAATTTCACGCCTAGCCCTATCGACGAATAGAGCTGCTTTTTCTGCGTAAGCCGCTCGGAACGCCATTTCATTTCGAGCGACACCCGTTTGCCGGCGGCAAACGTGGTTCCCGCTTCGTAACGAATACGCTCCAAACCTGTCGTGCCGGTGGCATTATGCCCGTTCATCGACTCGAACATCTCCATCGAAACAAAGGGTTTCCAGCGGCACGAGGGCGAAATGATGCCGACGGCTTTCAGCTGCGTGCGCCACTTGTTGTTCGGCGTTCCTTTTGTCCAAGTCTGCTCGAATTTCGTCGAAAGCGACAGGGAGAGATGCGGCACGGCATAGCTTCCGACAAGACCTATTTGATACCGGTGCCTGTTGGTGTGATTCTTTTGATTGATAAAAGCATAATAAGCCATCGCCTTGAAATATTTCGGTATCACGGTATAAGTGAGCGACGCCGACGGCATGATGCGTTCGTAACCCGTAAAATTGTCGTTCGTCCACAATTCGGCTTGTAGGGAAAGGTCGAGACGCGAAACGAGCGTTTTCTCCATACCGGCATTGAGCAAAAGCCCGTAATCGAAATCATACAGATAATCTTTTGCTTTTGCCGACATCGTGCCTAACAAAAAAGCCACAAGAAAAAACGCGCCCGAAAATTTCAATGTTTTCATAATGCGAAGTTATTCGTGATGATAGGGTTCGTTGTTGAGAATGGTCATAGCCCGATAGAGCTGCTCCATAAAGATAAGGCGTACCATCTGGTGCGAGAAAGTCATTTTGGAAAGCGAGATTTTTTCCTGCGCCGCTTTATACACCCGCTCCGAAAAGCCGTAGGCACCGCCTGCCACGAAGACGAGCCGGCGCGGGGCGGCAAGCATTTTCTTGGAAATGTAATCGGCAAACTGCATCGAGGTGTATTCGCGCCCGTGCTCGTCGAGCAGCACTACGGCGTCGCCCTCGCCCAGCGACTTCAATATCGCCTCGCCTTCCCGTTCTTTCTGCTGTTCCGCGCTTAAACTTTTTGCGTTTTTCAGGTCGGGAATCACCGTCATTTCGAAATCGGCATAGTGTTTCAATCGCTCGCAATACTCGCCGATGCCGTCGGAAAATCCCGAACGCGCCGTCTTGCCGGTAACTAAAAAAACGATTTTCATGCCGATGTTTCTACCTTATTTATTATCTTTGCTTCTGTTTCGCGGACAAAGATATTACTTTTTCCCCTTATATTCAAGCCGCTGACCGAAAACCGAATCATCGGTCGGCGCGTTTACCGATAAAAAACGACGTTTATGAAAACACCCGACCAACTTATCGACGCTCTTATCGAGCTGGCTTTTGCCGAAGACATCGGCGACGGCGACCACACCACCCTCTGCTGCATACCCGAAACGGAAACGGGACGTTCCAAACTCCTTATAAAAGAGGAAGGCATTTTGGCGGGCGTGAATATGGCACGGCGCGTGTTCGCCGCATTCGACCCCGAATTGCAAATGGACGTATTCCTCGAAGACGGCACGCACGTGATGCCGGGCGACGTGGCTTTCGTGGTCAGCGGCAAGGTGCGGTCGCTGCTGCAAACCGAACGCCTCATGCTCAACATCATGCAGCGCATGAGCGGCATCGCCACCGTTACCCGCAAATATGCCGACCGGCTGGAAGGGCTCCATACCAAAGTGCTCGACACCCGCAAAACGACACCGGGTATGCGTATGCTCGAAAAAGAGGCGGTGCGCATCGGCGGCGGCGTCAATCATCGAATAGGGCTGTTCGATATGATACTGCTCAAAGACAATCACATTGATTTCGCAGGCGGCATCGAAGCCGCCATAACCCGCTGCCATACCTATCTCGCCGAAAAAGGAAAAAACTTGAAAATAGAAATCGAAGTGCGCAATATGCAGGAACTCGGCGAAGTGCTGCGCGTAGGCGGAGTAGACCGCATCATGCTCGACAACTTCACTCCCGAACTCACCCGCGCAGCGGTGGAGCGCATCGGCGGTCGCTACGAAACGGAATCGTCGGGAGGCATTACCCTCGACACGCTGCGCGACTATGCCGAATGCGGCGTCGATTATATTTCGGTGGGGGCACTCACGCACTCGGTGAAAGGTCTCGACATGAGTTTCAAAGCCTGCTGACACCTGCGCCATGCCCGACGACACCTACCTCACCTTAGCCCGACCCGCCGAAGGGTCGTACAAAGAGAAGATGAGCAAATTCCTCGCCTTTGCCGTGCCGGTATCTTCGGCAGAGGAGGCGAAGCAGGTCGTTTCCGCCTATCAAAAACAATACTACGACGCCCGCCACGTGTGTTGGGCATACATGGTGGGGGCTGCCCGCACCGAATTTCGCGCAAACGACAACGGCGAGCCTTCGGGTACGGCAGGAAAACCGATTCTGGGACAAATCAACTCTTTCGGGCTGACGGATATACTCATCGTCGTCGTGCGATACTTCGGAGGCATAAAGCTCGGCACAAGCGGATTGATAGAGGCTTACCGCACGGTGGCAGCCGAAGCGATACGCGCCGGCGAAATTGTCGAGCGCCTTGTCGAGGAGAGTGTGCAGATAGCGTTTGAATACCCTTTTATGAACGATGTCATGCGCGTGGTCAAAGACTCCGGAGCGACCGTTGTCGCACAAGATTTCACGCTCGACTGCTCCATGACGCTGCGCATACGCCGCTCGCAAATGCCGCACCTGCAAGAACGGCTCGGCAAAGTGGAATCGCTCCGTTTCGTCGAAAGCGAACCGACAAAATAACCGTTCTGCCCCCTTTACAAACAAAAAACGATACCAAAAGAAAAACGGCTGCACCACAGGGTGCAGCCGTCGAATTATTTTCGGCTCTGAAAATCAAAGATTAAGGGCGCCGTTGGTTTTACGCACGGCAGCGGCGCTTGCCTTGAAGAGCGCTTTTTCGGCATCGTTGAGTCTGAAATCCACGACTTTCTCCCAACCGGTACGACCCAGCACGACAGGAACGCCGACGCAGATGTCGCTCTCGCCGTATTCGCCTTCGAGATAAACGCTGCAAGAAACGACTTTCTTCTGGTCGTGAATAATCGACTCTACCACGTATGCCGTAGCGGCACCCGGAGCATACCATGCCGACGTGCCGAGCAGCTTGGTGAGCGTTGCTCCGCCGACCATCGTGTCGGCAACCACTTTGTCGAGCGTTTCCTTGTCGAGCAGCTCGGTAACAGGCACACCTTTATAAGAAGCCAGACGGGTAAGCGGTATCATGGTCGTATCGCCGTGTCCGCCTATCACGATGCCCTCTATTTCATTGGGGTTGGCATTGAGGGCTTTGCTCAGGTAACATTTGAAGCGCGAGCTGTCGAGCGCACCGCCCATACCGATAATGCGGTTTTTGGGAAGTCCGCTCGTCTTTTGTATCAGGTAGGTCATCGTATCCATCGGGTTGCTGACGCAAACAATGATGGCGTTGGGCGAATGAGCCAAAACGCTTTCGGTTACCGACTTCACGATACCGGCATTCACGCCGATAAGTTCTTCACGCGTCATGCCCGGCTTGCGGGGAATGCCCGAAGTAATGACAACGACGTCGGAACCTGCGGTTTTGGTATAATCATTGGTTATGCCGCTGATGCGGGAATCGAATCCGAGCAGCGTGGTCGTCTGCGTCATATCGAGCGCCTTGCCTTCGGAAACGCCTTCTTTAATATCCAGCAATACGATTTCGTCGGCAACCTCTTTGAATGCCAAAACATTGGCGCACGTTGCGCCTACATTGCCTGCACCTACGACTGTAATTTTCGTCATAATTCACAAATTAAATGTTATACAATCTCTTTTTCCTAAAAAATCATCTGCAAAGGTATAATCCTTTTCTTTTCTGAAAAAATTTCCGCCTTTAATTTTGGTGAAAATCCGCCGATTATTTTTATCGGAGTTTTTTTCCCTCCCTACGTGCAAGCAAATAGCAGTCGTTTTGCAAAGTGCGCCTATCAAAATAACATTTAATCTAAATTTTTTTCAATGAAGCAGAAGTTTTTATAACAAAATTGTATGAAAGAAAAGATAAAATAGCTACCTTTGCACTCGAAAATCCGAAGAAATCTCTTTATACGAACAAAGGAAAATAGAAAACGTTATTACATAACCAATTAAAATTTTACACAATGATTAAAGTAGGTATTAATGGTTTCGGTCGCATCGGACGTTTCGTGTTCCGCGCCGCTCAAGAGAGAAAAGACATTCAGATTGTCGCCATCAACGACTTGTGCCCCGTAGACTATTTGGCATACATGCTCAAATACGATACGATGCACGGACACTTCAACGGCACTATCGAAGCCGATGTAGAAAACAGCCAGCTGATCGTAAACGGTAAAAAAATCCGCGTAACCGCAGAGAAAAATCCCGCCGACCTGAAATGGGACGCCGTAGGTGCAGAATACGTGGTAGAATCCACCGGTCTCTTCCTGACCAAAGAAAAAGCTCAGGGACACCTCGATGCCGGTGCCAAATACGTCGTTATGTCGGCTCCGTCGAAAGACGACACCCCCATGTTCGTATGCGGCGTAAACGAAAAGACCTATGCCGGTCAGAAATTCGTTTCCAACGCTTCTTGCACGACCAACTGTCTGGCTCCTATCGCCAAAGTGTTGAATGACAAATGGGGCATCGCCGACGGTTTGATGACCACCGTTCACTCTACCACCGCTACCCAGAAGACCGTCGATGGTCCTTCGATGAAAGATTGGCGCGGAGGTCGTGCCGCTTCGGGCAACATCATTCCTTCGTCCACCGGCGCAGCCAAAGCCGTAGGCAAAGTAATTCCCGAACTTAACGGCAAACTCACCGGTATGTCGATGCGCGTTCCGACCCTTGACGTTTCGGTTGTCGACCTTACCGTAAACCTGAAAAAACCGGCTACCTACGCTGAAATCTGCGCAGCCATGAAAGAGGCTTCCGAAGGCGAACTCAAAGGTGTGCTGGGATATACCGAAGATGCTGTCGTTTCGAGCGACTTCCTCGGCGACACCCGCACCTCTATCTTCGATGCCAAAGCCGGTATCGCCCTGACCGACACCTTCGTAAAAGTCGTTTCTTGGTACGATAACGAAATCGGCTACTCCAACAAAGTGCTCGATCTCATCGCCCACATGGCTTCGGTAAACGCTTAATAGTTATTTTTTATATATGTGTACCGGCTGCTCCGCAAGGACAGCCGGTATTTTTTTTGACGGCACGCCGCTACGAATCGTCGTCATCGGTTTTCTGCGGAAAACAGGCACGGTAATTTTTCAGATAAGCATTAATCCACTGCTTCGCCTTTTCGCCGGCACGACGCATAGAACCGACGATGCGCAGCGGAGTGCAGTCGGCTGCCTCCACCTCGAAATCGAAATTCCGAATGTCCTCGCCTTTGTCGTCGAAATCCGCCCGACAGTAGAGCAGCAAAGGTGTACCGGCAAGCGTCGTTTCGTATTCGCTCCGATAGCGGCGGCACGTCAGGTCGTCGTAATCGAAATGAGCTATGAACTGCCCCACACACAACAGGGTAAGGTGTCGGGCATATAATTCCAACATCGTATTTTCCTCCTTTCTTTCTTCGAGGGGGAGTACGGCGCAACACGAACTCCGGAGCCTCTCAATCTCCTCTTATTATCAACCAAAACAAACAGCGCCGTACTCCCCTTGTCAAAAAATTCGATTGGTATAAAACCATACTACAAATTGCAAACAAAAGAACCTCAAATACAAAATATTCCTAAAATAATAGGATATTCGAAATAGTTTTTCTATCTTTGCAACACAAAGCTATGGTAATATACCCACTTCTTCGTGCGATATTTATCAAAACGGCACAACCTCTCAAAAAAATTGACATGACAAATGAAGTGCTTATCGGTCGCATTCGCGAACTTATTCGCATTCTGCAAGTTACGCAAAACGAATTTGCCGACCGCATCAAAACCGACCGTTCCAACTTTTCCAAACACATAAACGGCAAGCTGCCCATCAACGATTCGCTTATCAATAAAATCGTCGTGGGGTTGGGCGTCTCCAAAGAATGGCTGCTCAACGGCACGGGCAACATATTCTACATGATGCCGCCGCAACACAGTTCGGCGCTGTCGCTGCCCGCATCTGCCATACGGCGCGATGCCGCCGCAGGAGCGAAAGTCTATGATGTAGACGTAACCGCCGGCAGCATGGGGCGCAGCATGATGTTTTCCAACGACCGGCTGATAGGGGTCATCGACGTGCCTTTCATCAGCCCCGATTGCAGCGTGGTGCGGGTGAGCGGCGACAGTATGCAGCCGGTCATCTGCAACGGCGATATGGTGGCGATACGCGAAGTGCGCAACGCCGACCTGATATTTTGGGGGCAAATCTACGTGATACTGCTCGAAGACTATCGTATGGTGAAATACATACGCAAGCACGCCGACCCGTCGATGGTGATTCTACGGAGCGCCAACACGGAGTACGACGACATAGAGATACGCAAAAGCGAGATAAAAGACCTGTTCGTCGTCGAGCACATTATCCGCTTCGACAGCCGCATGTAAACCATGGGAAAGAACAAGTTACAGAAATTCGACGACATGAACGGATACCCGCACGTATTCCAATATCCGTTTGCCGCCTTGCAGGAAAAAGGCTTTGCCATGCGGGGGCGCTGGAATGCCGACTTCTTCGGGAACGACGCTCCTATCGTACTCGAATTGGGCTGCGGCAAAGGCGAATACGCCGTAGGGCTGGCACGCAAATACCCGCAAAAGAATTTCATCGGCATCGACATAAAGGGGGCGCGTATGTGGACGGGCGCAAAAGCCTCGCTGCAAGAGGGATTGAAGAACGTCGCTTTTCTACGCATCTCGATAGAACTGCTCGACCGTTTTTTCGCGCCCGACGAGGTGTCGGAAATATGGATTACCTTTCCCGACCCGCAGATGAAAAAAGTGCGGAAACGGCTTACCTCGACCCGCTTCATGGAACTGTATCGCCGCGTACTGCGTCCCGACGGCGTGATACATCTCAAATGCGACAGCCCTTTTCTCTATACCTACACCTGCGAAATGGTGAAAGCCAACCGGCTGCCCGTAAAGATGCAGACGAACGACCTTTACCATTCGGGCATCGACGACGAAATATTGTCGATACGCACTTTCTACGAACAGCAGTGGCTCGAACGCGGCATGACGATAAAATACCTGCAATTCGTATGCGAACCCCGCGAAGTATGGACGGAGCCGGGCACGGAAATCGAATACGACACCTACCGCAGCTTCAACCGCAGCAAACGCAGCGCGGCGGCAAGCGGAAAATAACGACACCTTCAACAAACGACAAATAAAATGACGATTTATCCCAAATTGATTCTCGACGCACTGGCAACGGTGCGTTATCCGGGCAGCGGAAAAGACCTCGTTGCCGCAGGCATGGTGGGCGAAGATATACGCATCGACGGAAACAAAGTTTCGTTTTCTCTCATCTTCGAGCGGGAGAACGACCCGTTCCACAAGTCGGTGGTAAAAGCGGCGGAAACCGCCATTCTCACCTACGTGGGCGCCGACGTGGATATAAAAGGAAATATCCGCGAACAGTTCCGGAAACAACAGGCTCCCGCCCCCGACAAACTGCTGCCGCAGGTGAAAAACATCATCGCCGTATCGTCGGGTAAAGGCGGCGTAGGCAAATCGACCGTAGCAGCGAATCTGGCGGTGGCACTGGCAAAAGACGGTTATAAAGTGGGATTGCTTGACGCCGATATTTTCGGACCCTCGATGCCCAAAATGTTCGGGGTGGAAGATGCCCGCCCCTACGCAGAGGAGGTGGAGGGTCGCGAACTGATAATCCCGATTGAAAAATACGGAGTGAAGCTGCTCTCCATCGGCTTTTTCGTCAATGCCGACAGCGCGGTCGTGTGGCGCGGCGGCATGGCAAGCAACGCCCTGAAACAACTAATAGCCGACGCCGATTGGGGCGAACTCGACTATTTCGTCTTAGACCTCCCGCCCGGCACGAGCGATATACACCTTACTCTCATTCAGACGCTCGCCATTACCGGCGCCATCGTGGTATCGACCCCGCAGCAGGTGGCTCTGGCAGATGCCCGCAAAGGCATCGACCTGTTTACCAACGACAAAGTGAACGTGCCCGTGCTCGGACTGGTGGAGAACATGGCATGGTTCACTCCGGCGGAGCTGCCGCAGAACCGTTACTACCTGTTCGGAAAAGAGGGTGTGAAACGGTTGGCGGAAGAGATGAACGTCCCGCTGCTGGGGCAGATTCCCATTGTGCAGAGCATTTGCGACGGCGGCGACGGCGGACGACCGGTCGCCCTCGACGAGCGCACGCTCACCGGACAGGCTTTTGCCGACTTGGCACAACAGGTCGTGGAAGCCGTGCAGCGCCGCAACGACACGCAGCCGCCTACCCGCGTCGTCGAGACGCAAAAATAAGAAAAGAGCCGTTACCTGCGTAACGGCTCTTTTCTTATCATAAACGTCCGACAATTTATCGGGGCAGAACGTTGATTTTCAATTTGGCATAAGCCCGCTCCACTTTGGCGAGCGCCTCCTCCACCGTATCGGCGCAGGCAAGAAGCACGCCGAGTCGGCGATGCCCGTTCACTTCGGCTTTCCCGAATATGCGTAGCTGCACATCGGGTTCGCCCAGCACGGCTTCGAGGTTGTCGAACTCGACTTTATCGGTATCGCCCTCGACGACAATGGCTTTCGATGCCGACGGAGCATGGAAGCGAATACCCGGCACGGGCAAGCCCAACACGGCACGGGCGTGCAGCGCAAATTCCGACAAATCCTGCGAAATCATCGTTACCATGCCGGTATCGTGCGGACGGGGCGACACTTCGCTGAAAATCACGTCATCGCCTTTGATGAACATCTCCACGCCGAAGATGCCCCAGCCTCCAAGCGCATCGGTGATTTTGCGGGCAATTTCTTCGGCGGCTTCCAACGCCTTCTCGCTCATGGCTTGCGGCTGCCACGACTCCCGATAGTCGCCATCGACCTGATGGTGTCCGATAGGTTTGAGGAACGTGGTGCCCCCGATGTGGCGGACGGTAAGCAAGGTAATTTCATAGTCGAAGTCGATGAAGCCCTCGACGATGACGCGACCGGCACCGGCGCGACCGCCCTCCTGCGCATATTTCCACGAATGCTCTATATCGGCTTCGGAACGAATGACGCTCTGTCCGTGTCCCGACGAACTCATAATGGGCTTTACGACACACGGCATACCGATTTCACGCACGGCAGCCTCAAACTCCTCACGCGTCGAAGCAAAGCGATAAGGCGATGTTTTCAGCCCCAGCTCCTCAGCGGCAAGACGGCGTATGCCCTCGCGATTCATGGTCAGGAAAGTCGCTTTGGCGGTAGGGGTTACATGATAGCCCTCTTTTTCAAGCTCCACGAGGGTGGGCGTAGCGATAGCCTCTACTTCGGGAATGATATGGTCGGGCTTCTCTTTCTCGATGATTTCGCGCAACTTGGCGCCGTCGAGCATCGACAGTACATAAGAGCGATGCGCCACCTGCATGGCAGGGGCATTGGGATATTTGTCGAGCGCAACGACTTCGACGCCGTAACGCTGCAATTCGATGGTAACTTCCTTACCGAGTTCGCCGGAGCCGCACAGCACGACTTTTGTCCCGACTTTTGACAGGGCTGTTCCGATTTTTGTCATAGCAAGATTTTTATATAAATGTTATCCGGCGGGGAATATACCCGCCGGATTTCTATCGAAAATTTTTACTTCTTCGTGAAGCGGAACCAATCGACATCCAGCCAGCCGCTGTCGTTGCTTTTCCACGTGCGGGTGCAGAAGAGTCCGGTTTTCGCGCCTATCCACTGCCCTTCTCTGGCGACGAATGTTTCGCCGAACGGTATGTATTTGTTTCCGTCGAGGCTGTACAGGAAAGAGCACTCGCAACGGTAATCGCCTTTGGCTTTCGGCTTTTTGGCGCCGGCTTGTTTCACTTTCACTTGCAGGTATATTTCTCTGCCGTCGAGTTTCAGAGCGGCATTCTCTTTTTCCACCGCGCCTTTATCGGCTTTCTTGCAATCCGCCTGCACCAGATAGATTCCGTCGGGGCGGCTCTCCAAAGCGAGTACGGCATAGTCGAGACCCATAACCACGAGACCGGCGCGTTCGCCCGACTCCCGTTTGCCGTTTTTCTTGCGCGGAGCGAATTTCACTTTCGTCGTCGCGGTGAAATTTTCGGTCGGGAATTTTTGCAGAAGCAGGTTAGGCACGTCGTACAGACTTTTCATGTCGGGCGTGTGATGCGAGAAAAGGCGCAGTGTCGAAGAAGCGGCATCGCAGAAATACCACAATGCATTGGGGTTGCCGTGCCACTGCCATTGCAGTCCGAGTTCCGTACCGTCGAATTCGTCGGTATCGGCGGGTGTTGCTTTCGGATAACTCTTGCCCACATTGGGTTTGCGGTAAGTGGCAACCGGTTCGCCGCAGCCGTCGCCGTCTTTATCGACGCCGATAACAGGCCAACCGTTTTCGAGCCACTCCATCGGTTGCAGATGCACCACCCGACCGTAAGCCCCTTTGTCCTGAAAATGGAGGAACCAGTGTTCCTGTCCGTCGGGCGTATCGACCCACGCACCTTGGTGAGGACCATTGACATCGGTACTTCCCTGCGCCATGACAGTACGGGTTTCGTAGGGTCCCCATACGTTTTTGGAGCGGAGCACGACCTGCCAACCGGTAGCCACGCCACCGGCGGGAGAAAAGATGTAATAGTAGTCGCCACGTTTGTACATTTTCGCGCCTTCGATGGTTTCATTGTCGATATGCCCGTCGTAAACGACACGGTCGGCTCCGATGCTCGCCGTGCCGTCGGGTGTCATTTCGAACATACCGAGAATGCTTTTCACGCCTGCCCGACTGCCGGCATAACCGTGTGCGACATAAGCGCGACCGTCTTCGTCCCAGAAAGGACACGGGTCGATAAGTCCCACTGCCGGACGAATGAGTATCGGCTCGTCCCAGCGACCGGCAGGGTCTTTTGTTTTAATCATATAAATGCCTCTGTCGGGGTCGCCGTAGCAAACATAAAATTCGCCGTTGTGGTAACGGATACTCGGCGCCCACACACCGTTACCGTGCTGCGGTTTCGAGAAATCTTCTTCGGGCGCGAGCCGTTCGGCGGCGCAGCCGATAATCGTCCAGTTTACCAAATCGTTGGAATGGAGTATTTGCAAGGCGGGAATGCAGTTGAAACTCGAAGAAGTCATGTAGTAATCGTCGCCCACGCGGCAGACGTCGGGGTCGGAATAGTCGGCGTCGATAATCGGGTTTTTGTACTTGCCGTTCCCGAGATCGGGTGCCCATACTTCCGATACCTGTTGAGCCGACAGCGCGCCGGCAAGCAACAGAAACAAAACAATGATGTTACTCTTTTTCATGGATTTATATTTACAGGTTTTTATTCGTTTTCTTGTGTGTCTTTCCACCACGTTCCGTTCAAAACTTTTTCACGGGTATATTTTTTCGCCTCCCGCTTGGAGAGTTGGCGGCACCAATTCACGCGTTTGTCGGTGGAAGTGCCCTCGCCCGAGCAGTTGTATTCGCTGTATCGGGCAGTCTTTTCATTTTCCGGATTCCGCCAGTTTTCCCAGCCTTCGGCGCGGATATGTCCGCCCAGCTCGCAACCGATGAAAGTAACCGCTGCATGGGCGCGCCACGGACGCCCGAGATAAACTTTGTTCACACCTTCGGCAGCCGTCAGCCGGCAATTGTGGAACACATAACCGAACGCATGCTCCTCCGGTGTCGAAGCGGCAGTAACATACGAATTTTGAAGGCTGTGTATTTCACACCCCTCGAACCAGCAAGTCGCCGGACCGAAAATAAAATCGGTCGTTCCCTCGATATAACAGTTTTCAAAATAGACCCGACTCTTTTCGTCGCCGGTAAAGACGGTGTCCTGATTGCCTTTCAAGCGGCAGTTGCGAACGACGATGCCGTCGCCTTCGGTATGCAGCGCCACAGCCTGTCCTACTCTGCCGGCGGTATTTTCAATCGTAAGGTTTTCCAGCGTGATGCGATGCCCCGCCACCAACAGCGTATGCGAACGGAACGTTCCCATTTTCTCAATCATCGCACCGAAATACACCAACATTTTTCCCGCATAATCGTCGTAGGTGATAATCGTGTTTTCGACGCTCTCGCCACGCAAGGTAATATCGCATTTCCACGACGGAATGATGAGCTTCTCGCGATAGACGCCGTTTTTGATGAAAACGGTAACGGGTACGGGCGTATAATCGCGTATGGCATAGATGGCTTCCTGTATGGACGTGTAGTCGCCCGTGCCGTCTTGGGCTACGACAAGAAGACGCTGCGGCGCATCGGCAGCCGAGAGCGAAGCCGAAAACAGCAGCATCAAAACAAATTGAAAAAGGCGTTTCATGGTCGTTGGTATTTTGTGGGACAAAGATAAAAGAAATAAGCGCAATATCAAATTTTTATCTGCTCGATGTGTAAATTTTCGACAAACAATCGACAAATGAGCGCTTCCGCAAGGCGTTCAATTGCAAAAGTAAGTCAAAAGCGCTTTCGTTTTCACGCTAAAATCGTATCTTTGTAGCAAACTTGAAAGAAAAAATGTGCCGATTCTTCGACAGGAAAAAGCCGGCACGCTTTTCAACATCGGAAACGATTTATCAACAATGCCGATAAATTCGTTTCCGAAACAAGCAAAATCCGACAGGATTGCTTTTACTTTGTTAAAAAAAAGAATCATGGGTAAAATCATCGCCATAGCCAACCAAAAAGGCGGCGTGGGAAAAACCACGACAGCCATAAATCTGGCAGCATCGCTGGCGGCACAAGACCGGAAAGTGCTGCTCATCGACGCCGACCCGCAAGCCAACGCATCGTCGGGCTTGGGGGTAGATATATCGCAAGCAAAATACTCCATTTACGACTGCCTCATCGGGGAAGTCTCTTTGCGGGAAGCCATCGAAACCTCCTGCGTATCGGGGCTGGACATCGTGTGTTCGCACATCGACCTCGTAGGAGCCGAACTCGAACTGCTGAACACCCCTAATCGGGAACGGGTGTTGCAACACCTCATCGAAGAAATAAAAGGGGAATACGACTACATACTCATCGACTGTTCGCCGTCGCTGGGGCTTATCACCGTCAATTCGCTGACAGCCACCGACTCCGTCATCATACCCGTGCAAGCCGAATACTTCGCCTTGGAGGGAATCAGCAAACTGCTCAATACCATAAAACTCATCAAATCGCGGTTAAATCCGTCGCTCGACATCGAAGGTTTCCTGCTCACCATGTACGACGCCCGCCTGCGACTCGGCAACCAGATTTACGAAGAATTGAAAAGCCACTTCCGCGAATTGGTATTCGACACGGTGATACCGCGCAACACCCGCCTGAGTGAAGCTCCGAGCCACGGCATTCCCGTACTGATGTACGACCCGACATCGAAAGGTGCCATAAGCCATATGCACCTCGCCAAAGAATTGATAAACAGAGAAAAACGAAACAAATAGATATGCCCACGAACAAACGAAATGCGCTCGGTCGCGGACTCGACGCCCTGATTTCCATCGACGAGTTGAAAACCGGCGGCTCTTCTTCCATCAGTGAAATAAAACTGGCTCTCATCAAACCGAACCCCGATCAACCCCGTCAGGAGTTCGATGCCGAATCGCTGAAAGAATTGTCCTCCTCTATCCGCGAATTGGGTATCATACAGCCTATTACGCTGCGGCAAATGAGCGACGGCAGCTACCAAATCATCTCCGGCGAGCGCCGCTACCGGGCGGCTCTGCAAGCCGGCTTGGAAACGATTCCCGCCTATATCCGCACCGTCGAAGACGAGACCGTCATGGAAATGGCGCTTATCGAAAACATTCAGCGCGAAGACCTCAACCCCATCGAAATAGCCCTCACTTTCCAAAAACTTTTGGAGCAGTACGACCTGACCCAAGACCGCCTCAGCGAGCGGGTGGGAAAAAAGCGCGCCACAATAGCCAACTACCTGCGGCTGCTGAAACTGCCGGCGGAAATACAGCTCGGATTGAAAAACAAAACCCTCGACATGGGGCACGCCCGCGCGCTGCTCTCGGTCGATAATCCGGTATTGCAGCTCCAACTCTACGAACAGATACACGAACACGCCTATTCGGTGCGGAAAGTGGAAGAATTGGCAAAAAAATTCTCCGAAACCTCGACCCCGGAGAAAAAAGAAAAGCGAACCGGAAATGCCGGCGATTACGATATTTTGCGCAACCACCTTTCCGAATTTTTCAAAACACCGGTACAATTTTCCTGTAACGCAGCAGGGAAAGGGAAAATTTCCATTCCCTTCCGCAACGAAGAGGAACTGGAACGGCTTATCGCGCTTTTCGACAAATTGAAATAACCGCTTGAACCGCATTCGCCGCATATTATTCCGAAATGCCCTCGTCCTGCCGGCATTTATTCTTTTTGCCCCCGCACTGCGGGGACAAACCGTCTATTCCGACGGCATAACGGAAGACGACAGCACGGGCATATTCATCTCTCCCAACGTTCAAATAGAAAACGTGGAAGTGGTTGAAGGGGTAAACGTAATCGACAGCACCGCCTTTTCGCCCGACCCCGTCAAAGCCGTATGGTACTCGGCTCTCTGTCCGGGGCTGGGGCAAATCTACAACCGGAGCTACTGGAAACTGCCTATCCTCGTCGGCGGCTATATGGCTCTCATCTATGCAACCAACTGGAACACCCGCTACTACAACGATTATTCCATTGCCTACCGCGATGCCATGGACAACGACCCGAACACCGAAAGTTACAAAAACTTCCTTTCGTACAGCCGGCGGCACGACGACGAATGGATAGCCGCCAACATGGAATGGCTGCAAAGCACCATGAAAAAGAAAAAAGACTCATACCGCCGCTATCGCGACCTGTGTGTCATATCCATGATAGGCGTCTATTTCGTCGCCATGATAGAAGCATACGTCGATGCGCATCTCTATAATTTCGATATTTCCGATAACCTTTCGATGAAAGTCGCACCCACGGTCATCGAGCCGGAACGCAATACGATGGCAGCCGTAGGCTTTCAGTGCGCCATAACATTTTAACCCGAACACAATGAAAACCGTCATATTATTTCTGTCTTTCATTCTTCTCTGTCCTGTTTCCGCTTCGGCTATCAAAAAAGAGAAAAAAAACAAGACAACCGCCACCACCATAGCCCCGGTCGATTCGCTGTCCGTCCTTTCGGAAAACACCCTGCCGGAGGCAAACGACACGACTGCACTTGCCCGCCAAGCCGAGCCGCACATACTTACCGCCAAAGACACGATAAGCGACAACGACATCGTGGTGCCCGAAGGGCTCGACTCCGCTGCCGACAGTCTGATTGTGGAAGAAGAACCCGGACTGCAACCGCCCTCCGACCGAAACGGAGAGAACATCGACTATCCCGATTCGGTATATATCGAGCGACTCAGCCGGCTGCCCACCGTCATAGAACTGCCTTTCAACCGGGTGGTTAGGGAATATATCATTCTCTATACGCAAAAGCGGAGGGAATTGGTGGAAAAACTCCTCGCTCTCAACCGATACTACGAACCGATTTTTGAAGAAGAAATCGACAAAACGGGTATGCCATTGGAATTGAAGTATATGCCTATCATAGAATCGGCGTTGCGTCCGAATGCCGTTTCACGGGTCGGCGCCACCGGACTGTGGCAATTCATGATAGGCACGGCAAAAAACATGGGACTCGAAGTGAACAGCGTGGTCGATGAACGGCGCGACCCCGTAAAATCGACAAGGCAGGCATTACGCTATCTGCAACAACTATACGACTCTTTCGGCGACTGGACGCTTGCCATCGCCGCTTACAACTGCGGTCCGGGAAACGTACGGAAAGCTATCCGGCGTGCCGGAGGCAAACGCGACTATTGGGACATATATCCCTATCTTCCTCGTGAAACACGCGGATATATTCCGGCTTTCATCGCGGCAAACTACGTCATGAATTACTACCCCGAACACAACATACAGACCGGAGAACTCGAACTCCCGACGGAAACAGACACGATACACATCGCTGAAAGACTGCATTTCAAACAAATAGCCGACGTTCTACAACTCGATATAGCGGAACTGCGGCGGCTGAATCCCCAATACCGGCGCGACGTCATACCCGCCTCTCCGCAAAAGAATTACACATTGGTATTGCCCGAAGAGCAGGCATTGGCATTCGTCGAAAATGAAGATTCCATAATCCGCTATCAAGCCGACCTCTATGCACGGCGTATCACCGCCGAACTGGCGGCTGCGGCACACACACCGGTACAAGGCATTCACAAAGTGCGTTCGGGCGAAAATCTTTCGGTCATCGCCCACCGTTACCATACCAGCGTGTCCAACCTGCGGAAATGGAACAACCTCAAAAGCACCAACATCTATCCGGGTATGCGCCTTGCCGTTACCGCATCGGCAGCTCAAAGCCGAAAGCCCGCTACGACGAAACAAACGACAGGCAGCACCCATACGTGGGTGGAAAACGGTGTCCGTTATTACAAAGTAAAATCGGGGGACAGCCTCTGGGAAATCTCCCGCCGTTTCCCCGGACTTACCGTGCAGAAACTCAAATCGGAAAACGGTTTGACATCAGACAATCTCAAACAAGGACAAATACTCCGCATACCGTAATTACAAGAATTTTCGGGATAAGGTATTTCCCGCCTCGACAAAGAAAAACAGACTGAGGTTCTTTTTATTCTCGTTTTCTTTGCTCTATGGAAAAAAACACATATATTTGTTTCCGAAAAAACATTTTTTCAAGCAAATGGATTAAACACAAAAATAGTAACAGAAAATGAAGAAGCACAATTTCTATGCAGGCCCCTCTATTTTGAGCCAGTACACAATCAAGAACACAGCCGATGCCGTGTTGGATTTCGCCGGAACGGGACTTTCCTTGCTGGAAATCTCGCACCGCAGCAAAGAATTTTCCGCCGTCATGGACGAAGCGCGCGCATTAGTAAAAGAGTTGTTGGACGTTCCTGCCGGATACGATGTCGTATATTTGGGCGGCGGCGCCAGCCTGCAATTCTGCATGGTACCGTATAACCTGTTGAAAAAGAAAGCAGCTTATCTCGAAACCGGCACATGGGCAGTAAATGCCATAAAAGAAGCCAAACTGTTCGGTGAAGTCGATGTAGTGGCTTCCTCCAAAGATGCCAACTTCACTTTCATACCCAAAGGTTACACCGTACCCGACGATGCCGATTATTTCCATATCACCACGAACAATACCATTTTCGGAACGGAAATGCGTTACGACCCCGACGTGAAAGTGCCTTTGGTAGCCGATATGTCGTCCGATATCTTCTCCCGCCCCATCGACGTGTCGAAATACGACATCATCTATGCCGGTGCACAGAAAAACCTCGCACCTGCCGGCGTAACCATCGCCATCGTGCGCGAAGATGCGCTGGGTAAGGTGGAACGCGCCATACCCACGATGCTCGACTACCGCACGCACATCAAGAAAGGCTCGATGTTTAACACGCCTCCCTGTCTGCCGGTATTCGCCGCATTGCAGACCCTCAGATACTACAAAGAGTTGGGCGGCGTGAAAGTGCTCGAAAAGATGAACCTTGAAAAGGCTGCTATCCTCTACGACGAAATCGACCGCAACAAACTGTTCAGAGGCACGGTCGTACCCGAAGACCGCTCTATCATGAACGTATGTTTCGTGATGAACGACGAGTACAAAGAGCTGGAAGAAGAATTTGCCCAATTCGCTTCGAGCAAGGGAATGGTGGGCATCAAGGGACACCGCTCGGTGGGCGGATTCCGCGCTTCGCTCTACAACGCCATGCCCAAGTCGAGCGTAGAGGCTCTCATCGCCACCATGCAGGAATTTGAGAAAAACCATTAATAGAGACAAACCGTCATGAAAATATTAGTTGCTACCGACAAGCCTTTTGCAGCCGTTGCCGTAGAAGGTATCCGTAAAGAGATAGAAGCCGCCGGAATGGAGCTGGTACTGCTCGAAAAATACGGAGAAAAAGCCAAATTGATAGACGCCGTGAAAGATGTTGAAGGTCTGATCGTGCGCAGCGACATCATCGACGCCGAAGTGTTCGACGCCGCCAAGAAGCTGAAAATCGTCGTTCGCGCCGGCGCCGGTTACGACAACATCGACCTTGCTGCCGCTACGGCACACAACGTGTGCGTCATGAACACGCCCGGACAAAACTCCAACGCCGTTGCCGAATTGGTATTCGGCATGACGGTGATGATTGTGCGCAATCTCTACAACGGTACGTCGGGCACCGAGCTGAAAGGCAAAAAACTCGGTATCCACGCTTTCGGGCAGGTGGGACGCAACGTCGCCCGCATTGCCAAAGGATTCGGCATGGAGGTCTGTGCATACGACCCCTACTGTCCGGCAAACGTCATCGCCGAAGCCGGCGTAACGCCCGTAAGCGACATCAACGAAATGTACAAGACCTGTCAATTCGTGTCGCTGCACATTCCAGCCACCGATGAAACGAAAAAATCCATCAACTACAACCTGCTGAAACAGATGCCCAAAGGTGCCGTGCTGATAAACACCGCGCGCAAAGAAGTCATCGACGAAGAGGAATTGGTAAAATTGATGGAAGAGCGTGCCGACTTCCGCTACGTGTCTGACATCGCCCCGTCGAACGCACCGGTATTTGCCGAAAAATTCGAGGGTCGCTACTTTTTCACCCCGAAGAAAATGGGCGCACAAACGGCAGAAGCCAACATCAATGCCGGCATCGCCGCCGCCAAACAATCGGTCGGATTCCTGAAAGACGGCATCGACCGATTCAGAGTGAACAAATAATCAATACAATTCTCAGGCAAAAGTGGGTCGCGCTATTCGTTACGATAATAGCGTGCCCTCTTTGTCGTTAAAAACGCAACCATGGCAAAAATAAAACCTTTCAAAGGCATCAGACCTCCCCGCGAACTGGTCGAAGAAGTGGCATCGCGCCCCTATGACGTATTGAACTCGGAAGAAGCCCGCGCCGAAGCCGCCGGCAACGAAAAATCGCTTTATCACATCATCAAACCCGAAATAAACTTCGCTCCGGGCACCGACGAACACGCTCCCGAAGTCTATGACAAAGCGGTGGAACAATTCAACCTTTTCCAAGAAAAAGGGTGGCTGCGGCAAGACGAAAGCGAACGGTACTACATCTACGCCCAGACGATGAACGGGCATACGCAGTACGGTCTTGTGGTATGCGCCAACGTAGACGACTACCTGAACGGCGTCATCAAGAAACACGAACTGACCCGCCGCGACAAAGAGGAAGACCGCATGAAGCACGTGCGCATCAACAACGCCAACATCGAACCGGTATTTTTCGCCTACCCCGATAACAAAGAGCTGAACGACATCGTTGCCGGCATCGTCAAGGGCGAGCCGGAATACGACTTCACCGCTCCCGACGGATTCGGACACCACTTCTGGATTATCGACAACCCCGCCACGATACGGCGCATCACCGAGTTGTTTGCCGCCATTCCCTACCTGTACATCGCCGACGGACACCACCGTACTGCTGCCGCCGCACTGGTAGGAGCGGAAAAGGCAAAACAGAATCCGCACCACAAAGGCGACGAAGAATACAACTATTTCTTAGCCGTGTGCTTCCCCGCTTCGCAACTGCACATCATCGACTACAACCGCGTGGTAAAAGACCTGAACGGTCTGAGCGACGAAGCCTTCCTGCAAAAGCTCGCTGCCAACTTCATCGTGGAAAAGAAAGGGAAAGAGATATACCGCCCGACGGCACTGCACAACTTCTCGCTCTACCTGAGCGGCGAATGGTACTCGCTCACCGCCAAAGAAGGCACTTACGACAACAGCGACCCCATCGGCGTGCTCGACGTTACCATATCGTCCGACCTGATACTGCGCGACATTCTGGGAATCACCGACCTGCGCTCGGACAAGCGTATCGACTTCGTCGGCGGCATCAGAGGTCTCGGCGAATTGAAGCGCAGAGTCGATAGCGGCGAAATGCGGGTGGCTCTTGCCCTCTACCCCGTGTCGATGAAACAACTCATGGACATCGCCGACACAGGCAACATCATGCCGCCAAAGACGACATGGTTCGAGCCTAAACTGCGCTCCGGACTGGTAATACACAAACTTTCATAGACCTGACAGGTTACAAAAAACAAATAAATATGAAACAGTCCTTTTCACTTTCGGCTTTTGTCATTGTTGCATTGCTTTCGTTCAACAGCTGCTTGGGCGACAAAGGCAACATAACTATTTCGTATGGAACGGGAACGATACTCTGCGACACGCTGAGCAACACCCCTTACATACGGTTGGACGATATCGGACTCTGCCTTACCGGCAACGGTGTCCCCACGCTCTCCGACAGCATTGCCAGAGCCATGGTAAATTATACGGTCGATTGGGACAATCAGTCGGCAACGGCACAAGCTACCGGTATTTTTGAAGCCTCCCTTTCCAATCTATCGACTTGGGGCATCAATAAAATCAGCTCCATGCCGTCAGATTTTTCTTTTATCAAAACCGACACGATGCAAGGCATCGCCCGACCGTTTATCACGTACAAGACCCCGCTTTCGCCGAATATGCTGACGATGAATGTACGCCTATTCAATTCAACCTCATCGCTGGAATTGATACAAAAAAATCGCCCTGCCGACGATTACTACATCGGTCAGACGAATGATACGCTTATCATTTCCTACACCACCGAAGAGGTAACGACCGAAAAACGCGACAGCTGGTATACTTTCGAACTTCCGGACTACCCGTCGAATATTTCACGCATCATTTTGATTTTCAAAGGAATAAATATCTCCGGATTCACTCCTGTCCCCAATCACGATGAAGCATTCGGCGGATATACTTATACGTTATCGACGAGCTTCAAAAACGAACAACAGCAATAAACCGACCTTTCCACAATGCAAAGCTGGGTACGAATCAAAAGATTCGTACCCAGCTTTTTTCTTTCCATATCCGTTTTATTCCCCTTCACGAGAAAAGCGGTCGGATTGCAGATATTTTACCGGAAACCACGACGCAAGCAAGCCCATCAATACGACAACAACCAGCACCACAAGGGCATCGCTCCAATAAAAACGCACCGGATAGGCATCGACGATAAAGGCTCCGGCATCGCCCATACGCAACCACCCGAACACCTCCTGCAAGCGGCATAACACGATGCCCGCCAACAGTCCGCCGCCTGCCCCGATTGCCGATATAAGCCAGCCTTCGGTAAGAAATATACGGGATATCAGCGTATCGTCCGCACCCAAATTACGCAAGGTGCGTATATTTTCCCGTTTGTCGATAATCAGCATCGAAAGCGAGCCGATGACGTTGAACGTGGCTATCATCAATATAAAAATCAATATCAGAAAAGTAATCCACTTTTCTATCTGCATCATATTGAATGTCGTCGCCTGTTGTTGCAGACGGCTCAGCACGCGATACCCGCCGCCCAAACGCTGTTGCAGGCGTGCAATTGTCGCCGCTTCATCGGCATCGTCCTGCAAGCGCAATTCCAAAGCTGTGGCTTCGGTCGTATAGTCATAGAGCCGACGCACCAACGCCAGCGGGGCAATGACCCACGATTCATCGTATTCCTGCTGCTCGACGGCAAATATTGCCGACACATAGCTGTTTTCTTCCCGAAACGAGGTCGAGGGATTGGCAAGATTCACTCGGACTTTGCGGCGCGGAGCATACAGGCGCAGCGGACGAGAAAAGAATGTTCCCGTTTCGAGATGAGAAGCTACACCGGCTCCCAATGCCACCCAATTTTCAAGCGTATCGGTCAGGATAAACTCTCCATCGAGAAGTATGTCATCGACGTCACCATGAACCGCTTTGAAATTTTCGCCAACCCCTTTGAGGTGTACGGGCATCTGGTTTTTGCCGAAAACAGCCAGCGCATTTTCTTCGACAACGGGCATGATTTCGACAATTTCGTTCCAACGGTACAAGTCGGTTATTTCCTCCGCCTCCGTGTCGAGCGTTTTCCCCGACACGGGAAGTATCTTTACCTGCGGGTCGAGACGCGAGCACAACGAGCCTATCAGCTCCTGAAAACCGTTATATACCGACAACGTGCAGATAATAGCCATCGTCGTTACCGCCATACCCAGCACCGAAATGACCGATATGAACGTAATGGCGCTATGCGATTTCGGAGAGAAAAGGTAACGCAAGGCTATTTTCAACGAAAGCGGCATATCCGGCTTATTTGTTCAACAGGGCATCTATGTTTTCTATATAATCGAGCGAATCGTCGATGAAAAACAGCAACTCCGGCGTCTTTCGCAGCTGGAAGCGTATGCGACCGGCAAGGGCGTAGCGTATCGTTTTGGCGTTGGCGCGCACCGACTCCAATATCTCGGCAGCCTTTTCCGACGGAAAAATGCTCAAATAGGCTTTGGCTATGCTCAAATCGGGACTTACCCGCACCACGCTCACCGATACCAACGTACCGTGCATTTTGCGGGTTTCCGTCAAGAAAATCTCGCTCAACTCTTTCTGTATGAGGCGGCTTATTTTGTTTTGTCTGGTTGTCTCCATAACGGTGCGTATTAGAGAATTTGTCTAAGATAATCCTTTTTCCGGAAATCGGAAAACAATTTCGCCGAATTATTTTTTCCAAATAACGGTAAGTCCGTCACGCAAAGGCAGAATCACTTTTTCCACCCGCATATCGGTTGCGATTTTATCGTTGAAAGCCTTGACGGCTTCGGTCTGCGTATCGTGCGAATATCCGTCATATACCTTGCTGTCCCACAGGGTATTGTCGGCAAGTATCACGCCACCGGCGACCACACGGTCGAAAACCATGTCGTAATAATCGCAGTAACGACGTTTGTCGGCGTCGATAAACACCATATCGAACGTACCGCCGAGCTGCGGCACGACCGCCAACGCATCACCGATATGCAACTGTATGCGCGCGGCTGCCGGCGATTGCGCGAGATACTTGCGCGTGAACTCTTCTATTTCGTCGTCTATCTCCACCGTATGCAACTCGGCATCGGCGGGCATACCTTCGGCGAGACAAAGGGTGGAATATCCGGTAAAAGTTCCTATTTCCAAAATGCGCTTCGGGCGCTGCATTCGGCAAAACATTTTAAGAATGCGACCCTGCAAGTGTCCCGACATCATGCGCGGACGCAGTGTGTGAACATGGGTGTCGCGGCTGAGCTGCGCCAACAACTCTCCCTCCGCGTCGATATGCGAAAGAATGTATTCGTCAAGCTCCATATCAATGCACCTCGTCGAGATTGGGCAGTACGTAACGGTCGTAATCTTTCAATATAATTCCGGCTTTGTTGATTTCGAGGAACGTGCTTCCGCTGTCTTCGCCGAATGCTCCGCCGATGTAGGCTATCAGGTCTTCTTCCTTGATAATGCCTGCACCGATAAGTGCGGAGAGTCCGTGATAGAGATACTTGCGCGAGGTTGCCGCCTCCGGCTGGTAGAGAGCAATGACACCGTAAGAGAGCGCCAACTCGCGCATAGTGCGCTCGCTGTAACAGATTGCAAGAACGGGGTCTTTTCCGCGATATGCCGCCAGATTGCGTGCCGTACGCCCCGTATAACCGTCGGTAACGATGGCTTTCACACCCAACTTGTCGGACGAATCGACTGCCGACTTCGCCAAAAAAGAGGTGGCATCGAAAACTTCGCCTTCGATATTCACCTGTATATCGTTGTCCGAAAGTTTTGTTTCCTCTGCCTCCTTGGCAATACGCGACATCGTGGCTATCGCCTCGACGGGATATTGTCCGTAAGCAGTTTCACCGCTCAACATCAGCGCGTCGGTACGGTAGTATATGGCATTTGCCACATCGGTTACCTCGGCACGGGTGGGGCGGGGATTTTTTATCATCGAGTGAAGCATCTGCGTAGCGACGATAACCGGCTTCTTCGCCTGCACGCATTTCTTTATCAGGCGGCGCTGTATGCCGGGAATCTTCTCCTGCGCCACCTCGATGCCGAGGTCGCCGCGCGCCACCATGACGCCATAAGCCACTTCGAGTATTTCGTCAATGTTATCGACGCCCTCCTGATTCTCGATTTTGGCGATAATTTTTATCTTGCTGTTGTGGGCGTCGAGTATCTCCTGTATCGCCAGCACGTCTTGTTTGCTGCGCACGAAAGAGTGGGCGATGAAATCAATATTTTTGTCAATGGCATACAAAATGTTCCGGCGGTCTTTCTCGGTAAGAGCAGGCAAATTTATGCGCACGCCCGGCACATTCACGCTCTTGCGCGAACCGAGTTCGCCGGCATTCTGCGCCACGCACAGCAGATAATCGTCGTGCTTCTCCAATACGCGGAACTCCAATTCGCCGTCGTCAATCAGCACGATGCTGCCCACCGAAAGGTCTTTGGCAAAATCGACATACGACACGTTGATTTGCTGCTGTGTGGTATAGGCGTCGGGGCAGCCTTTCATGCGCACGATGTCGCCGGCGGTAAACGTTATGTTCACATCGTTCTCGATGAACGTGGTGCGCACCTCCGGTCCTTTGGTGTCCAAAAGTATGGCGATAGTGTCGGAAACCGCACGCACGTTGCTGATGATGCGGTCGAAGCCTTCGTTGTTGAGGTGCGCCGAATTCATGCGCACGACATTCATTCCGTTCTCGAAAAGGGCGCGGACAAAATCGACTTCACAACGTTTGTCCGATACGGTGGCTACTATTTTTGTTTGTTTCGATACCATAATTTTACCGATTAGTGTTTTCTATAAGAGCTTCCACCGCCAAACGATAGGAATCGAGTCCGAATCCGATAATCGAGCCGCGGCACGCCGCTGCTATTTTCGAGGTATGCCGATACTCTTCCCGCGCATGGATATTGGAGATGTGCACCTCCACCACCGGTGCGGTAACCGCCCGTATGGCATCGGAGAGCGCAATGGAGGTGTGCGTATAGGCTCCGGCGTTGAGTACGATTCCCACCGGCAAAAACCCTTGCTCGTGAATTTTGTTTATCAACTCGCCTTCGATATTCGATTGATAATAATGAATCGTATGCTGCGGATAACGACCGCGCAACGTTTCCAGATAGCTCTCGAACGAGGCATCTCCATACACGCTTTTTTCACGCTTGCCCAACAAGTTGAGATTGGGTCCGTTGATAATCCATATATCCATAAACCGAAAGATTTTATATCTTTGTACCGAATTGAAAACATTTTCCGGAAAAGGGAAAAAGCATTCCGCCGGAAATTTTCGACAAAAGTACAAAATATTGTGGAATATTTCACCATCGGCGCATGATTGTTGGTAAATCGGGACTGCTAAAATCTTTTTCCCAATATCTGAAACTCGAAAAAGGTATGTCGGCAAACACGCTCGACGGCTATTTGCACGACGTACTCAAACTTTTTCAATACCTCACACCGGAGGGTGAACCTACCGCCGAGCAGCTTGCCGAAGCCGACATCACGAATTTCATTTGCCAACTGCAAGATATGGGTATACAGCCCCGCTCGCAAGCCCGCATTCTCTCGGGATTGAAATCTTTCTATACATTTCTGCGCTTGGAGGGGTATATCGAAAACGACCCGATGGAGCTTGTCGAGGGTCCGAAGCTCGGACGAAAACTGCCTGAAATACTGACCATCGAAGAGATAGACCGGATACTCGGCTCGTTCGATATGTCACTGCCCGAAAGCCAGCGCAACAAAGCCATTATCGAGACGATGTACAGCTGCGGGCTGCGGGTGTCGGAGCTGGTGGGGCTGCGCATCTCGCAGATTTACCCGCAAGACGAATACATCATCGTCGAAGGGAAAGGGAGCAAGCAGCGGCTCGTCCCCATATCGCCGTCGGCACTCCACGAAATAAGCCTCTACCGGCAAGACCGCGCCCATATCACCCCGAAAAAAGGCGATGAAGACATACTTTTTCTCAACCGTCGCGGCGGTCGGCTGAGTCGGGTTATGATATTCTATATCATCAAAGAGCGGTGCGAGGCGTGCGGCATACAAAAAAACATCAGTCCGCACACGCTGCGCCACAGCTTCGCCACCCACCTGCTCGAAGGGGGCGCCAACCTGCGGGCGATACAACAGATGCTAGGGCACGAAAGCATTACCACCACCGAGATATATGTACATCTCGACAAAGAATATCTCCGAAACGAAATTCTCACCCACCACCCGCGCAACTGCAAAGGGTGAAACAAGGGCGACTTTTTTCGATGAATCCGCGTTTTTTTTGAATCGGAAACAGCTTATTTTTCTTCGTGAATATCCGGACGGACAGAGATGCCGGCAGGCACGTTCGGAATCTTGAACAAGCGTTGTATGTGTCCGCTCGCTATCATTTCTCCGACGGGAAGATGACAGATTTTGCCGTCGTCGATGAGGGCGATGCCGTCGCACGTCTGAATGGCAACATCGAGTTCGTGGGTGGAAAAGAGAATGCATTTGCCTTCATCGTGCGCCAGCCGAGCCAGCAGGGCGCAAAGTTCGTAACGGTTCGGCAGGTCGAGAAACGAGGTCGGCTCGTCGAGCAGGATAACCGGCGTCTGCTGCGCCAGCGCGCGGGCAATCATGATGCGCTGGCACTCGCCGTCGCTCATCGTATCCATCGTGCGGCGGGCATACTGTTCCATACCCACCGACACCAATGCATTCCACACAATCTCGCGATCGACGGCTTGCAGGCTGCCTATCCAGTTGGTATAGGGAGCACGCCCGAGCGACACGACATCTTCGCAACGGAGGCTGGGAATGCGCGTGCGTTCGGTCGTTACGAATGCCAACACCTTCGCCGACTCCTGCGGCGACAAATCTCGCACCCGCTTTCCCTCCAAAAACAGATTGCCGGAATAGCGGCGATTGAGTCCGGCAATAGCACGGAGAAGGGTCGATTTGCCCGTACCGTTGCGCCCTATCAGCGCCGTAAGCCGACCGCCGGCAAACGCTGCCTCTGCATGGTCGAGCAGCAGGCGCGAACCGTATCCGATAGAAAAATCGTCGAGCTGTATCATACGGGAAATCATTTGTGGCGCAGCACCACCCACACCACGACGGGTATGCCCAACAGGGAGGTGATGGCGTTTACCGGTAAAACAAATATTTTGGAAACGATGTCGCACAAAAGCAGCACGGAAGCGCCCGTGAATATCGTGCCCGGGAGAAGTATGCGGTGGTCGCTCTCGTCGAACAGCCACCTCGTAATATGCGGCATCGCCAGCCCGATGAACCCGATAGGTCCACAAAAGGCGGTAACCGTACCGGCAAGGAAGGTAGTGGAGAGAAACAAGAGATTACGGGTGCGGCGCAGATTCAAGCCCATGGTAACGGCATATTCTTCACCGAAAAGGAGCAGGTTGAGCGGCTTTATCGTAACCACCGCCAGCAACAGTCCGACCAAAACGGCAGGTATGAGAATAGCGAGCTGCGGAGCGGTAACGTCGCCGAGCGAGCCCATCGTCCAAATGACAAAGGATTTCAATGCCTCCTCTTTGCTGAGATATTGCAGTATCTGCACGACAGCTCCCGCCCCCGACGAAAACATCATGCCGAGAATGAGAATGACCATGATGTCTTTGATGCGGCGGCTCGCCGCAACGACAATTGTCAAGACGAGCGCGGCACCCGCCCATGCCGCACCGGCAATGCCGAAAGAAAGAACAGCCGCAGGCAGCCCGAGCAGCGGCGCTCCGAGTATGAACAGCGCCACGCCGAGGCTTGCGCCCGAACTGATACCCAGCACGTAGGGACCCGCCAGCGGGTTGCGGAAAAGGGTCTGCATCTGCAATCCGCTCACCGACAACGCCGCGCCGGCAAACAACGCCACGACGGCTTTCAACAGGCGGATATTCAAAACTATTTTCGCCGTCGCCTCCGGACAGTCGCCTCCGGTCAATGCCTTCCAGACATCGCGCAGCGGCAGGGCGACGCTCCCCACTGCCAAGTCGAACAGAAAAAGAACGATCGTCAAGGCTATCAACAGAATAAGCAGCAGGGAGGCACGTGAACGCATCTATCGCAATTTTTTGTAATATACTAAATCTTCTTTCTCCATTTCGGGGTGAAATATTTTCACGAGATCTCGCAAAAGAATATCGGGATTGACGACCGCCGACTCGAAAAAGTCGTTGCCGCCGGCAGCATTGACCCGACGGGTGTTGTTATAGACACTGCCGTTTTTGAAACAGCGGGTGTCGGTGAATTTCGGGCAGGCGGCTTTCAACTCGTCAAGGGTATTTGCCGAACCTGTATGGAGCCACATATCGGCGCCGGCGACCAACAGATAGGCTTCTTCGAGGTCGATGGGCAGCGAGGCATTGCCCGCATTCTCCTTGTAAATGTAATCACCGCCGGCATCGGCAATCAGCTGTACCAGATAACTCCCTGTCGACGGCATGAACCACGAATCGCCGTAGGGGGCATTGAGCATGACCGAGGGGGTATCGGACGCCGTCGCCACTACCCGTTCTTTCAAGGCATTGTAGCGCTCGGCTATCGGGTCGAAGTGCCGGACGGCTTCGACACGCCGCCCCACCGTCTCGCCGACAGCAACCAGCCACTCCGCTTTTCCGAGCGGAGATTCTTCGAGATAATCGCCGACATACATATACGGAATGCCCAGTTCCGAGAGCTTACCCTCCATCGGATTGGCACCATTGACGCCATAAAGCAGCACGAGGTCGGGACGGAGCGACAGCAGCAGTTCGTAATCAATATTTCCCTCATATCCCACATCGCCGATACTGTCGCGATGCAAGGCAACATATTCGTTCGAAATATAGTCGATGCACGACACGCCGACAACCCTGTCGTCGGCACCGACCGCAGCCAGCATGGCGATATGGGTAGCCGACATGGCGACGATGCGGGACGCCGCCCCCCGCAGCACCTGCCCCGTGAATCCGGCAGGAACCGGCTCCTCATTGCGGGCAATGAAAAGACGCGCAACCACACCGTCGGCATTCTGCCACGGATTGGAAACCGTAATCAGCACACTCTCCTTTCCCTTAATACCTTTGATGGAAAAACCGGAGGCATATCGGGGCGAATAAACTGTTTCCGTAAATTCGTCGAGAGTCGCCGCCGTGCGGTTGCCGCACGCCGTCGTCAGCAAGGCAAGAAGAATCGCCACAAATGTCGTTCGATAAATTTTCATCGGCATGAAAAATTTTCCGCTCAAAGATAGTAATTCCCGCCGACTTCCGCACACCAACATTCCCGAATTTCAGCACCGCCCATAAATCTGTCAAACACCTCGCAAATGGTTTTGCATTCATACATAATATTTCTTCCCCACCTTTATCTCTTCCATATTTTATATTACCTTTGTAGACGTATCGAAAAATTTATGGGCAAAACAGTAACTAATATTAAGACCGGAGGCTGTAAGGAAATTACATTTTGCCGGTATGTTGATGAAACTTGATAATGAAATCAAATAATCATTATGAAAATATCCATTCGATTTTATAATGACCGAGAAGTACGGGCTATATGGGACGAGGAACATTCTAAATGGTGGTTCTCCGTGTTGGATATTATAGGAGTTCTGAATAATCAGGACGATTATCAAAAGAATCGCAATTATTGGAAATATCTAAAAAACAAGCTCAAAAAAGAAAATGCCGAACCGGTTAGTATTACTAACCAGTTAAAACTTACTGCTCCTGATGGCAAGCGGCGTTTATCTGATACTCTTGACTTTAATGGAGTTATACTATTGGCAAAGGCTTTTCCGAATACGAAGGCAGCAAGATTTGTCGAGTGGTTTACCAACAGTGATGAAACAATTGACGGCAAGAGCAAATCGAAAGCGTATGCACTTTTTGGAAGCAATCTAATCGATAATATTGAAGTCGGGACAATAAAAGGATTGCAACAGATACACGCCTATTTATTCGGAGGTTTGTATGATTTTGCCGGACAGATTCGTTCAGTTAATTTGGCAAAAGGAGGATTTCAATTTGCAATAGTCCAATACCTGCCACAAACACTTTCTTCTATCGAGCAAATGCCAGAGGACACATTCGAACAAATTGTGGACAAATATGTCGAGATGAATATTGCCCATCCTTTCCGCGAAGGAAACGGAAGATCTACTCGCATCTGGCTCGATTTAATCCTCAAAAAGCGGCTAAAAAAATGTATAGATTGGAGCCTTATTAACAAAAAAGAGTATCTGAATGCAATGCAACTCAGTGTAGTCAATGCATCTAACATTAAGAGCCTTCTGCAATCGGGATTAACGGACAAAATTAATGATCGTGAAACCTTTATGAAAGGTATAGATTATTCTTATTATTATGAGCAAGAAGAGTAAATCTATAAGCATTAATATGACAAAAGGGCTCCGTCGTAAAAAAACAAAGGTAATTATATTTCCCTTTCTTTTGCTGCACCTCTAAAACAAGCATTAAAGTGAAACTGTAAACCTTTTTTACGGTATTTCTCCTGACGAAAGAATCACACTTGTTCCAGATTCCGTGTTTGATAATTTCAATCGGTTTGTGTATGAAGAAAGATATGGTAATGTTTTGTAACCGATATATGCGGGTATATTCCTAAAATATAGTATATTTGTTTCAAATATGTAGATTCTAAATTCAAATTTAACCATGAAACTATTGAATCACAATTCATTGAGAATACTTATCGCATCTGTGTTCTTTGTATTCCTGTCGGTTTTGGGGCAGAATTGTGCGACAAAAGAGAACAAACCGTATAGCGCCACTACACAGAAGTTGGTGGATATAGTGAAGCAAGACAGCCGCATCAAGTCCCTTCTATTGGAAGCTATCGAAAAAGGTCGAAAGATCAATCCTGACCCCTCTACCAATCCGGCGCAATCATTGGAGGCGTACTATGATTTCATTGACCGCTCTCAGACCGCCATGCCTTGGGATGTGATTTTCTGCCCCGGTCAGCCCAGCATTTTCGGACGTATGTATCAGGCTTTATGCTATTGCTATTTCATCAACTGCATGCCTCTGGAATCGTTGGAAAATGAAAGCCTTTTCACTAATTCGGTGCAATACGTAGAGCCATACCGCAGTTGGTTGGTAGATTATTGCAAATCATGGGGTAGTTTCCTCTCTTCACCCGCATCTTGGAATAAGGAGTACGAGGAACTGATGATGCAACAAGAAGAGCTTGGCATGACCAAGGGATGGTATGAAGATCCTTCGCACTGGCATTCGTTCAATGATTTTTTCAGCCGTCGCCTTGCATCTGCAGACCAGCGTCCCATAGCCTCTCCGGAAGACAATTCAATCGTGGCATCACCGACCGATTGCATTCCGCAGGGAGTTTGGGAGATTGATGATGATTCGTACATCATCACGAATGAGAAGATCGCGGTAAAATCACGTGTATTCAACTCCATACGCAACCTTATCGGTCCGAATAGTCCATATTGTGACGCTTTTGCCGGCGGCACTTTCTACCACGCTTTTCTCAATGCAAATGATTATCACCGTTATCATTTCCCGTTATCCGGAATAATCCGCGAGCTTCGTATTATTCCGGGAGATGATGCATTGGGCGGAAAGATTACTTGGGAACCTAACTTGCAGCAATATATAGTTGATTGTTCCGTACCGGGTTGGCAAAGCATCGAAACGCGCGGGCTTGCTATCATTGAAACGGAGTCGCATGGGCTGGTTGCTGTGATGCCTATCGGAATGTCACAGGTCGCTTCTGTTAATTTCTCGGAAGATTTGCACGTAGGCAAGCGAGTGGGAAAAGGCGATGAGTTGGGCTATTTTTTGTTTGGTGGCTCGGATTTCGTATTGGTGTTCCAAAAGGAAGCCAATTTCCATTTAACCTCTCCGCAAGATGAGGACGGTGCATGGCAGCACATTCTGATGGGCGAGAAGATAGGTGAACTGAAACAGGTTCGCTAATCGCCCCAGAGTTATCAAGGGAGGGCGTCTGCACACTCTTCAAAACAAGTTTTACGGATAGGTCGTACCCTCCCAGAAAGCAAAGTACGGTTTCCCACGGCAAATCAAATCCCTGTCAATTTAATTGATTGACAGGGATTTAATATTTGATATTATGCTAAAAACAGCACTAATACTCCTCCTCGTTGAAGAAGAAGTCTTCTTTGCTGGGGTAATCGGGCCAAATGTCTTCGATACATTCGTATATTTCGCCTTCGTCTTCCATTTCTTGCAGGTTTTCGATGATTTCGAGGGGTGCGCCCGAACGCATGGCGTAATCAATCAGCTCATCTTTGGTGGCGGGCCAAGGTGCGTCTTCGAGTTTCGATGCCAATTCCAAAGTCCAATACATAATGAATGATGTTTAACGGGTTTAATTTTTCCGCAAAAGTAGAATAAATATTTTCATTTGCAATCTTTATCCCAATAAATTTCTGCTTTTTTTTCAACGACGTTGCATTGACGGGAAAGAACGAACAGGTAATCCGACAACCGATTGATATACTGCAAGATAAGTTTATCGACTGGCTGCCGGTCGCAAAGGGTGCAAATGTAGCGCTCGGCGCGACGGCAAACGGTACGGCACACATGGGCTTGTGCGGCTGCCCGACTGCCGCCCGGCAGCACAAAATTGCGCAGGGGCGGCAGTGCGGCATCGAGGGTGTCGATGCGCTGTTCTATTTGTTCAATGTTTTCGGGTCGGATATGGGCTGCGCTGCGCAGAGCGGTGTCGGCAGTATCGGTTGCCAGATAGGCTCCGACGGCGAAAAGGCGGTGTTGTATGAAGCGTATTTGCGCGGCATCGTCGTCCATTCCGTCGGGCAGCATGGCGACGAGCAAACCGAGATGGGCGTTGAGTTCATCGACGGTGCCGTAGGCTTCGAGGCGTATGTCGTGTTTAGAAACGCGCTTGCCGCCGACGAGGGAGGTCTCGCCCGCGTCGCCTGTTCCGGTGTAAAGGATACTTTTTTTCATAACGTTTTTTGTTTCAGAATGCAACGATATAGTTCCGCTTGTCGAGTTTGGGGTTGCAAATGGCGATGCCGGTATTATAGAGGTCGAACGTCGTACGCACTTTTTCTTGCTCCGTGAAATGCTGCCATTCGCGCAGAACACTCTTTTTCTGTCTGATACCGTCGATGACGACCAACCCGTTATCCGCGAGCAAGGCGCCGAGCCGGCGCAACAGTATTTCATATTGCCGTGTATCGGACTGACGATGCAGATAGATGAAATCGGGGCGAATATCGTTCGACGACAAAAATTCGATACCGTCGGCGAGGGAACAATCGACGAACGTTACATTTCCGGGCAGGTGCATACAAAGCTGCTCGGCAGAAGCCCGACGTATGTCGTCGGGTTCGATGCAATACACGTGCGCCTGCGGATAGCCTTGTTGGAGATATAGGGTGGAGTCGCCGCCTCCGCTACCGAGTTCGACAATGATCTGGGGCTTGAAACGATTGACCAGACGGAAAAGAAGCCGGTATTTGCGGCGGTTGCTTTTGACCTTGTCGTGCAAGGTATGGTGCAACCCTTCGATAGACTGGTAGGCGTAATAGCCCGATTTTTCTTCGATGACTTTGGTGATAAGATTGTAGGCGAAAGGAGAATGCACGCCATACCCTTTCCGGTGGCGTATCTTGCGTATTTTCCGCAAGCAATATTGTTTGACTGCAAATCGGCGCATATTCCTACAACGATATGCAAATATAGTTTTTCTGCCGTTTTTTTCGATGAAACGGCGCTTTTTTTATTTCATGCGGGCTGCAAATGCCGCCATTTTGATGGCGGTAACAGCCGCCTCATCGCCTTTGTTTCCGTACTTGCCTCCGGCGCGGTCTATGGCTTGCTGTTTGTCGTTGGTGGTGAGTACGCCGAAGATTACGGGAACATCGAGCGTCGCGTTGAGGCGGGTAATGCCTTCCGTAACGCCTTCGCACACGTAATTGAAATGCGGCGTGTCGCCCTGTATCACACAACCGAGTACGATGACGGCGTCGGGGCGGTAGTGCATCGCCATGCGCTGCGCGCCGAATGTCAATTCAAACGTTCCGGGCACGTGTTCGATAAAAATGTTGTCGTCTTTCACGCCGTGCCGTTCGAGCGTATTGCGGGCGCCTTCGAGCAGTTTCCCCGTAATGTCGGCGTTCCATTCGGCGCAGACGATTGCAATGCGCAAAAGGGGCGAATGGGGTACGCTGTCGCCGTCGCAAGAAGATAGATTCTGATATGCTGTTGCCATATATTATATAGTAAAAAGGGTATCTCGCGGGAGATACCCTCTCTTTTATCACGATTGATTTTTCTGCTTAGATTTTAGCCTGTGCGCGTTCGATGTATTTGTCGATGTCGCGAGCAACCGCCGAAGTGGCATAGTCGTCTTTTATCTGACGATAGAGCGACAGCGCCTTGTTGTAGTCGCCCTGAGCTTCGGCTACGGTAGCAGCCTTTTGCAGGTAGTAGGGCGAAAGCAGTATGTTATCGGCTTTCTTGGCGGCTTTCTCGAACGTGGCTATCGCATCGTCGGTGCGGTCCATGTTGGCGTAGCAGTTGCCCATCATGCCCAATACGTTGGGCGAAACGAACTTGTCGTCGGCTTTGAACGACCGGAAGTAGTCCAACGCTGAGGCATAATTTCCGAGATTGTATTCGCAAATGCCGGCATAAGCGGCAGCCAGATTGGCGGCGTCGGTGTGCGAATAATCCTCGACGATAGCCTTGAATCCGATGTAGTCGGCGCCATTGCCGTTAAGAGCCAAGTTGAAAGAGTCCGTATCGAGATAAAACTCGCCTTTGAACATTTCGGCGTAAGCCGCTTTTTCACGCGGTTCAAAATAGAAATAGCGCACCCCTATCCATGCGGCAGCGCAGAGAATAATGATACAAAGTATCAGCGAGATGCGTTTTTGATTGTTCTCGATAAACTGTTCCGACGAAGAAAGCACTTCGTTCACTTTATCGAGTTCGTCCTGAGTGTTTTGTTTATTTGCCATATCTTGTGTTGTTTTTTATTAACGAAACGTTTTTGCGACGCAAAAGTACGCTTTTATATTTATAAATGAAAAAATCGGTCTGTTTTTTTGAAGGTTGTCCCGTTAAAAATGAGGTTTTTTCCTTTTTTTCTTTCCGTCGGACGCGGTAAACCGAAAAAGTTTGTGTAGGTTTGCAATATAAAACAACGAGCATGATACTTTCCCGATTATCAATCGTCAATTTCAAAAACATCGCGCAAGCCGATTTGACTTTTTCCGCCGGACTCAATTGTTTCTTAGGCAATAACGGCATGGGAAAAACCAATCTGCTCGACGCACTCTATTATCTGTCGTTCTGCAAAAGTTCGACGAATGTCATCGACTCGCAGAACATACGGCACGGGGAAGAATTTTTCATGCTGCAAGGCAACTACGACTACGGCGACGGTCGGGAAGAAGAGATATATTGCGGACTGAAACACCGGCAGAAAAAAATTTTCCGGCGAAACAAAAAGGAGTACGACCGACTGTCCGACCATATCGGGCTGATTCCGCTAGTGATGATTTCGCCTGCCGATGCCGTGCTCATACAGGGCGGCAGCGACGAACGCCGCCGCTTTCTCGACATGGTCGTTTCGCAATTCGACAAGAGCTATTTAGACCGGTTGATACGCTACAACCGCGCTTTGATGCAGCGCAACACGCTGCTGAAAGAGGAGGTTTTCGATGCGTCGATGTATGAAATTTGGGAGGAGCAAATGGCGCAGGCGGCTGTCGGCATATACGAAGCCCGCTGCCGTTTTTTGGAAAAATTCATACCGGTTTTTCAAGAGTTCTATTCCGTCATATCGGGCGGCGACGAAACGGTAGGACTTTCGTATACCTCGCATTTGAGTCGGGGCGACCTGCGCCCGCTGTTGGAAGAGGTACGCTCGCGCGACCTGATTTTGGGCTACACATCGCGAGGCATTCACAAAGACGAACTGGAAATGACGCTTGGAGAATATCCGATGAAACGCATCGGCTCGCAAGGGCAGAACAAGACGTTCTTGGTCGCCCTGAAACTCGCGCAATTCGATTACCTGAAACAGAACGGGCACACGGCTCCGCTGCTGCTGCTCGACGACGTTTTCGACAAACTCGACGCCATGCGCATGGGGAGAATCATCTCCTTAGTTTCGCAAGAGCGTTTCGGACAAATATTCGTTACGGACACCAACCGCGAATATCTCGACGCCATCGTGCGCCGTGCAGCCGGCGATTATCGCCTTTTCGGCGTGGAAAAGGGTTGTTTCACTGTCATTTCGGAATAGTATGCAGCGAAAAGAGGCACAACGGTTAAGTGATTTGCTTCCGAAGGTTCTATCCGAACAAAACCTGACACAGAAGCTCGACGAAACGCAGATCGGCGTCTTGTGGCGAAATCTGTTCGGCGAAACGGTTGCCGGCTACACCACCCGCGCACAAATGCGCAACGGCAAATTATACGTGTCGCTTTCGTCGGCAATACTGCGCAACGAATTGATGTGCAACAAAATATCCTTGATAGAGCGATTGAATGAAGAGCTCGGGAAACCGTTGGTAAAAGATATTATTTTCAGATGAATACGACAGACGAAAACGTATTCCGGCATACGCTGCCGGTGCAATTGCGATTCAACGACATAGACGGATTGGGACACCTCAACAATTCGGTTTATTTCTCTTTTTACGACTTGGGGAAACTGCATTATTTCGAGAGCATACGTCCGGATATGCGGGAGATAAAGGAGATAGACCTCGTCGTGGCGAACGTAAACGCCAACTTCCTCGCCCCGATTTTCTTGTACGACGAAGTCGTCGTACAGACCCGAACCGCAGCAATAGGAAACAAAAGCATCAAACTGTTTCAGCAAATCATGACGAATCGGCGTATCGTAAATGCGACGTGCGAAACGGTATTGGTGGGATTCGACTTCAAGACGGGAACGACGAAACCGATTTCAGCAGAATGGCGGCAGGCTATCGAGGCATACGAATCCCGCACATTCGAAAAAGAAAAATAATCGTCAGATTTTTGAATCGCGCTCGTAAGTGTCGATGTGCCGCTTTTTCTTTTCGTCGAGAATTTCATCAATGGCAATAAGTATGCCCGACTCTTCGACGTTTCCGAATTCATCGTTGATTGCCGTACCGAATATGCGCATCGTAGGCGAGAGATTCATATAGCTGTTCACCAGCGGGGGAATATTGACACCCAACGCCCGCACCTCCTGATTGAGAATCTTGTAATCTTCTTTGAACGAATTATTTTCAGGGAAAAGTTTATTCAACGACTCGTAATCGCTGTGCGTATCGAGAGGGGTGCGCGGCCATACCAGATTGTCGGTATCGCGAAAATGTTTGTTCAAAAAGAAAAGAATCATATTGCGACCCACTTCGGAAAAAGTGGGATACATGGTAAATTTCCCGAAGAAATATTTGATTTGCGGATAATTCACCGTAAGCGCCCCCAATCCGTCCCACAAGTTGTCGAGTGCAAAAAGGGCTTTGGCACCGGCATGAGACGACTGGTATTCGGGAACGACAAACGAACGACCCAGCTCAATGGTATATGGCATATACTCGGCGACGAATTTCGGAGAAAAATCGAACATATGCGATGTGGCGATAATGGGACGCCCCGCATCGTCATACCGCATATTCTCGCCCAAAATGAAACGATACCCACCGATTATTTCCTGTGCATCGGGATTCCAGACAAGAAGCTGCTGACACGGATTTTCCATCGTGTCATACATATCTATATCGACGTCTTTTCCCGTACCGCCGCCTGCCAAACGAAATGAAATTTCACGCAGGCGTCCGATTTCGCGCATGGTATAAGGAGCATTCGCATAATCGACTATATAAATCTGATTTCCTCCCTTGTTCGTATTCCGCAAAAAGCGCTCCGGTGTAAGTTCGGCGATTATTTTCTCTGTTTCAACGGGGTCGATGATTTTTTTCATATCCGCGTAGGTTTGTTTAGACTATCTCTGATACCGTAAACCTGATCCTTGACATATTGCGCCCACTCTTTCCGGCTCCTGCTCTTGTCGAAAGTCTGCCACGGAATCCGTTTTCCGAAATGTATGGTAAACGTTTTGTTTTCGCTTTTGAACATTTCATCGGGCAGGTAAATGAGTTCGATGTTGAATTTCAATCCCAGCCGCTTGCGCCACTGCGCAAAACGGTAAAAAAAGCGGGAATTGTATCCTTCAAACCAGACCGGAATGACATCTCGCCGATGCCGGACACTTTTCGTAATGAACGCTTTATTCCATTCCAAATCCTTGATTTCCCTGCCTTGCCGACGGGAAACGAGACCGGCAGGAAACACCGCCATTTGTCCGTCGCCGTCGTAGGCTTGCGTCAAAGCATCGGCATTGTCCTTATCCTGTTTGCCATAACTGTTGATAGGGAGGAAATTTTCCGTCAATGGCGTCATTGCCATAAGCAAATCATTGACAAGAATCTTGAAATCACGGTTGTATTTTTTACCCAAAACCGAAATGAGAGCCACCCCGTCGAGTCCGCCGAGCGGGTGATTCGAGGCGAAAATGAATCGCCCCGTCTTCGGAATATTTTCCTCTCCGTCGCATTGTACGCCGATATGGAGATACTCCAACAAGGAATCGGCAAAATCGACCCCTTTTTCGCGATGAATCTCCAAAAAGCGATTTATCCGGTCTTGTTGAATGATGTGTTTGAGATAATTGTAGAAAAATTTCGGTATGCGTTTTCCCCACTTTGCCGATTTTCCTTTCACAACCGCCTCTACATCAATGCGCAAAGAGTTATCGTCTCCCATTGTTTCCATGTAAAAAACGGACAAAGATAGTGAATCTTTGCGGAATAGCGCTTTTTATTTAGGAAAAATGACTTTTCTATTCTTTCCAAGAGCATTTTCAGAAAGGTGAAAGGAGCGATTCATTATAAATTGTTAAAAAATGCAAGGATTATTCTATTGTCCATGTTTTATTACTACCTTTACCACATGAAGTACCCGCTTGAATAAAACCATGCAATCGACTGTATATCATATACCTGCATTACTTGGCGCCTGCATCGAAAATTTAGCGATACGTCCCGACGGAACGTATGTCGATGCCACATACGGCGGTGGCGGGCATTCCCGGGCGATATTGGAACGGTTGGGAACGAAAGGCAGGCTTTTTTCTTTCGACCAAGATGAAGACGTGTGCTCCCATACTATCGACGACCCGCGATTTACTTTCATTCACGGCAACTTTCGGTTTCTGAAAAATTTTATGCGTTACCACGAAGTCGAAGTCATAGACGGGCTGTTAGCCGACTTGGGGGTTTCGTTTCACCATTTCGATACATCGGAACGGGGGTTTTCGTTCCGGCTTGACGGGCATCTCGATATGCGCATGAACCGGCGGGCACAGCTTTCCGCTGCCGATGTCATAGCCGATTACCCGCAAGAAAAGCTGTCCGATATTTTCTATCTGTACGGCGAGTTGCGCTCGGCTCGGAAAATCGCGGAGACCATTGTCGCCGCACGGCGGAAAAACAGAATCGAAACGACCGGGCAATTGGTGGAAATCGTGTCGCCCTGCATCGACCGGAGGCAGGAGAAAAAAGAGCTAGCCTGCATATTTCAGGCGCTGCGCATCGAAGTAAACCGCGAAACGGAAGCGCTGCAAAAAATGCTTTCGTCGGCAGTAACGCTGCTGCGGCAAGGCGGACGCATAGCCATACTCACCTACCATTCGCTCGAAGACCGTATCGTCAAAAACTTTTTCAAGACAGGAAATTTCGAAGGACGCGTCGAAAAAGATTTTTTCGGCAAGGAATCAGCACCGCTGCGTCCCCTAAACAACAAAGTAATCGTGCCCGATGAGGAAGAAATAATCCGGAATCCGCGTGCCCGCAGTGCAAAATTGCGCGTGGCAGAAAAATTGTAACCGAAAAAAACATGGAACCCGAAGACGAGAAAGAGATAAAAAACGACACCCCGCAAAACTCTAAAAACTTTTTTCAGAAATATTGGGATTTGCTTTTTGCCGACGGCGAATTGGTGTCGGTCGATTTTCTTTTGCGGCATTGGAAAACCTTTCTTTTCATCGTCATCATGCTGTTCCTCTATATCGGGAACCGATACAACTGCACTCGAAAAATGTTGGAAATAAAACGATTGCACGCCCAGATAGAAAATTTGCGAAACGAGTCGATAACGCTGTCGTCGGAACTCACCGGCATCGGACAGCCCTCCCAGATACAGCAGATGCTCGAAAGCAAGGGCATAGAAATAGCCCCTGCCGTAACACCGTCGTACAAACTAATCCGTAAAAAATATGGCGACAAATAAGAGCAGCATCTATTCCCGATACTCGATAATCGTTGCATTCATAGCGCTTGTCTGCATCGCCATACTTTTCAGCATGGGGCGGACGATATTCGCCGAAGGAGAGGCTTGGCGACACAAAGCCGACTCGATAGGATTCCGCACGGAAACAGTGCCCGCCAAAAGAGGTGACATTCTGGCAACGGACGGACGGCTGTTGGCAACGACCGTTCCTATCTATACGATGTACATGGACATGGCGGTGACAGAAGCCCATAAAGATACGTTCAACCGCTATCTCGACCCGCTGTGCAAAGCTCTGGCACAAATGCCGGGCGAACATAATGCCGACGGTTATCGCCGCCTGCTCACAGCGGGATTTCATGCAAAAAACAAACGGTACTACCGGATTTCGACGCGGACGCTCTCTTATATGGAGAAACAACAGATTCTCTCCTATCCGTTTTTCAACAAAAAAAATTCCAACCAAACCGGCATCATATTCGAGGAACAGTCGCGACGGAAAAGACCTTTCGGACTGGAAGCGGTAGCTACCATCGGCAATGCACGGGCAGCCGGAACAAGCGGCATAGAACTCGCTTGCGACTCGCTGCTGCGGGGGGTGCCCGGCTTACAGGAGAAACAGCGCAACCGCATACCGTCGCAATACATCAATAAAATTCTCCGCGCGCCCATTGCCGGAAAAGACATCGTTACCACCATCGACGCCGACATACAGGACATGGCGGAGTCGGCTCTGATGAACAAACTGATACAGACCAATGCCGACTACGGCACGGCGGTCGTCATGGAAGTCGAAACGGGTGCCATACGGGCAATTGCCAACCTCGACAAACAGCGGGACGGCAGCTATGAGGAAATGGACAATCACGCCATAAGCGACTTCGTAGAGCCCGGCTCCACGTTCAAAACCGCCGCCATGATGGTGGCACTGGACGCCGGCGTGGTGCGTCCCGACGATAAGTTCGACACGGGAAACGGACTTTTCCACTATGCCGGCAGAGATATGAAAGACCATAACTATTCGCACGGCGGCTACCACGAAATCACGGCGGCACAGGCAATATGGTATTCATCGAATATCGGTGTGTCGAAAGTCGTCCTTCGCGGATTCGAGCGCGAACCGAAAAAATTCGTGGACGGTCTGTATGCCATCGGACTGAACAAAGCCATCGACCTGCATCTGCCCGACGCCAGTGCTCCGCGCATCAAATACCCGACCCTGTCCGACGGAAAGCCCAATCCCGAATGGTGGAAAACCTCTCTCCCATGGATGAGCTTTGGATACGAAGTGTCGATACCGCCCATTTACACCCTGATGTTTTACAATGCCATCGCCAACGACGGCAAAATGATAACACCCTACGTCATCGCCGGCGTAAGTGAAGACGGAGAAATGGTGCAGAAATTCAAATCCGAAGTCGTCAATAGCCGGATATGCAAATCGCAAACATTGAAAGAGATACGGCAGATGTTGAAAGATGTCGTGCTCTACGGCACGGCTCGCGGGAAAAATGCCGTCGGCTCCGACTATGTGCAAATCGCCGGCAAGACCGGAACGGCACAGATACACCAAAGCGATGCAGGCTACAAGGGAAACGGCGTACGGCACCGCGTATCGTTCTGCGGCTACTTCCCTGCCGACAATCCCAAATATTCCTGCATCGTGGTGATTTCCAATCCGAGAATCGGCTACCCTTCGGGAGGTACCATGTCGGGAGCCGTACTGCGCGAAATAGCCGAACAGCTCTATGCGCGCGGTTTCCTTTCGACTGATGAAACACTGCCAACTGATACGCTCTTGCCGCAAATGCCTTACATAAAAAACGGCAATTTAGCCGCGACTTCGCGCGTCTGCCGCACGCTCTCTTTGCCCTGCACGCCGCCCGAAACCGGCGCGGAATGGGTGCGGACAACGACAAAAGACAACTCAATTGCCTTGAACAAAATACCGGTCATCGACAACCTCGTACCGTCGGTGATAGGTATGGGAGCAAGCGATGCTCTTTATCTGTTGGAAGAAGCCGGCTTGTACGTGGAAATAGAGGGCAGCGGCAAAGTAACCAAACAATCCATTCCCGCCGGAAGACGGGCGCATAAAGGGGATTATATACGAATCGTATTGAGGTAAAACTATTGTATATGCAACTGAAAAATCTTCTTCAAGCTCTGAAAACGACCGCAGTCATCGGAAACGACAACATCGACATTACCGCCGTCGAAGCCGACTCCCGCCGTGTGGCAAAAGGCTCATTGTTCGTTGCCGTGCGCGGTACGGCAGTCGACGGGCATACCTTTATCGACAAAGCCGTAGCGCAGGGGGCTGCGGCAATCGTTTGCGAAGAACTGCCGGAAAACATTTCTCCGAATGTAACTTATATAACAACACACGATACACGGGAAAGTCTGGGACTTTTGGCGTCGGCATGGTACGGCAACCCGTCGCAGGAGCTGACGCTCGTAGGCGTTACGGGAACGAACGGAAAAACCACGACCGCCACGCTGCTGTACGAAATGTTCCGCCTTTTCGGCGAAAAAGCAGGACTGCTCTCGACCGTATGCAATTACATCGACGACAAAGCCGTGCCCACCGACCACACGACACCCGACCCGCTGACACTTCACCGGCTGCTGCGGGAAATGGTCGATGCCGGCTGCCGCTACGCTTTCATGGAGGTGAGTTCGCACTCGGTCGATCAGAAGCGCATCGCCGGCTTGGATTTCGACGGCGCCATCTTCACTAACCTGACGCGCGACCATCTCGACTACCATAAAACCGTACAGGCTTACCTCAAAGCAAAAAAACAATTTTTCGACAACCTGCCGGAAACGGCTTTCGCCCTGACGAACGACGACGACAAAAACGGAGCCGTCATGCTGCAAAACACGCGGGCTTCGCGCCACAGCTACGCTCTCAACAGCCTCGCCGATTTCAAGGGACGCATCATCGAAAGCCGCCTCGACGGCACGACTCTCGAAATAAACGGACGGGAAGTAGAAGTGCAATTCGTCGGCAAATTCAATGCCTACAACCTGTTAGCAGTTTACGGAGCAGCCTGCCTGTTGGGCGAGAATCCTGAAAAAGTGCTGGTGAATCTGAGTTTGTTGGTACCCGTCTCGGGACGGTTCCAAACGCTGCACGCCCCGCAAAAATACACAGTCATAGTCGATTACGCACACACACCCGATGCGCTTACCAACGTGCTGACCTCGATAAGAGGCGTCGTCGGTCGTTCGGGGCAGGTGATAACAGTGGTCGGCGCGGGCGGCAACCGCGACAAGGGGAAACGCCCGCTGATGGCGCAAGAGGCGGTGAAATGGAGCGACCGCGTGATACTCACATCGGACAATCCGCGCTTCGAGAAGCCGCAGGACATTCTCGACGACATGCTCGCCGGTCTCGATGCGGCACAACGCCGCAAAACCCTGACTATCGTCGATAGAAGGGAAGCCATACGCACCGCCACGCAATTCGCGCAGGCGGGCGACGTGGTGCTCATTGCCGGAAAAGGACACGAAGATTATCAGGAAATCGAAGGTGTAAAACATCATTTCAACGACAAAGAAGAAGTAGAGCGTATATTCAACGAATAAATAATCATGCTGTATCCCTTATTTCAATATCTCGACAATCTGGATATTCCCGGAATGGGAGTATTCCGGTACATTTCGTTCCGGTCTGGAATGGCGCTTATCCTGTCGCTGTTCATCGCAACGATTATCGGCAAGCGCCTCATCGCCCGCCTGCAAAAAATGCAGATAGGCGAAACCGTGCGCAATCTCGGCATAGAAGGGCAACTGAGCAAAAAAGGCACCCCGACGATGGGAGGCATCATCATCATCATATCCATTCTGGTGCCCTGCCTGCTGGTGGGACGCCTCGACAATATCTACATGATATTGATGCTGGTATCGACCATCTGGCTGGGAACAATCGGTTTTATCGACGACTACAAAAAACTGAAATTCCATAACAAGGACGGACTTTCGGGAAAATACAAAATCATCGGACAAGTAGGTTTGGGGCTGATAGTAGGGCTTACGCTCTACATGAGTCCGAATGTGGTGATTCGCGAAAACGTTACGGTACAGCACGACAACACGGCGGAAATACTCTATTCGCCGGAAAACATCAAATCCACCCAGACGACGATTCCGTTTATGAAAAACAACAATTTCGACTACGCCGAACTCGTGCCTTTTCTCGGTGAACACGCCCAGACGGCGGGGTGGATTATCTTTATCTTCGTAACGATTCTCGTGGTAACGGCTGTCTCCAACGGAGCCAACCTCACCGACGGACTCGACGGACTGGCAACAGGCAGCTCGGCAATCATCGGCATCGCACTGGCGATTCTGGCGTATCTGTCGGGACACATCGCGTATGCCTCCTATCTGAATATCATGTACATTCCGGGCACGGAAGAGCTGGTGGTATTCTCCTGCGCATTCATCGGTGCGATCATCGGATTCCTCTGGTACAACGCCTTTCCCGCGCAAGTGTTCATGGGCGACACCGGCAGTCTGACGCTCGGCGGCATCATTGCCGTATTCGCCATGATTATCCACAAAGAGCTGCTGCTGCCGCTGTTGTGCGGAATCTTTTTGGTAGAGAGCCTTTCGGTAATCCTGCAAACCGGTTATTTCAAATATACGAAACACCGCTACGGGGCAGGACGGCGCATCTTCAAAATGACGCCGCTGCACCACCACTTCCAAAAAGCCGCCGGCGACGTGGAAGCGCTGATAAAAAAACCGCTGACGGCGATTCCCGAATCGAAAATCGTTATCCGCTTTTGGATTGTGGGAGTCATTCTGGCAGTATTGACATTGGTTACATTGAAAATGCGATAAATGGAAAAGAAAAAACGTATCGTAGTGCTCGGTGCCGGCGAAAGCGGTGCAGGAGCTGCCGTTTTGGCAAAGGTCAAAGGATTCGACGTATTCGTTTCGGATATGTCGTCGATAAAAGAACAGTATAAAAAACAGCTCGACGACTACCATATCGAATGGGAAGAGGGCAGACACACCGAAGAAAAAATCCTGAATGCCGACGAAGTGGTAAAAAGTCCGGGCATACCGGAGACTGCCCCGATGATACAGGCATTGGAAGGGAAAAACATTCCCATTGTCTCGGAAATAGAATTTGCCGGACGCTACACCCATGCCCGCATGATATGTATCACCGGCAGTAACGGTAAAACGACAACAACTCTGCTCACTTATCACATATTGAAAAAAGCGGGATTGAACGTAGGACTTGCCGGCAACGTGGGAAAAAGCCTCGCTTTCCAAGTCGCCACCGAAGAACACGACTACTATGTCATCGAATTGAGCAGTTTCCAACTCGACAATATGTACCGCTTCAAAGCCGATATTGCCGTGCTGCTCAACATCACCCCCGACCACCTCGACCGCTACGGGTACGAAATGCAAAACTATGTCGATGCCAAATTCCGCATCACACAGAACCAAACCGAAAAAGATGCGTTTGTCTTTTGGAACGATGACCCCATTATCACGCGAGAGTTGTCGAAACATTATTTGAAAGCGCGTCTCTATCCGTTTGCCGAGACAAAAGAATGCGGGGTGAAAGCCTACACCGAAAACGAACATCTCTATATCGAAACGCCCGACGACATATTCGATATGGACGAAGAGCAGCTTTCGCTGCCCGGACGGCACAACCTGTACAACTCCATGGCAGCCGGCATCTCCGCCCGCATTCTCGAAATACGCAAAGATACGTTGCGGGAGGCGCTTTCCGATTTCGCCGGCGTAGAGCATCGGTTGGAGAAAGTAGCTTGCGTGCGGGGCGTCGCATTCGTAAACGACTCCAAGGCGACCAATGTCAATTCGTGCTGGTACGCCATGGAAAGCATGACCACGCCTGTCGTGCTGATTCTCGGCGGAAAAGACAAAGGCAACGACTACACCGAAATAGAACAGGTGGTGCGAAAAAAAGCGAAAGCCATCATCTGTCTGGGAGTAGATAACAGCAAACTGCACCGCTTCTTCGACGACAAAGTACCTTACATCTGCGACGCCGCGTCGATGCGCGAGGCGGTCGATAAAGCCTTTGCTGCGGCAGTTCCGGGCGACACGGTGCTGCTCTCGCCCTGCTGCGCAAGTTTCGACCTTTTCAAAAGCTACGAAGACCGCGGCACCCAATTCAAAGAGTGTGTACGTAATTTGTAATCGAAATCCGATGAGCAAAGAAAATTCCATATTCAAGGGCGACCGGTATCTGTGGGGTATATACTTCATGCTGTGCGTTATATCCATCATCGAAATATACAGTTCGTCGAGCTACCTGACGCGCTACGGCGGAAATTTTCTGAGACCGGCAATGCGCCAAATCGGACTTGTCATCTTCGGTACGACACTGGTGGTGTGTATGCACAACATACATTATAAATGGAGCAAACTGCTCATGCTGGGACTCACGCCGCTTACGCTGCTGCTGCTTATCTGGGCATTGTTTCTCGGTCGGTGGCTGGACTTCGGCTTTTCGGTACAGCCGTCGGAATTGGCGAAACTATCGGTGATTCTCTTGCTCGCATTCATTTTGGCAAAATACCAAGACCCCGAACGAAAAGGCGCGGGAACAAAAGCCTTCAAATACAGTCTCATCGTTACCGGAATTGCCTGTCTGCTGATAGTCAAAGACAACCTCTCCACCGCCTTGTTGGTCGGTGTCGTGAGCTTCTGCATGATGATAATAGCAAAAGTGGAGTGGAAAAAACTGCTCTTGCTGGCAGCCGTCGTCATGGCAGCCGTCGTCGTCCTGCTGTCGGTGTCGGTAATGGTTTACAAATACGAAGAAGCTGTGAAAAAAACATTTCCGGTATTGGGTAAAACCCGTATGGCGACATGGGGCGGACGCTGTGCCCGATTCTTCGAAAGCAACGATAAAAAAGCGTACGAAGAAGCGATTGTCGATGACAATTACCAAGAGCAGCACGCCTATATGGCAGTGGCAAACAGCAAAGGCGTCGGGGTGTGGCCCGGCAACAGCCGTGCCCGGGATTTCCTGCCCGAAGCCTATTCCGATTTCATCTACGCCATCATCATCGAAGAAACGGGCATTCTCGGCGGAATTTTCGTCATGGCGCTTTACATCTCGCTACTGCTGCGCGCCGGCTCCATTGCCCGACAATGCGACAAAGCCTATCCGGCATTCCTGATAACCGGACTGGCTACCATGATTGCCTTTCAGGCATTGATAAACATGGGCGTGTCGGTAGGACTTTTCCCCGTCACGGGACAGCCTCTGCCGCTGGTCAGTCGGGGCGGTTCATCGTTTATGGTAATAAGCGCTTACTTCGGAATCATGTTGAGTATAAGCCGGTTTGCCAAACAGACAGGCATAGAAGATGCCGATACTTCGACAGAAGACGACAACGATATATCAGCCCCCAACCCCGTACAAAAAATAAATGAATATGATGAAAGTACTGATTAGCGGAGGCGGTACGGGCGGACACATATTTCCCGCCATATCCATTGCCAACGCCGTGAAAGAAAAATGTCCCGATGCCGAAATTCTTTTTGTCGGCGCAGAAAACCGTATGGAAATGGAAAAAGTACCGGCTGCCGGATATAAAATCGAAGGGTTGCCGGTAAGCGGTTTTTCCCGCCGGCAGATATGGAAAAACGTGCGGGTACTTTACCGTCTGTTCAAAAGCATTCGCATGGCACGGAGAATCATCGACCGCTTTCAGCCCGATATTGCCGTAGGCGTAGGAGGCTACGCCAGCGGTCCCACCCTGTGGGCTGCGGCAAAAAAAGGTGTGCCGACACTTATACAGGAACAAAACTCGTATGCCGGCGTAACCAATAAACTGCTGGCATCGAAAGCGGAGAAAATATGCGTCGCCTACGAAAACATGGAGCGCTTTTTCCCGAAAGAAAAAATCGTACTTACGGGCAATCCGGTACGGCAGGACTTGTTGGAAAGCAGTACCACGCGCGAGGAGGCGATACGTTTTTTCGACCTCGACCCGCAGAAGAAAACGATTCTCATCATAGGCGGCAGCTTGGGTGCACGCACACTGAATCAAAGTGTTATCGACTATCTCTCCCACATACCGGAAGATGTGCAAATCATCTGGCAAAGCGGCAAATATTACGATGAAACCGCCCGTGCAGCGCTGAAAGGGAAAAAACGTTTCCACATCATACAGATGCCGTTCATCGCCCGCATGGACATGGCATACCGTGCTGCCGACTTGGTGATTTCACGGGCTGGCGCCGGAACCATTTCCGAACTGTGCCTGCTGGGCAAAGCGGCGATACTCGTGCCTTCGCCTAACGTTGCCGAAGACCATCAGACAAAAAACGCAAAAGCCCTTTCGAGCCGAGGCGCCGCCCTGTTCATTTCCGACAGCGACGCTGTCGATTTGCTTATGAACAAAGCCATCAACACGGTACGGCAAGACGCCTTGCTGGCGAATATGCGGAAACAAATCTCCCTGTTGGCGCAACGCGATTCGGCAGCCCGCATCGCCGACATCGTGCTCCATATCATCACCGAAAAACAATCGAAATGAAACCCATAACCGAATACAACGCCATCTATTTCGTCGGTGCCGGCGGCATCGGCATGAGTGCGCTTGTCCGTTATTTTTTAGCCAAAGGCTATTCCGTCGGAGGCTACGACAAAACCGCTTCGGCATTGACCGACGCCCTTTCCCGTGAAGGCGCGCAGCTGTTTTACGACGAAAATCCCGAATTGATACCGACCGCCTTCCGCGACGCCGAAAAAACGCTGGTGGTTTATACGCCTGCCGTTCCGCAGACGCATCGGGGTCTTGTCTATTTCCGCACACACAGTTTCGACATAGCCAAACGGGCGGAGGTGCTCGGTCTGATAACCCGCGCCGGTCGCGGACTGTGTTTCGCCGGCACGCACGGAAAGACGACGACATCGAGCATGGCGGCGCACATACTGGCGCAATCGTCGATAGGGTGCAGCGCATTTCTCGGCGGCATACTGAAAAACTACGACAGCAACCTGATACTCTCCGACAAAAGCGATTTGGTGGTTATCGAAGCCGATGAATACGACCGTTCGTTCCACCAGCTGCGTCCCTATATGGCTGTCATCACCGCCGTAGATGCCGACCACCTCGACATCTACGGAACACACGAAGCCTACCTCGAAAGTTTCCGCCACTTCACCTCTCTGATTCGTCCCGACGGCGTGCTGTTGATGAAAAAGGGTCTGCCTCTGCAACCCGACTTGGCGGAAGGTGTACGGCTGTACAGCTATTCGCTCGACGAAGGCGGCGACTTTCATGCCGACCATATCCGGACGGGCGACGGTCGCATCTGTTTCGACTTCGTAACTCCGAACGGGGTCATTCCCGATATAGAACTCGGCGTGCCGGTGCGCATCAACATCGAAAACGGCGTGGCGGCTATGGCTATCGCCCTGCTCAACGGCGCACAGCCCGATGAAATACGGCGCGCCATGAAGAGTTTTGCGGGCGCACAACGACGCTTCGACTACTGGTTGCGCGGCGAAAAAATACTCATCGACGACTATGCCCACCACCCCGACGAGATAAAGGCGAGCCTGTCGTCGGTACGGGCGTTGTATCCCGACAAAAAAATATCGGTGATATTCCAGCCGCACCTCTACTCCCGCACCCGCGATTTCTGCGACGAATTTGCCGCCGCCCTTTCGCTGGCTGACGAATTGATACTGCTCGACATATATCCGGCACGGGAACTTCCCATACCCGGCGTAACCTCGCAAATCATCTTCGACAAAGTAAAATGCAAAAAGAAAGAACTTTGCCCGAAAGAAAAATTGCTGGAACGAATAAAAGAGCGTACCTTTGAAGTCTTGATAACGTTAGGAGCAGGCGATGTAAATCTGCTGCTGCCGGAGATACGCGACATCATAACCCGTTCATGAAAAAACTGTTCATCTACATATCGGCTGCCGTTTTCTCGCTCTACCTGATAGGTGCGGGCATTTGGAGTGCGACCCAAGCGTACCGGCGCGAGTATGCCGGTCTGCGTGTAGTGGTTACCGACAGTGCGCGGGTGCAGTACCTCACCTCGACAGAGATAAGCAAGTCCATTCAGAAACATATTCCGCTGAAATACGGAATGCCGCTGTCGCAAGCCGATGCCGATTCGATAGAATCGTTTTTACGCAGAAACCGGCTCATCGCCGAAGTCGAATGCTACAAAACGCCTTCGGGGCTTTTGCGCGTCGATGTAGAGCAGTGCGTGCCCATACTGCGGGTATTCGGAACCGACGGCACCTACTTTGTCGATGAACACGGAAAGACGATTCCGGATATGCTCCCCATAGCGGTATACGTGCCGGTGGCAACGGGAAATATCTCGACATCGTTCGCGTGTGAAGAGCTTTACCCGTTCGCCCTTTTTCTGCAAAAAAATGACTTCTGGCGGGCACAGATAGAACAAATCTGCGTGAACGCCAAAGGAGAAGTGGAATTGATACCCCGTGTGGGAGAACATCGAATTTTGTTGGGAAAAATATCCGATTATAAAGAAAAACTCGATAACTTGCGCTGTTTTTACGAACAAGCATTATCGGTATGCGGTTGGAACAAATATAAAACCATCAATCTGAAATATAAAAATCAGGTGGTGGCTACACGGCGATAAAAAGAGAGCTATGCAGGAAGGAAAGAATTACATTGTGGCTTTTGACTTGGGATCGTCTCATATCGTAGGGGCGGCAGGGCATCGCGAAGACGACGGAAAATTCGTCGTCGATGCCATAGAAATGGAAAAGAGTGCCGGGTGCATCAAACGCGGACGGGTAATCAACGTGTCCGACACGGCACACAAAGTGGGGCTGCTCAAACGCCGACTCGAAAACCGCATTTCTCCGAGCAAAATCTCCCAAGTGTATGTAGGGGTGGGCGGGCAGTCGATACGCTCCGTCGAATTTCCGCTGTCCCGCACCATTTCTCCGGACATTCCGATTACCGAAAACCTGCTGGCAGAAATGGAAACGGAAGCTCGCCACAACACGGTGAACAACAATTTGGCGGTATTCGATGCCATTGCGGGCGAATGCCGTGTCGATGACCGCATTTCCACCTCTCCATGCGGTGAGTACGGCTCGGAAATCCGTATCTCCTACCGCCTTATCGTCGGCAACGAACAACACAAACGCAATCTCGAAAAAGTATTCGAACAGGCAAAAATAGAGGTGGCAGGGTACATCACGACCGCAAACGCCACGGCGGCTGCCGTGCTGTCGGGCGAAGAACGACAAGGGTGCGCCCTGCTCGACTGCGGCGCCGAGACCACCACACTCGCTTTGTTCAAGGACGGGTATTTGGTCTATTTGGTAACGATACCGCTGGGCGGCAACAACATCACCCGCGACATCGGCGACCTGCACATTACCGAAGCCGAAGCCGAAACACTGAAATGCGCTTTCGCACCGGAAAAAGAAAATGAACTCTCCCTGCCGGACGAATGGGTGCGGCAAGGCTATATCATCAACATCAAGCCGGAAGACTTGAAAAACGTCATCACCTCCCGCCTCGAAGAAATCGTGGGCAATGTAAACCATCAGCTCGACGAGTCGCGGTACAAGAATTTTATGGGAAACGGTATCACGCTAATTGGCGGAACAGCACAGCTCAAAGGACTGAAAGAGTGTCTGTTCAGAGAGACGAAACTCGACGTTTGTCGGGGAACGCTGATAGGAGCATCACTCGGCAAAGCTCAAAATATCAACGGCATCGCCTGCGCCGCCGTCATCGGACTGCTTTTGTCGGGAAAAGAGGTTTGCGCCGCGCCCGAAAATCCGATCGCAGCGGAAGCACCAGCAGCGGAAACGCCGGAAGTGTCGGACAAAAAAGAACCGACCCCTTCCCAATCTGCCAAACCCAAAGAGGAACCGCGAAGCAAAGGACGTTTGGGCAGGTTATTCGATATTGCTAAGGATTTTGTCGATGGAGAGGAATAATTTAGAGCATTTATACTATGGAAACAGATAAACCCCAATTCGTCGTAGAAAACCACGAGGAGCTGCCCGCTATCATCAAGGTGGTAGGCGTGGGCGGCGGCGGCGGAAATGCCGTCAAAAATATGTACCGCACCGGTATCAAAGATGTTTTCTATCTCCTTTGCAATACCGACAAACAGGCGATGAAGAAATCGGAAATTCCCACGCTGCTGCTCGGCAAAGACGGTTACGGGGCAGGCGGGGAACCCGAAGTAGCCCGCAAATTGGCAGAGGAAAGCGTCGACGATATACGAGCGCAATTCGAGGACACCGACATGGTGTTCATCACCGCCGGCATGGGTGGCGGCACCGGTACGGGCGCTTCGCCTATCGTGGCGAGAGAAGCCAAAAGCATGGGCGTGCTGACGATAGGGGTCGTTACCATACCTTTTGCCTTTGAAGCCGAATACAAAATAAAACAGGCATTGGCGGGCGTGGAAGAACTCCGGAAAAATGTCGATGCCCTGCTGGTCATCAACAACGAAAACCTGCGAAAAGTATTTCCCGACCTGACGTGGCTGAATGCCTTTCAAAAAGCCGATGAAACATTGACGGTCGCCGCCAAGAGCATCGCCGAACTGATAACGATCGAAGGGCATATAAACCTCGACTTCCGCGATGTACGGACGACCCTCAAAGACGGGGGTGTCGCCGTAATGAGCAGCGGATACGGAGAGGGCGAACACCGCATCACCAAAGCCATAGAAGACGCCATACGCTCGCCCCTGTTGGCAGCGGACAATCTCTATAACGCCAAACGGATACTGATGAATCTTTATCTGAGTTCCAAATCCGACAATCAGGTGATTATGGACGAGTTCAAGGAGTTGAACGAATTTATGGCGAAATTCGACGGCGTAAAGACCATTTCGGGCATTACTATCGACGACACGCTCGACGACAAAGTGAAGGTTACGATTTTGGCTGCGGGCTTCGGCACGGGCAGCATCGACATGACCGACGCCTATCCGAAAGAAAATGCGTATGCCATTCTTTCCATCGCCCAGATGGACAACAACGCGATACTCGACAAATTAGACCGCACGCCGGCTTACAAACGTCCGTCGGATTTCTTGAAACAGTTGGCGAACATGAGCGCTGCCGAAACCGAACCCGAAAAAGAAGAAACCTATAACAACAACGGCACTATCCGATTCGCCGAATAATCCGACAAACGCGAAAAAAAATAGAAACAAAATAAAAAGGTAAAAAGATGAATTTATTCGATCAAATCAGCAACGACATCAAAGCCGCCATGCTGGCTCGCGACAAACAGCGTCTCGAAGCCTTGCGCGGCATCAAAAAAGAGTTTATCGAAGCAAAAACCGCCAAAGGCGCCGACGGCGAACTGTCTGACGACACCGCCATGAAAATCTTGGTGAAAATGGCGAAACAGCGTCGGGAAAGCGCACAAATCTATTCCGAGCAAAACCGTCCCGACCTTGCCGAGCCGGAGTTGGCAGAAGCCGCCGTCATCGAATCGTACCTGCCGAAACCCCTGAGCGACGCCGAACTGGAAGCCGCCATCAAGGCTATCATCGCCGAAACGGGCGCTGCCTCGATAAAAGAGATGGGTAAAGTGATGGGCATCGCCTCGAAAAAATTAGCAGGTAAAGCCGACGGAAAAGCCATTTCGGAAAAAGTAAAAGCCCTGCTGGCTTGAAAAAGAAACGAAAAAGATTGTTCATTTAAGACAGATAAATTATGCTGACACTTGCCGCCATTAAAGAAAACCCCGAAGAGATTATTCGGAAGTTGACAAAAAAACATTTCGACGCACGGGAAGCGATTACCAAAGTTTTAGACCTCGACAAGGTGCGCCGCTCGTCGCAAGCCGAACTCGACGCAAACCTGTCGGAACTGAAAGGTTTGGCCGCCCAAATAGGAAAACTGATGAAAGAGGGCAAACCCTCCGAAGCCGAAGCGGTGAAACAGAAAGTCGCCGACATGAAAGAGGCGAACAAAAAGCTCGAAGACGCCATGACATCCGCCGAATCGGAGATTACCGAAATACTGCTCTCCGTGCCGAACACGCCGTGCGATATGGTGCCCGAAGGTCGTACCGCCGAAGACAATCTGGTGGAACGCACGGGTGGAAAAGTACCCGACCTGCCTGCCGACGCCCTGCCGCACTGGGAGTTGGCTCGGAAATACGACATCATCGACTTCGAGCTGGGCGTGAAAATCACCGGCGCGGGATTCCCCGTCTATAAAGGCAAAGGCGCCCGCCTGCAACGCGCCCTCATCGGGTTCTTCCTCGACAACGCCCGCGAAGCCGGTTACCTCGAAGTGGAGCCGCCGTATGTGGTAAACGCCGCATCGGGTTACGGCACGGGACAACTCCCCGACAAAGAGGGGCAGATGTATCACTGCAACGAAGACGACCTCTACCTGATACCCACCGCCGAAGTGCCGGTTACCAACCTTTACCGCGACGTGATACTCGACGAGTCGCAGCTGCCTATCCGCAACACGGCATACTCGGCTTGCTTCCGCCGCGAGGCAGGCTCGTACGGCAAAGACGTGCGCGGACTCAACCGCCTGCACCAGTTCGACAAAGTGGAAATCGTGCAAATACAACACCCCGACCGCTCTTACCAGTCGCTCACCGAAATGGTGAACTACGTGCAGACGTTGGTCGAAAAACTCGAACTGCCGTGGCGCATCTTGCGCCTGTGCGGCGGCGACATGAGTTTCACCTCCGCCATAACGTTCGATTTCGAGGTGTTCTCCGCCGCTCAAAAACGGTGGCTCGAAGTAAGCTCCGTTTCCAATTTCGAGAGCTATCAGGCAAACCGGTTGAAATGCCGTTTCCGCGGCACCGACAAGAAAATACGTCTGGCACACACGCTCAACGGCAGCGCACTGGCATTGCCCCGCATCGTGGCAGCTCTGCTCGAAAACAACCAGACCCCCGAAGGCATACGCATACCGAAAGCGCTTGTACCTTACACAGGCTTCGATATGATCGACTGATAATTAACGAAATTATTAAGAAACGGGTGCGACGGCAAAACAGCGTCGCACCCGTTTCTTATGAAATGATGCATCTCCTATTCTGCCTTTATATTGTACTTTATGAGCGCATCTTCAATGTGTTTTGATATATCTATACTCATTCTTGTTTTTGTATTTAAATCAGATAAATTAGAGTAAACGACTACGAGTCCATCTACTGAAGAATTATATGTAACACCAACGCCATAATCAACTTTGGGGTCAGCTATTTCTCCATAAAAATGAGCAAAAGATTTCGTATTCATATCTCCTTCTAACGTTAAATATCGCTCTGATAAAAAATTTTCCAACGAATAAGCGGCAGATAATTGGACAATTACACAACTTGACCTCAGTTTCCCGTTTTCAAACATATACCAATAATATGGCGCATTTTCATTACTGCTTTTGTATATTAGATATTCCAAATCAGAGATATACGGAGTACCATAACGGCTCCTTATCGTTTCCATCGATGCGCCAAAGTCCAAACAGGGTTCTTCATAAAGACTATATTTGGGTATCACTTCTACATTGAATGATAGTCCGTGATCAGATTCTCGAACAATCGTTTTTCCCACAAATTGACTTTCAATTACTCCATTTGAAATCATTGCGACAAACTCGTTGTCAGACGACCAATTAAGATTGCTTACATTCACGCCTTGTATATTCTCGTTTTGAGAATGATACAAGGTGTAGGACATTTTAGATAACGATACATCTTCCTCGTTTTTGGAACACGACGCCATTGTAACAGCAGTTGCAATAGCCCAAAAGAACATTTTTTTCATTGTTAATTATTTATATGTTTTGTGCAATAGTGCCTCACACTGCAACACACGCACAAAAAACGTGAGTTGGCTCATAGTATCAGAGGTACTGCCATACCCACGCAACATACAAGCACAACCCACGCTATAACATGGGCGCTTTGTGCTTATTGATCCTTGTTGCGTTTGAAAATTGGCAGTTTTCTGATACAAGTTCAATAGCAAAAACGCTATTCTATGTAAAAAGTGTACCACCCTCCGGCAGTACAGCACAAATATAGCGATATTTTTTTACGGCAAAAAGGATTGTATTAATTTTGTAATTACGCTTTTATAAAAAAGCGCGTGTGTTTTTCACGAAAAAATCTTATTTTTGTTTGACAGAATAACCGATTATGAATCGCATCGTCATCATGGGAGCCACTTCGGGCATCGGCATGGAAGTGGCGAAACTGTGCATCGCCGCCGGCTGGCATGTGGGCGTGGCAGGTCGCCGCACCGAGCTGCTGGAGCCGCTGCGCGCCGCAGCACCCGACCGTGTAGTTACTGCCAGCATCGATGTTACCGCCGAAAATGCGCCGGAAAAACTGTCGCAACTCGTCGAGGCGTTGGGTGGCATGGATATTTACCTTCATGTGTCGGGTATCGGGAAACAGAATTTAGAGCTCGACCCCGCACCCGAAATACGCACGGTCGAGACCAACGCCACCGGCTTCACCCGCATGGTAACGGCGGCATTCGGCTACTTCGCCCGACAAGGGCGCGGACACATCGCTGCCGTAACGTCGATTGCCGGCACGAAAGGATTGGGCGCGGCAGCGGCATACTCGGCTACGAAAGGGTTTCAAAACATCTACCTCGACGCGCTGGCTCAACTCGCCCGTATGAGAAAACTGAAAATCGCTTTTACCGACATTCGTCCGGGATTCGTGGCGACCGACCTGCTCGACCAAAAGCACCGCTACCCGATGTTGATGCCCGTAGAACCGATTGCCTGTAAAATATTTTCGGCAATAAAACATCGGCGGCGGCGCATCGTCATCGACCGACGCTACGCTGTGCTTACTTTTTTCTGGCGGCTTCTCCCTGCCTGCCTGTGGGAACGCCTACCGGTAAAAAGCAAAGTCCTAAAAAAGAAATAACCATTCTCTCGGAATGGCTATTTGTCGTAAATCGTTCGGGGTGAAAAGGGCTGCCACGTAGAGTCGATGAGGCAAAGCAGTGCGTTATCGCCCTCCCGCAAGAATCGGAAAGAATAGCGGTCGGCAGGCTCGGGGCAAAACATTTCACAAATGATGCGGTCGTCGAGAAAGGCTTCGTTGCGGTAACGTATATCGAGCTGCCTGACGGTATGCGCCACCCGATAGGCTGCGGGAATGAGCCTCTCGGCAATGGCGGGATAGCACCGGTTGCTGACGTGGCTGTTGAAGTCGAGTTCGGCGTAACTGATACGCTGCGTGGCAACAGCCGCCGGCTCCCCGACAAACGCCGGAAAAGCCTCGTGTTTGTGTGTCCCCGCCGCATATTCTTCGTGCCGCTCTATGCAATCGGTGCGCGAGCCGAAAGGGGTAAGCCTGCGCGTATCCTTATGCAGCAGACTGAAAACATAATGCCCGCCGGCAAAAACACGGCGCCGATCGTCGTACATTCTGAACTCCACGAAAAAACGCAGCGCCGAAATTTCGCTGACCCAGACTTCCACTTCGACCTCTTCCGACCAAAAGGGCAATTCGTCCGACAGCTCCATATTGACTTCGGAAATAACCCATATCAGGTTATCGGCGATGATGTCGTAAGCCGCCATGCGGTGCTGCGCCATATACCGGGCGGCGCAGTCCTGCGAGTAGCCCATGATGGCGTTGGGCGTAAGGCGATATTGCGTGTCGATGTCGTTTCCCGAAACCGGATATTTCAGGCGGAAAAATTTCATTCGATACGGAGCTTATATTTTGTTGCACACATACAAGTGCGTCGATGCACGGAACTCCTTACCCGGAGCGACGGATTGAAATCCGTAGGCTTTCGGGTCGGAGAGATTCGGGGCATTGGTAGCCCATGTCTGCGGCTCGGGGCAAGCATACGGCACGTTGCCGCCGTTGTTCCACAACGTCCAGAATTTGAATTGCGAATCCACTTCATAGCAAACCGACCACCCGGTGGCGGTGTCGGTGAGTATCGCGCCGTTGTAGGTGCGACCGCCGATATTCAACGGTTCGTTCACCAACGCCCATTCCATCGCCTCGCCGCATGGAAGTATTCCCTCTTTGCGCAAGGGAGCTTCGGCAGCGCCCAAGTCGAACAGTTTTTCGGTGGGGAGCGTGCGCTCGTTCATTTCCATGCGTTTTCCTGCCGACAGGCGCAAGCGGTAATTTTCGGGTTTTCCGTCGGGCGTGAACGGCACGCGCAGCGGCGTATGGAATCCCATGCCTACGGGCATCGCTTTGTCGCTGCGATTCTCGAACACGGTGGTCTGGGACAAGCCTTTCTCATCAAGCCGGAATATCATGCGGCAGACAAATTCGTGCGGGAAATCGGCATATATGGCGTCGTTGAATGCGTTGCAATAATAGACTGCCTCCACTTCGGCATATCCGTCGCCCTCGCAGGTGCGGCACACGCTGAACGGCTGGCTTTTGATAATGCCGTGATGATAGTTGTTCTGTGCCGGAATGGTAATGGGGTATTGGTATTTGCGTCCGTCGAACGTATATGTTCCGTCGGCAATGCGGTTGGGCGGGAAAAGCAAGGGCAGCCCGTAAATCTGCGGACGCTCTTTGAAATTCTCTATTTCGTCGGCTGCGGGTGTGCGCAGTATTTCGATGCCGGAGGCAAGATGTTTCAACCGCACTACATTGGCGCCTACCGAAGGTATCATCAGAGCCTCGTAGCCGCCGGCGGCAAATGCTACGGCAGGAATGCCGTAGAAATCGACTTTTTTTATCATGGTATTATCGGTTTTTGATTTTACATTTTCGAGGCTATCGCATCGGCGATGGCTTGCATCTTCTCGGGCGAAAGTTTCAGACGCGGATTGGAGATGATCATGTCGCTCTCGCTGTTGATGGGAATCAAATGGATATGCGTATGCGGCACTTCAAGCCCCATGACGGCAACGCCTATTCGTCGGCACGGTACGGCTTTTTCGAGGGCGGCAGCCACTTTTTTGGCAAAGAGCAACAGCCCCGTGTAGGCGTTGTCGTCCATCGCGAAGAGGTAATCGCCTTCGGCTTTGGGTATGACTAGCGTGTGTCCCGCTGCCAACGGATTTATATCCAAAAAAGCGAAATATTTTTCGTCTTCGGCAACTTTGTAGCAGGGAATTTCGCCTGCTACGATGCGACTGAACAAAGTAGGCATGGTAGTATTTTATTAAATGGAAATTTCCAGAATTTCAAATTTCATCGTACCCGACGGCACTTTTATTTCGCAAATGTCGCCGACTTTTTTCCCGAGCAATCCTTGTGCAATGGGGGTGCTCGATGCGATTTTCCCCTCTTTCAGGTTGGCTTCGCTTTCGGCGACGATGGTATATTCCATCGTCATCTTGTTTTGCACGTTGCGTATTTTCACCCGATTGAGTATCTGCACCGTATCGGTGTTGAGTTTCGAGTCGTCGATAATCCGGGCATTTGCCACTTTGTCTTTGAGTTGGGAAATCTTCATTTCCAACATGCCTTGAGCCTCTTTTGCGGCATCGTACTCGGCATTTTCCGACAAATCACCTTTGTCGCGGGCTTCGGCTATCTGCCGCGAAATTTCCGGACGCTTCACTGTTTCGAGATAGAGTATCTCGTCCATCATTTTTTTATAACCCTCTTCGGTCATGTACACGACTGCCATAATTTTTTCTCCTTTATTTGGGCATTAAAAAACATTTTCATGGAAAATAACAAAAAAGAATCCCGGCTGTTTAGCAACCGGAACTCCTTTTTACCATTCGTTGATGCGAAGATAGACTTTTTTTTTCAATCTTCCAAACAAATCGCCCGATTTTTTCATTTCGATTTTTGCCGAAGCATTTTTTCTATGGCTTCGGGAAGGGCTTGGAGCGACTCCACCCGCTGCTGCAAAACGCCGTCCCGGTCGATAAGAAAAGCGGTAGGCAGCGATTGCACATTATATGAACGGGCTGCACGCGAGCGCGACGTTTCGGCATCGCGCACGCAAACCCACGGCAGGTTGTCGGCAGACACCTGCCAAAGATTTTCATCGACATCGAGCGACACTTGGTATATCTCAAATCCCTGCTCGTGGTAGCGGTCGTGCAGTTGCACCAGCGCACGATTGTATTCGGGGGCATATTCGCCTTCGTATGCCGTAAAATCGAGCAGGATTACATTGCCTTTGAGGTCGCTCAACCGATGTTTTTTGCCATAGCAGTCGGGCAGCTCGATGTCGATAAGCGACACTTCGACAGCTGTTGGAGCCTCGGATTCTTTCGGCTGGCTGTGCTGCCGTTCGTTTTGAAGAATGGCAAGCGCCAACTCATAGAGATGTTTGGCGCGGGGCGACTCCGGCAGAAGGGAATAGTAGGCATTGGCAACTGCCAGAATGAAACGATTGTCCTCCCGCTTAGTCCGGTCGAAAATATCGAGACCGTTCACCTGCTGGAATATGGCAAAATATGCCGCAAGCGATGCCGGAGCCTCCATAATATAGGGTGTTACCGATTCTTTGTATTTGGCTATTTCTTCCTGCAATTTCCCGATAAGCATCTTTTGTTCCTCCGCAGAAAGATTTTTTTGCTTTTCGGCATTTTCGAGAGCGCCTTTCAAGCGCGCACCCGCCTGAGCAATATGGCGTATTTTCTCACTCTCCGGCGAGCCGTCCACCCGATAATCGGCGGCAATGGGCAGGCGGGTTATATCGACGGTTATCGTCTCGGTCGAATCGACAGCAAGATATACCGACGACGAGTCGAGGCGCAGCCGGTAAAATTCGGGGTATTCCGGACGGGCTGCATAAAAAGAGAACGACCCGTCTGCCGAGAGGCGCGCCGAATCGAGTACGACCGTACGACTCAGCTGCACGGCATCGAAATAGAGCGTCTTTCCCGCACCCTCTTTTACTTGTCCCTGTATGTGAAACTCGTTTCTATGGCAACCGCCCACAAACAGGAGCGATAACAAAAGGACAATTATTTTTTTCATGTCGTAAATTCAAAAAAATTCTTACCACAAATGTAATACAACATTTTCGTTTCCCGAAAGCCCGAAGCAATAATTCCGTAAAAAATCTTCATTTTGGCTATTTGTTCGGAAAAACGGGTATCAAGAAGCTGTTTTTTGGAGATTTTCTTTCATTTATATTCGATTACCCATATTTTTTGCTTATCTTTGCCCGATTTTTAGAAAGACGAAAAACAAACAAGATGAAAATTGTAAAGAAAACTATCGACTTGGGAGATGGGAGAACCATCACCATCGAGACCGGAAAATTGGCAAAACAAGCCGACGGTGCGGTAGAGGTACGCATGGGCAACACCATGCTGCTGGCGACCGTCGTGTCGGCGAAAGAAGTCGGCGAAGACGTGGACTTCATGCCTTTGCAAGTAGAGTACAAAGAACGTTATTCCGCATTCGGACGCTTCCCGGGCGGGTTCACCCGCCGCGAAGGACGCGCATCGGATTATGAAATCCTTACGGCGCGTTTGGTCGATCGTGCATTGCGCCCGCTGTTCCCCGATAACTATCACGCCGAAACATTCGTCAATATCATGATGTTCTCTGCCGACGGAAAAGACATTCCCGACGCATTGGCAGGTCTGGCAGCATCGGCTGCGCTGGCTGTTTCGGACGTACCTTTCAACGGCCCTATTTCCGAAGTGCGCGTAGCCCGCATCGACGGACAGTTCCGCGTAAATCCCACTTTCGAGGAGTTGGAACACGCCGACATGGATATCATGGTGGGCGCCACCTACGAAAACATCATGATGGTCGAAGGCGAAATGAATGAAGTTTCGGAAGCCGATTTGCTCGCCGCCATGAAATTCGCCCACGAAGCCATCAAGGTACAGTGCAAGGCGCAAATGGAATTGGCCGAGGAGGTCGGCTCGACCGTGAAACGCGAATACTGTCACGAAGTCAATGACGAAGAACTGCGCAAAGACGTATGGGCAAAATGCTACGACGAAGCATACGCCATAGCCCGCTCGGGCAATGCCGACAAACACGCCCGTTCGGAGGCATTCGACGCCATTGCCGAAAAATATCTGGCAGCTATGGACCCCGAAGAAGCCGAAGCCAAAAAGCCGTTGGTAAAACGCTACTACCACGATGTGGAGAAAGAGGCGATGCGCCGCTGCATTCTCGATGAAGGCAAACGCCTCGACGGTCGTACGACCACCCAGATTCGTCCTATCTGGTGCGAAGTCGATTACCTGCCGGGTCCTCACGGCTCTTCGATATTCACACGCGGAGAAACCCAATCGCTCTCGACGGTTACGCTGGGTACCAAACTCGACGAAAAAATCGTGGACGACGTGCTCAACCAAGGACACGACCGCTTCCTGCTGCACTACAACTTCCCTCCCTACTCCACCGGCGAAGCCAAAGCAAGCCGCGGCGTAGGTCGTCGCGAAATAGGGCATGGTAACCTTGCCAACCGCGCTTTGAAAAGCATGATTCCCGACGACTATCCTTATGCCATACGCATCGTTTCGGATATTCTCGAATCGAACGGCTCGTCGTCTATGGCGACCGTCTGCGCCGGAACGCTCGCCCTTATGGACGCCGGCGTGAAAATAAAGAAACCCGTTTCGGGTATCGCCATGGGGCTGATTACCGACAAAGATAATGTGAAATACGCCATTCTCTCCGATATTCTCGGCGACGAAGACCACCTCGGCGATATGGACTTCAAGGTAACGGGTACGAAAGACGGTATCACCGCCACGCAAATGGACATCAAGGTGGACGGTCTTTCCTACGAAGTGCTGGAAAAAGCCCTGAACCAAGCCAAAGAGGGCAGAATGCACATTCTCGGAAAAATACTCGACACGATTGCCGAACCGCGCGCCGACTTCAAACCGCACGTTCCGCGCATCGAAGTGATAGAGATTCCCAAAGACATGATCGGCGCCGTAATAGGTCCGGGCGGAAAAATCATACAAGGCATACAAGAAGATACGAAGACCGTCATCACCATCGACGAAATCGACGGTGTGGGTCGGGTGGAAATCGCGGCTCCGGGTCGCGACGCCATCAACGCCGCTCTGGCTCGTATCAAAGGCATCGTAGCCATTCCCGAAGTAGGCGAAGTCTATACCGGAAAAGTAAAATCTATTCTCGCTTTCGGTGCATTCGTGGAATTTATGCCGGGTAAAGACGGATTGCTCCACATCTCGGAAATCTGCTGGAAACGCCTCGAAACGATGGAAGAATCCGGTCTGAAAGAGGGCGACGAAGTAACCGTGAAGTTGCTCGAAATCGACCCGAAAACCGGCAAGTTCCGTCTTTCGATGAAAGCCCTGCAACCCCGTCCCGAAGGTATGCCGGAAACTCGTGAACCCCGCAACAACGGCGAACATCATCACAATCGTCCGCATCACGAAAATCGGGGACCTCGCGACAACCACGAGAAAAAAGATTAAACCTATCTGATTCTATAACGGACAGAGGCGGGAAATTGAGTTTCCCGCCTCTGTTTTTTTCGATGAAATGGCGCATTTTCGCGTTTTGCTTTACTCCTTTTCCTTTACGTCGCGGGAGAGCAGGCGATGCCCGATGCGGCAATAAAGGCACTTGTGCGGTTCGCAATAAGCGGTATAAAGCTGTATGGCAGCCTGACTGTCGAGCGCATTCTGCACCGTGATGCCTCCCTGCACCACACACCGCACGAGGCGGTTGTCTTCCGGCGGCAGCTTTTCGAGCATCTGCATAGCCCGCTCCACAAGCGCCTCTTTGCCCGTGCGGGCAGCATAACTGTACAGCAGCGGCGCCACGCAATTGATGATGAGTATGCGCACGGCGCCGCGACCCAGCGTCTTATTTTGCGCCGGAGAAGTCGTTCCGAAAGAGTAGTGCGTCTCCCAATACCCTTCGAGCCGTATGTCGAACAACTCCTGCACGGCTTTCTCGTCGGCACATTCGAGTATGCGGGAAAAAACATTGAATCCCCTATGTATCAACTGTGCCAACAAGGCGATGCGCTGGTGCGGAAAATTCGCCGGACGAAGCCGGAAAAATTTCCAGCAGCTGCCGTCGATAGGAGTAAGCGAAAATTTGTTCCGTAAAAAGTCATACTCCCGCACCATGCGCTGATAATAGGCATCGTCGGGATATTCGCCGGCAGCGAGCAAGCCCGCCTGTCCGAAAAGAAACGCCTCGATTTGAAAAAGCGAATCGGCGTGCTTCTGCAAAAACAGCAGCGGCAGACTGCGCGCCAGCCGTTCGAAAGCATCATTATTGACACCCAACCCCATGCTTCGCGCCAGCGTGATGTAGCACACCTCCTCCCAATCGCCCTGCCGTTCGTCGAGCCGGTCGAGTATGCGCAGGCTCTTTTGTTGCAGGCGTTCGAGGGCAAGGGCGGTAAGCCAGTCGGTCAGGAAAAGCGGCGGCAGCTCGGCAAGACGCCCGCCGCAAGGCAGGCTCTCCTGTCGGGAGGTCAGATATTCGTAATCGGCTTTCAGCCGCTCGGGTATGGTTACGACCCATTGCGGTATCGGCTCCCCGTTCTTGCGGCATATCTGCGTGTCGGCTTCCGTTACGACATGGAGTATCACCGAATCGTAGGCGGCATCGCCGTCGTGATGATGCGCATGCCAATCGCTCGCGCGCAGGTGCATTTCGACATTTCCCGCCCATATACGGTCGCCGATGCGCACTTTGGCGTTGAAAAAGTCGGGACCCGCATCTTCGTTGCGGCGTCCGGCATCGAGCACTTCGATTTTCCGACCGTCGGTCGTTTCGGACGGGACGTGGCTCCACAACCGATGCTCCCACAGATAATAAAGCAACTTTTCCATAAAAAATCCTTTGTTATGCAAAATAAAGAATTTTCCGACAGGAAATTCACTATCTTTGTAAAAATATTGACGGTAAACACGAAATCTTTATTCCATTTTTTATGAAACTCGCTTTGATTGGATACGGGAAAATGGGGCACGCCATCGAGCAGATTGCCCGCAGTCGCGGACATGAAATCGTTTCGATTATCGACATCGACAACCCCGAAGAATTTGAATCGCCGGCATTCCGCAGCGCCGAGGTGGCAATAGAGTTCACCGCTCCGGCAGTCGCCGTGTCGAATTACCGAAAGGCTTTTGCCGCCGGTGTTCCGGTGGTGTCGGGCACGACCGGTTGGCTCGAACATCTGCCCGAAATCAAGGAGGCTTGCCGAAACGGACAGACATTCTTTTACGCCTCCAATTTCAGTTTGGGCGTAAACATCTTCTTCGCCGTAAACAAGTATCTGGCGGACATCATGAACCGATTCCCCTCCTACGACGTGAAAATGGAGGAGACGCACCACATACACAAACTCGATGCGCCGAGCGGCACTGCCATTACGCTGGCAGAAGACATCATTGCGCGGCTCGACCGCAAGTCGGCATGGGTCGAAGGGCGCACCCCGTCGGCAGAAGAGATTGGCATCAAGGCGATACGCCGCGACGAAGTGCCCGGCATTCACACGATTACCTATGAATCGGACGCCGATACCATCACCATCACGCACGATGCCAAAAGCCGCATGGGCTTTGCGTTGGGAGCCGTCGTCGCTGCCGAATTTACCTGCGGCAAGAAAGGGTTTCTTACCATGCAGGATATGCTCAACTTCTGATTTCAAAAAACAAGCCGTATGAATTTTTCTTCGCCTTCCCTGAAAGAACGTTTGCGCGCGGTCAAGAAAACACGATGGATTCGATTCGGCATCGCTGCCGTGCTGTACATCTTGTTTGCCGTGTGGCTGGACAATTACTATATTTTGCCCGGTCTTATCCTGCTGGTCGATATATACCTGACCAAATACATTCCGTGGACGTTCTGGAAAAAATCGAAAAACAAAACCGTACTGCGGGTTATGGAATGGGTCGATGCCATCGTCTATGCGCTGGTCGCCGTCTATTTCATCAACATTTTCTTTTTCCAAAACTACAAAATACCCTCCTCCTCGCTCGAAAAATCGCTGCTGGTAGGCGATTATCTTTTCGTGAGCAAACTGAGTTACGGTCCGCGCGTACCGAATACGCCGCTCTCGTTCCCCTTAGTGCAAAACACGTTCCCCATTCTCAACATCAAATCGTACATCGAATGGCCGTCGTGGGGCTACCACCGGCTGGCAGGTTTCGGAAATGTAAAGCGCGGCGACATCGTCGTATTCAATTTTCCCGCTGGCGACACGGTGGCTGTACGCGTACCCAACCCCGACTACTACACGTTGGCGCACTTCGTGGGTCGCGAGGTCATAAAAAACGACAAAGCCCGATTCGGAAAGGTGGTATATCGTCCCGTCGATCGTCGGGAAAACTATGTGAAGCGCTGCATCGGAATGCCGGGCGATACATTCGAAATACGCGACAATCAGGTGTATATCGACGGCAAGGCGCTGGAAAATCCCCGAAACATACAATTCAACTACTTCGTCATGCTGCAACAGGGTTACCGCTTTTCGGAAAAACAGTTCCGCGAACTGGGTGTAAGTGTCGATGACCGGACTCTCGTATCGAATGACAGGAACTGGACATCCGACCTGTTGGCAATGGGATTTCCCCTCAACCCCGACGGCACGTTTTCGCCCGTCTATCAACTGCCGCTCACGCCGGCAGCCTTGGCGAGAGTGAAACAATATCCATACGTTACCCGCGTCGTACAGGAGCCCGGCGTATTCGGCGGCGAAGGCTATCCGTTGGGCTACGGCAAAGGGTGGACACGTTCCGATTTCGGTCCGCTATGGATTCCGAAACGGGGTGAAACCGTCCGGCTCACCGCCGACAATCTGCCCCTTTACGAACGAGCAATACGCGACTACGAAGGAAACACACTGGAATACAAAGAGGGGCGCATCTATATCAACGGCGTCGAAACCGACACATACCAATTCAAAATGGACTACTACATGATGTTGGGCGACAACCGCGACAACTCTGCCGACAGCCGCTTCTGGGGGCTTGTTCCCGAAGACCATATCGTAGGCAAACCGCTGTTCGTATGGCTCTCGATAGACAAAGACCGCAATTGGTTCGACGGGCGAATCCGCTTCAAACGTCTTTTCAAGTCGGTATCGTCCTTGTAAACAATGTCCGTCGTTTACCTCTCCACCGCCTATCTGGCGCCTGTCTCCTATTACAAGGCGATGTGCCGCTACGATACCGTCGTGGTCGAAGCATACAGCCATTACGTCAAGCAATCGTACCGCAACCGCTGCACGATAGCGAGTGCGGGCGGGCTGCTGCCGCTGTCGATACCGGTGGAACGCACCCGTGAGGGAAAGCCTTTTACCCGCGATATGCGCATTTCCCGCCATGACAATTGGCAGCATATCCATTGGAACGCTATTGCCTCGGCTTACGGTTCCGCTCCTTTTTTCGACTATTTCTGCGACGATTTGCGCCCGTTTTACGAGCGTTCCTGTGCCGGAAAGTTTTTGCTCGATTACAACACGGCTCTGCAAGAAACCGTGTGCCGTCTGCTGGGAATCGCTCCGAACGTAACATTCAGCGACAGCTATCTCACTGTCGGCGAAAACATCGCCGACCTGCGGGAGGCGATACACCCCAAACGTCCGCCGGTGGAGGCGCTGCTCCCACGACCTTATTACCAAGTTTTTTCGATGAAATGGGGCTTTTTACCTGAAATTTCGATCATCGACCTGCTGTTCAATATGGGAAATGAAGCTCTTTTAGTCTTGTACGACCGATAGTTTTTTACGCCTGTTCACTCTCGTTTTTTTCGATGAAACCGTCGTTTTCTTTATCTTTTTCGACCGGTGCGTGCAAAACGGAATCTCTGAATGCGGCATCGGTATGCAGCTGCTGCAAGGCGAGACGCGAAGCCGCCTGTTCCGCCTCTTTCTTGGAATAACCGGTCGCCGGCATACCTTCCCTGCCGCCCACTATCGCCCGCACTTTGAAAAGCGGGCTGTTATCGTCATCGACCGTACTCCCGTCGAGACGCCATGCAATATCCACATGATAATGCTGCGCCCACTCGACCAACTTCGATTTGAAATTGGCATCGGTATGGATAATTTCATTCAGATCGATGTGGGGCTTAAAAATTTTCTCTATGATAAAACGCCGGCAACGCTTGTAGCCTCTATCGAGATATATCGCCCCGATGAGGGCTTCAAAGGCATTTCCGTAAACATAATTGTGGTGCGCCACCGTGCGCAGCTCGGCATACACAATCTTGTCAAGCCCTATTTCTGCGGCGACACGGTTGAGCGTTTCGCGCTGAATGATGCGGGAACGCGAATTGGAGAGAAAACCCTCCTTTTTATCCGGAAACGTGCGAAACAAATAATCGACCGTAACCGCCGTAAATATGGCATCGCCCAAAAATTCGAGCCGCTCGTTGTCGGTCTTGCTCCCTTCGGAAACACTTGCCGCCGAACGGTGCGTAAGTGCCTGCTCGTAAAGCGATATGCGGTGCGGACAAAAACCAAGCATCTTATAAAATGCAGAATACGACTCTTTATGACGATGCATAAGGAGTCGTATCCGATAATAGAGAGCCTCGACAATCACCTATTTCGAGAATTTCTTGACGATGACGCTTGCATTATGACCGCCGAAACCGAACGTGTTGGAGAGAGCGACATTGACTGTACGCTTCTGCGCTTTGTTGAACGTAAAGTTCAGTTTATAATCTATTTCGGGGTCTTCGTCGCCTTCGGTGAAATTGATGGTCGGCGGCACGATGTCGTTCTCGACAGCTTTCACGCATATCATCGCCTCTGTCGCACCGGCAGCACCCAAGAGGTGTCCCGTCATCGACTTGGTGGAACTGATATTGAGTTTATAAGCATGTTCGCCGAAAACTTTTTTGATGGCTTTTATCTCCGAAAGGTCGCCCACCGGAGTGGAGGTACCGTGTACGTTGATGTAATCGACGTCTTCGGGTTTGATTCCCGCATCGGCAAGGGCATTCTTCATCACCAGCATGGCGCCCAAACCTTCGGGGTGGGTGGCAGTGAGGTGATAAGCATCGGCAGAAAGTCCGCCGCCGATTACTTCGGCATAAATTTTCGCTCCGCGAGCCTGTGCGTGTTCCAAACTTTCGAGAACAAGAGCGGCAGCCCCTTCGCCCATGACGAATCCGTCGCGGCTGGCGCTGAACGGACGGCTGGCGTGCTGCGGGTCATCGTTGCGAGTCGATAGCGCGTGCATGGCGTTGAAACCGCCTACACCTGCCACCGATACGGGTGCTTCGGCTCCGCCGGTTACAATCATGTCCGCCATGCCGAGGCGCACGTAATTGAAAGCGTCGATGACGGCATTGGTCGATGACGCGCAAGCCGATACGGTAGCGAAATTCGGTCCGTGAAATCCGTACATCATCGAAATATGACCTGCCGCAATATCGGCAATCATCTTGGGAATAAAGAACGGACTGAATCTCGGACCTTTCTCGGGGTCGTACTCGCACATTTCGTCTTCAAAAGAGCGAATGCCGCCGATACCCGATGCAAAAATCACACCGATACGGTCTTTGTCAGCACTTTCCAAATCGACTCCGGTATCTTCGATAGCCTCTTTGGCAGCGGCAACTGCCAGCTGGGCATACCGGTCGAACTTGCGAGCCTCTTTCTTTTCGAGATATTTCGTGGGATCGAATCCCTTGATTTCACAAGCGAACTGCGTCTTGAACAGCGACGCGTCGAACAAAGTAATAGGCCCGGCTCCACTTACACCATTTATCAGGGATTTCCAAGTTTCTTCAACTCCGATTCCCAATGGAGTAACTGCCCCCAGGCCTGTTACTACTACTCTTTTTAATTCCATTTAGAGTGGTTGTTTTTACTTTGCATTTGCTTCGATGTAGGCAATTGCATCACCGACAGTAGCGATTTTTTCTGCCTGATCGTCGGGAATGGTTACATCGAATTCTTTCTCGAATTCCATGATAAGTTCCACCGTGTCGAGAGAATCGGCACCCAGATCGTTGGTGAAGCTGGCTTCGTTTGTTACTTCAGACTCTTCGACACCTAATTTGTCGACAATGATTGCTTTAACTCTTGATGCAATTTCAGACATAATTTCCAATTTTTAGTTAGTGAATGTTCGTCTAATTTTTAACACGCTGCAAAATTGAGGTTTTTTATCGGAATAAAAAAATTTTTTTGGTAGAAAGTTGCCAAAATATGCACATGTATATATGAGTTGTGCAATATTTAGAGCTGTTTTGTCTATTTTGAAATAGCAAAACCCCACGATGAAAGATAAGGAACCTCGATTTCGGGAACATGAAACAGAGTATAAGCTCCAAATTCCCGCCGCAGGCGATAATGTCCACGCAGAGATTCAAATGCGGCGGGAGCGTTTTTCAAGTCGCACGTATCGTCGAGCGGGTCGTAAGCCGCCCACACGGCTTTTGCCAACGGGTGGGCAATGCCCTGCATATCGAGGCAGGCGACGGGCGGAACCGGCGGCTGTATCGTCGAAGTATCTATCTCTATACCCAAATGTCGGGCGGCAGCCGCTACCATCATGCGGGTGGCGTTGGCTTTTCCGTCGGCGGAATATCCGGCAATGTGGGGCGTGGCGATGAAGGCTTTTTGCAAAAGTGTCTGCGACGGTGTCGGTTCGTTCTCCCAACAGTCGAGTATCATATCCGACACCCGACCGGCATCGTATGCCGTTTCGAGGGCGGCGTTATCGACCACCTCCCCGCGCGCCGCATTGAGAATGACGGGACGGCGGCGAAGCGATGAAAAGAAATGTTCATCTGCCAAATGGTACGACGGGTATGCCCCATCGCGGGTAAGCGGGGTGTGAAACGTGATGTAATCGCATTCCCGTGCTATCGTATCGAGCGACACGAATGCCGTCGCATCTTCGACTTCGGCTCGGGGCGGGTCGTTGAGCAGCACGCGCATACCCAGCCGGCGGCAGTGCGCCTCGACCTGCCGACCGACGTGTCCCACGCCTACGATTCCGATGCATCGGTCGCGCAGGTCGCAGCCTGTTTTTTCGGCATGGCGCAAGAGCGACGCCGTGATATATTGCGCCACCGATGCCGCATTGCAGCCCGGAGCGTTGCACCACACGATACCCTGCCGGCGGCAATATGCCGTGTCGATATGGTCGTAGCCTATCGTCGCCGTACCGACAAAACGGCAGCGGCTGCCGTCGAGCAGCGCGGCATCGCAGCGGGTGCGTGTGCGCACAATCAGCATATCGGCATCGCGCACCGATGCCGGCACCATCGCCGGAGCCGGCAAATAGCACACATCGGCATACGGGTCAAGCACGCCCCGTATAAACGGTATCTTGTCGTCGATAATAATCCGTTGTTTCATCGTATATTCGTTCTACGCAAAGATAGGCGTTTTTACTTTTCGCGCAATAATTTTTCTCCATAATGAATTTATTTTGCCGAATGGTTGTTACTTTCGCAAAGTCTCCCTATTTTTGTACTTCTTTAACCTTGATTCGTCTATGGCAACATTCAGCGAAAAAAGCAACGAAATATTTTGGAAAGCCACGCAGGACTACCATCGGTACGACGATGTAGATGCCCCCTTGCACAACCCCTATCCCGAGCCTTCCATCGAAAACGACCTGTATCGCAAAAATTGGATAGATGCCGTGCAATGGCATCTCGAAGACATCGTGCGCGACCCGGCTATCGACCCCGTGAAGGCGTTGGCGATAAAACGGCGCATCGACAAGTCCAACCAAGACCGCACCGACCTCGTGGAGCGCATCGACAGCTATTTTTTAGAAAAGTATAAATCGGTAAAGCCGCTGCCCGACGCCGTCATCAATACCGAAAGTCCGGCATGGGCGATAGACCGCCTCTCTATTCTGGCGCTGAAAATCTACCATATGCAGCAGGAAACGGAACGCCCCGACGCCGCTCCCGACCACATAGCCCGCTGCCGGGCAAAATTGGACGTGCTGCTCGAACAGCGCACCGACCTCTCCGCCGCCATCAACCGCCTGCTCGACGACATCGCCGCCGGACGCCGCTACATGAAAGTGTACCGGCAAATGAAAATGTACAACGACCCGGCGCTGAACCCCGTACTCTATAACCAAAAATAATCGGAATGCCCCCGTATCGGAATGTGCTTATCATACGCTTCTCGGCGTTGGGCGACGTCGCCATGACGATACCCGTCGTATATGAAGTGTGCAGGGCATATCCCGATTGCCGTTTTACGCTGCTGACGAAAAAATCGGTAGCAGGAGTTTTCGTCTGTCCGCCGGAGAATCTGCAAATTTTTCCTGCCGACACAAAAGGCAGACACAAAGGGTTTCGGGGCATTTGGCGGCTGTTCCGCGAATTGCGCCGGCTGCACTTCGATGCCGTTGCCGACCTGCACGACGTCCTGCGGTCGAAGATGCTCGACCGGCTTTTCGGGCTGTCGGGCACACGGCGGGCGATGATAGAAAAAGGCAGGAAAGAAAAAAGAAAACTCGTCGCGCGAAAAAAACAGCTGCCGCTGCGTCCGCTGAAAAGCTCTTTCCGCCGGTACGCCGAAGTTTTCGAACAGTTGGGATTTTCCGTACCGGACACGTTCCGCTCCGTCTTCGACGCCACGCACCGCCCATGCCCTCTGCCCGACGCGATACCGGAGCGGCAGGCGGGCGAGCATTGGGTGGGCATCGCTCCATTCGCCAAACATCGCGGCAAAATATACCCGCCCGACCGTAGCGAAGCCATCGTAAAAGCGCTTTCGCAACGGGGCGGCTGCCGGATATTTCTGATGGGTGGCGGCGGTGAGGAAGCGGCGGTCGCCGAGCAATGGGCGGCGCGTTACCCTGCGGTCGTGTCGTTGGCGGGGAAGCGGTTGGGATTCCCGACGGAGCTGTCGCTGATGAGCCGAATGTCGGTGGTTTTTTCGATGGATTCGGCAAATATGCACTTGGCATCTTTGGCAGGCATACCGGTGGTTTCGGTCTGGGGGCAGACGCACCCTTATGCCGGTTTCTTGGGGTGGCGGCAGTCGGAGGCGAATGTCGTGCAAGACGAAACGCTGTCGTGCCGTCCCTGCTCCGTTTTCGGCAACAAGCCCTGCTATCGGGGCGACTACGCCTGTATGAATCTGTCGGAAAAGGAGATTTTATCCCGCATGGAAAAATTCCTTTCGGACGAGAAGGGCTGAATTTCGCCGTAAATTTTCTATCTTTGTAAACAGAAATTCCGTAAAGCCGAATATGAAAATCGTCGTCAATCCTGCCTACGAAACGCTGAGAGCGCACATCGAGCGGCTTCCCGATACGTTCGGGGAGGGCGAACAGATATACGCCGCCCGCAACACGCTGAGCCGCTTTCGGTGGCAGGGGGGCGACGTCGTCGTCAAAAAATACAAAGTGCCCGTTTTCATAAATCGTATTATTTACCGCTTTTTCCGCAAGTCGAAAGCACGGCGGGCATACGAATATGCGCTGCGGTTGGAGGAGCTGGGAATACGCACGCCGCAGGCGGTCGCCTATATCGAATCGTATTCCGGCGGATTGCTTGCCGACAGCTATCTGGTAACGCTGTACGAGCCATATTCCCGCCTCATGCGGGAGTTTCACACCGACGACTCGCTGACCGAAGAAGGCAAGAAAATTCTTCGCGCTTTTGCGGCATATTCCGTACATTTGCACGACGCAGGCGTGCTGCACAAAGACTATTCGCCCGGGAACATCGTATTCCACGTTTCGAGCGGCGACGTCGATTTTTCGCTTCTCGACATCAACCGAATGCGTTTCGGCAGCATCGCCCGCAAAAAGCGGCTCCGCAACTTCCGCCGGCTGACGCCCTCGAAAGCCGTAACGGCGTATATCGTCGGGGAGTATGCGCGGCTGAAACAATGGGACACCGACACGTCGGTGCGAATCGCCCTGCGGGCGCAGGAACGGTTTTTCGCGCACCGATGAAAACTATATAGCGATATGGAAGATTTCGACATACGGCAACAGCGCTACGACAAGGAGCAGGAGTTTGAAAAAGCCCTGCGCCCGCTCGTGTTCGGCGATTTCAACGGACAGGAAAAAATCATCGAAAACCTGCGCGTGTTCGTCGAGGCAGCCAAGATGCGCGGCGAAGCGCTCGACCACGTGCTGCTGTACGGACCTCCCGGACTGGGGAAAACGACGCTCTCGAACATCATCGCCAACGAATTGGGCGTAGGTTTCAAAATCACTTCGGGTCCGGTGCTCGACAAGCCGGGCGACCTCGCTGGCATTCTCACCTCGCTCGAACCCAACGACGTGCTGTTCATCGACGAAATACACCGCCTCAGCCCCATTGTGGAGGAGTATCTCTATTCGGCGATGGAGGACTTCCGCATCGACATCATGATAGACAAGGGACCGAGTGCGCGCTCGATACAGCTCGACCTCAACCCCTTCACGCTCGTGGGCGCGACGACCCGCAGCGGTCTGCTCACCGGTCCGCTGCGCGCCCGATTCGGCATCAACTGCCACTTGGAATACTACGACCACACGGTATTGAGCGGCATCGTGGGGCGCTCGGCGGCGATTCTGCAAGTGCCCTGCACGGAAGAGGCGGCGACGGAAATAGCCCTGCGCAGCCGCGGCACGCCCCGTATCGCCAACGCCCTGCTGCGGCGGGTGCGCGATTTTGCGCAGGTGAAGGGCAGCGGTCGCATTTCCATAGAGATAGCCCGCGTCGCCCTCGAAGCGCTGAACATCGACCAATACGGCCTCGACGAAACCGACAACAAAATATTGACGACTATCATCGACAAGTTCGAGGGCGGTCCGGTGGGTCTTACCACCATCGCCACCGCCTTGGGCGAAGATGCCGGCACGCTCGAAGAGGTATATGAACCCTACCTCATCAAAGAGGGGTTCATCAAGCGCACCCCGCGCGGGCGCATGGTTACGGAGCTTGCCTACAAACATCTGGGGCGGAGCCGCAGCGACAAAGCCATGTTGTTCTGAAAAATTCTTTTGCCTATGTCGGGAATGAAAAGTTTGGCGAAAGACACCGCCGTTTACGGATTGAGCAGCATCATCGGGCGGTTTCTCAACTGGTGTCTGGTACCCCTCTATACCAACGTCTTTTCGCAAGCCGAGTACGGGGTGGTAACCTACCTCTACTCGCTGGTCGCCCTGCTGCTGATTATTCTTACCTACGGGCTGGAAACCGGATTTTTCCGCTTCGCCAATCACGAAAAATACCAAGACCCGATGCGGGTCTACACGACGGCGCTCCTCTCGCTGGCGGGCACCTCGACGCTCTTTCTCGCGGCAGTGGTCGTATTCCTCGACCCGCTGTCGGCGGCGCTCGGCAGTTCGGGCGACCCGCGCTACGTGCTGATGCTCGCGGCGACCCTCGCCATCGACGCCTTCACCGCCCTGCCGTTCGCCTACCTGCGCTACCGGCAAAAGGCGCTCCGCTTCGCCGGCATCAAGCTGCTATCCATTTTCCTGAACATCGGGCTGAACCTCTTTTTCATTCTCCTCTGTCCGGCGATATATGCGCGGCACCCCGAATGGGTTGCGTGGTGCTACGCGCCCGACTTCGGCGTGGGGTACATTTTCCTCTCCAACCTCATCGCCTCGGGCGTTACGCTGCTGGCGCTGATACCCGAAATTTTCGCCGCCCGCTTCCGCTTCGACGGCGAGATATGGCGGCGCATGATTGCCTATTCGTTCCCGCTCCTCGTCATGGGGCTTGCCGGCATCATGAACCAGACCATCGACAAGCTCATATACCCCGCTTTGGTGGCGGACACCGACTGCGCCATGGCAGAGTTGGGCATCTACGGCGCCAATTACAAAATCGCTATCGTCATGGTCATGTTCATACAGGCGTTCCGTTTCGCCTACGAGCCTTTCGTATTCGCCAAAAGCCGCAGCCGGGGCGAGGACGCCACAAAGGCATACGTCGATGCCATGCACTACTTCATCATCTTCGCGCTGCTCATATTCTTGGGCGTCATGTTCTACCTGCCCGTCTTGAAGTATTTTATCGCCCCTGCCTACTTTTCGGGGCTGGCGGTGGTGCCTGTCGTCATGGCGGGCGAACTCTTTTTCGGCATCTTCTACAACCTGTCGCTCTGGTACAAGCTCACCGACCGCACCCAATGGGGCACGTGGCTCTCGCTGCTCGGGCTGGCGGTAACGCTCGCCGTAAACATCGCCTTCGTGCCGCGCTTCGGCTACATGGCTTGCGCGTGGGCGGCGTTCTGCTGCTACTTCACCATGATGACGGTGTCGTACCTGCTCGGTCGCAAATACTACCCCGTACCCTACAAAACAGGCGCCGCACTGCGCTACGTCGTTTTGGCGGCGGCGCTCTACGCCATAGGCTCTCTGCTGCCCGACCGGAGTACGGTCGGACTGCTGGCGGCGCGAACGGGGCTGCTGGCGGTGTTCATCGCCTACGCCATACGCCGCGACATCGCCCTCGCCGAACTCCCGCTGCTCGGCAAATACTTCCGTAAAAAATAATTTCTTGCTCAATGGCTTCCCCGCCCGAAGGCTCACTCTCCTTCGGGCGCGATTTTTATTTCCCTAATTTTAAGACGGGTATTGCAAATTTCAAAAATCGTCGCTATCTTTGCCCTTGCCGATCGCACCGCAGAAGCCCCGATCGCGGGGTACAGCGGGGCGGGGGCAAAGACATAAAAAGCGTTTACTTGACGTTTTGTTCTTGATATACAGAAATTCTCGCAAAATTTCATTTGGAGTCAAGGATAAAGCAACGGTAGATGCCCGTGGATATGTAATAGTTTATTTTTTCGACCGCGTATTTCGGGAGAAATGGCGTCGAAACTGTTGCATATATAAGCGTGGGCTTCTGCGTTGCCGTCCAACTCCAAAAGGCAATGCGAGAAGCCTCTGTATGAAGGACAGCAACAGGTACAGATTCCTACGCTTTTCGTTTAATAATAAATCGCCAACGAGGGGATGACCGCGGCAGGAGAATACAAAAAATGAACGAAAATTTACAAGCATTAATCCAAAATGTCTGTTCTGGATTTCCTACATACGATGTGGGGGTGAGCAATGTATTCGATCAGCGTAGATTTGTTAGAATGGTTCACTATGCATGGAAACATGAAATTGGATTCCATCCAGACATGTTCAAAAACGCCCTAATGAAGACCGACTTATTTCATTCTCTTTCAGAAAACGAAATCGAAACTAAAGCATCCGAACTTTGTCTACAGGCTGACTTCGCAAAGTCAATGTTCCACGCTGCGTTTGACCTTGAAAATCTTACAATCTGATAATCATGAAAACAACACTTCAAAAACTTGGGATACTGGCAGCGATGCTGCCGGTATCCCTGTGCGCTTCGGCGTATGACTTCGTGGCAGACGGCATTGCCTACAAGATAACATCATTTACAGAGTTCGAATGTTCGGTAGTCGCCAACGACAGCAGCTACCGAGGCGATATTACAATCCCCGAAACCGTCTCTTTCAACGGCAGAACATTGACCGTCAAATCCATCGGAGACGAAGCCTTTTATCAGGACACAGCTCTGACATCGGTAACGATTCCCGCAACCGTTACAACGATAGGGGACTATGTTTTCTGCGAATGCGTCAATCTCCAAACGGTAGCGCTTCCGGACGGTTTAACCGATATAAGCAGCTCCACTTTCTACGGATGTTCTTCGATAGAAAGCATCGAACTGCCGGCATCGTTAACGGAAATAGGCGATCTTTGCTTTTCAGATTGTACCGCCCTGTCGAAAATCGAACTGCCGGCGGCAGTATCGGAACTTCCATATGGATGTTTTAGCGGCTGTTCCAATCTGAAATATATGAACTTGGCAAACGTTGAAACAATTGGGGATTACGCATTTTCCGGTTGTACTAATCTCGCCGAAGTGAAATTCGGGGACAAATTGCACTCTATTGAAAGATACGCCTTTCAGGCGTGCGGATTCGAGGAGTTCACGATTCCGAATAGCGTTACTTCGATAGATTCCTATATATTAGAGGGCTGCGATAAATTGCAATCTTTTACACTGGGCAACGGTATTACGGAGATAAATAAGGATAATAATCCGATATCCGGTTGTACCAATGTCAAGAAATTCATCATTGCAGACGGATCAGAATCTTTGACGTTTTTTGATGACGCCATATATAGAAGCGCCCCTTTTGAATATGTGTACATAGGTAGAGATATGGTTTCAAAAACTAAATACGGGATTCCGTGTTATGATCCTCCTTTTTATGATAACACGCATATAAAAACCGTCGAAATCGGGGAATTTGTAACAGACCTCCCTTGCTCCGGGAATTTTCTATATTATGGATTTTTTGAAAATTGTACCTCGCTCGATTCGATTAAAATTCAGGGTCTGCCAACTATTCACTCTGACTTTGCAGCAGGGGACACCGCCCTTAAATACGTAGAAATTTCAAATAAAACGACGAAAATAGATTACAGAGCATTTTCCGGCTGCTCCTCTCTCGAAACAATCGTATTAAAAGCCCTAACGCCCCCGACTTATTATTACGGTTTCACTTCTGATCTATATCTCAATTGTCGGCTGCTTATTCCCGAAGGAACAGAGGCATTGTATAAAAATGCTTCGCCGTGGAACAATTTCTGGAATATCGTTGAAAGCCCGGAATGTTTTTCGGAATTTACGGTAGGAGACCTGAAATACACAATCATTACGGGAAATGAAGTCAGCGTTTCGATAAACGATTCAACCGGAAAACAGAACGTTCAGATTCCCTCGCAAGTCGAATATAATTCAACGGTTTACAACGTCGTTTCCATAGCCGGAGAGGGTTTTGCAAATTCGACGGAATTGACGGCTATATCCCTTCCAAGCAGCATTAAGCGAATTGGGGAAAATGCTTTTCAGGGGTGCGACAATCTCAATGTCGTCATTTCAAAAAATCCGGAGGCACCGATTACTTTCAAAGAAGTTTTCTCTCCGAATATCTATGAAACGGCGACCCTGTTTCTTCCCAATGGCAGAGAATCTTCATACGCAGCAGATACATATTGGAGCCTGTTCAAGAATATACGCCAATCGGAACTTGTTCCGATCGATTCATTGAAATTCGAGGAGAAAGAACTGGCAATTAATCTGAACGAAAGCAAACAGTTGGTGCCGCATATCTATCCCGACAGCGCGTCCATTCAAAAACTCAAATGGACTTCTTCCGCCCCCGACATCGTATCGGTGGCAGATGACGGCACTATCGCCTCGAATACCCAAAAAGGCGAAGCGACTATCACGGCAACGACAACCGACGGCACCAATATCTCCGACTCCATAATCGTCAAAGTCGGAACGGAAGCCGGTATCGGAGAGGTAATTTCAGAGAATGCAACCATCAGCGTTTCGGCAGAAAACAATACGATTGTCATAACGGAAAAACTCGCGGAACAAATCGTAAATGTGTACGACATTCAAGGGCGGCTCATCGCCACCACTACCCAAGACGTTATAAAAAATCTTTCATCGGGATTTTATATCGTATCTGTCGCCGGTAAAACATTCAAAATTACTATTTAGCAATAGAAATCTCTAAATAAAGGCACCTCGGCATAAGCCGAGGTGCCGCTGTAAAACGGCTAATTATCCGTTATCCGGTCTGTTGAAGAGATGAACATGACGGTTGAAATTCAAGGGCGTGAACTTGGAATTATTTTGAATTTTAATAATAATTAATATGAAGAATTAGTATTATTATTGGATTAAAATAGCCTTGAAAACAGCTATTTCCATTGCATGTGATTTTTATTTGGATTCCTTAACAGGGATCGTTATTAAAAACTGTGCAAAAAGGCTAATAGATTGGGTATTTAACCGCTATTTTAATGTTTAAAATTAAAATAGCATACGTCTAATAATAACGAGCATTTAATAAAGCAATGATTCGCGCTATTTGCTGAAAAAAGTGTATCCAAATCAAAGACGATGTGCTTTTTTATGAGGTATTTCCGAGCGGAAAATACGTCGGGAATACCTCTTTATATATTGAAACCGGTTGCCGCGGGGGGGGGGACCGGCGGGGGATGTCAGAGCCGGCTTTTTACCCACTGCCGCAGGGCGCTTGTGCGGGTGAGCAGCTCTTTGCAGTAGTTCGGGGTAAGCGCTTTTATAAGACGTTCTCGGTCAGAAGGGTTGAGAACGACCCTATTCAACGGTTCGAGTTCGTCGATGAAATCGATCTGGTCTTCCGAAAATTCGATGATAATACCCGTCTCGCCGGCAAGCTGACCCAAGTGGCGGACCTCCGAAAGCGGTTCTTCCAGCACATTGCACCAATAGGCTTTCAGTATCGCCTCGATGGTGCGGTGGCACATCAGCCCGATATACATATATCGCTGCGCCGAAAACAAGGCGCGCGCCGTATCGAAATCATAATCCGACAACTCCACCCAACCGACAGCTTTTTCTCTCATAACTCTTTCCCGTTTTGTTTCTGCAAATATAAACAATTCTATTGATTAACAAACTTTGATATCACCCGTTATTTCTTTTTAGACGCTCTTTCGCGCGGTACCATATTCATATCCTGCAAAGCCCTACCGAGTGCATCGTCTTTTGCCAAAGAGAGAATATCATCATCGAGTTGCAGCGCATACAGCACCCGCAGATAGATACCGATAGCAACTGTCGGGGCGCCTTTCTCTATGCGCGAAACCGTGAGCGGCGAACAGGTGGCTCGCTCTGCCACCTGCGCGATACTCAAATTACGACGCAACCGGGCAAACTTTATTTGCTCGCCAACAACCTGCATTTTCTGCTCCAATTTTCGTGGTAACTTAGTACCCATCGTACCCTTTGTCATAATCGTAACATATCATATAATATGCAAAGATAGCACTTTTTCTATATTATATGATAGATTAATTGATTTTTATTTTCGTGGCACCTATAAATAAAATTTGACGTTCACAGGCTGCTAAACAAATAAAATGACCTCCGCACATTTGCGGAGGTTTTGATTTTTTAATTTGTTCGCCAAAAACTCAAAACAAGAAAGATTATGGCAACGATTAAAGTGAAACTGCGGGCATCGAGCGTCGCAGGCAAAGCAGGAACGATTTATTATCTGGTAACACATCGTAGAATTGTAAGACAGATTAGTACGAATATTCATATCCTGCCGGAAGATTGGAACGGGGAACGACAGTGCCTCGAACAGCCGGAGGCGGATACCGTCCTCCATAGCCGCATACAGGGAGATATGATACGGCTGTGGAGAATTGTCCGAGACCTTGATGCATCGGGAGTACCTTATACGGCAGACGATATTGTCCGACGCTTTTGCCGACCCGACCACACCGTAACGATTCTGGCATTCATGCAGGAACAAATCGACCTGTTGCGCCTGTGCAACCGCTTGGGCACCGCCGCAAATTACGAATATACCATGCGTCGTTTCGCCCGATTTCTCGGCGAGGATATTCCCATAGCGGCGGTTACCGAACAACTTATCGAGCGATTCAATGCCGACCTGTTGCAACGCGGTATGGTACGCAATACGGTTTCGTTCTATATGCGCATTCTGCGTTCCGTCTATAACAAGGCGGTGCGCAAGGGACTGGCGGAACCGACCGCTCCTTTCAGAAATGTATATACCGGCATCGACCGTACTCACAAGCGGGCGGTCGGCGAACAGGTCATCGCACGATTTGTCGGGCTGAATATACCGCAGCCGTCGCCACTGGCTTTGACAAGAGATTTATTCCTATTCTCGTTTTATACACGCGGTATGGCATTCGTCGATATGGCTTACCTGCGGCACGAGAATATCTGCGACGATATGATTTGTTACGTCCGCCGCAAGACGAAACAGGAAATCATGATTCGCGTAGAGCCGGAGATGCAGCGCATCATCGAGCGGTATGCCGACGGGGAGCGGCCGTATGTATTTCCGATTCTGAAAGGTGAGAATCCCGAGAAAACGTATGCGGAATACCGGATCGCTGTTTCCTACTACAACCGGTTGCTGAAACGGTTATGCAATATGGCGGGCGTGGTGCAGCGACTGTCGTTCTACACGGCGCGCCACAGTTGGGCGACGGCGGCACGCAACCATCTGGTGCCTCTGTCGGTCATTAGTGCCGGCATGGGGCATACGTCGGAACGGACGACGCTGA
>CANQQA010000008.1 GCA_947625885.1 uncultured Bacteroidales bacterium
TGCAGCGGTTTTCCCGTGAGCCTGTCCACCATCTTGATGCCGAAGGGCGAGAGCGAGCTGCGGTAGTTGGTTTCCTCCGTGAAGAGGCACACCGCCTGTTCAATGAAGGTGTGGAAACTCTCTTCCGCCGGAAAGTCCGCAGCATTGCCGGGCATCGCCGCCCAATAGAGTGTCGGGCAGTCGATGGTGTTGTGGCGCGGCACGCACTCCATGCTTGCCAGCTGGCTGCCCACGTCGTTCTTTATGTGCTTCAGCTCTTCCGCGTCGTCGCTCCACACCATGACGTTGAAGTGCGCCCGCACCGAGGTCAGACCGTAGGAGTGCGCCTCGTTCAAGTATCGGTCTATCCACTCGCGGTTGATGCTGTTGCTCCGGCTGTATCGGGATAACGACTGCATATTCCTCGCGGACTTCTCGAATTTTTGAAGGTTCTCCTCGCTGTTGTCGATAATCACGTACTGGTTGTAGATGTGGTTGCAGGAGAGCAGCAGCCCCACCGGGGATGCAAAGGAGAGGCGGCAGTCCGAGCGGTCGGTGGAGAGTTTCTCATACCGGGTGTCGGTAGCCACCGTGCCGGGCAGGTCTTCCGCGTCGGACAGGGTGTGCAGGCACAGGCGGTTGTCGCCGATGCGCATCTCCCGTGCCGAGAGGTCTATGTCCTGCAACGTGGCATCGCCTTCGGGCATGAGCGAGAAATAACGCTCTATCAGTCCGGTTTTGCCTTCCGTCCCCACAATCTCGTCGGTGGAGAGGCGGCGCAGCCTGACAAAGCCGCTGTCGTTGATGATGCGCTCGAACTGTTCCGCAGCCTCCATGAACTTCGCGGCGGTTTCCTTGTCCAGCTCCTTCGGGATGATATGCCCCCGGCACAGCGTGCTGAAATTGCTCTGCATCCGGTTACGCTCCTTCGTCGTCTTGGTTAGGTAGAGGTAGCACGTGTGCTTCAGGTACGGTCGCTCGTTGAAGTGACGCTCGAAGCTCCGTGAGAGGAAACTCATGTCCTCCTTTTGCAACTCCGGTCTGTACTTCTCCTTGATGAACCAGTCCTGCTTGTGGACAACGGAGAAGTCCGGCAGCACCTTGATCGCCTTGCACCAGCAGCCGTGTATCGCCTCGTACTCCGCGCCCGTCACGGTGTAAAGCTCCGGCAGCTCCACCTCGAAAGCCACCGTGATGTCGGCGTCTTTGGAGATGATGCAGCCTTGCTCCACCGCTAATAGCGGGAACTTGTTTTCCAGTGTTGTCATTTTGGATGTATTCCTCATGTCGTTTCTTCCTTTCGTTTCCGTTTGAATAATCGGGTGATCCGCCGCCGGTTGATAAGGTATCGGGGATGGCTCCTTGTTGCCCCTAATTTCATCAGTCCGTGTTCGCCGTACCGGGCGTTCAGTGCGAAGGTCTGCCACACGAGGACGGAAGACGATGCCACGCCGAAGCCGATACATACCCACTGGTCGATGCCGACCATGTAGAGGATGACGAACAGGACGAAGAGAGCCAGCAGACCTCCGCAGAAGATGAAGAGGTACTGAGCCTTCAAGCCCTTGAATTCTACCGGACGGCCGATACCCTTGTTTATCGGGTATTCAGCCATACATTGGTTTATTAAAGGAAGAATGAGCGCAGGATGGTGGCGGCGACAATCAGGAAGATGCACGCTCCGAACCAGCTTGCCGCTGTTTTGGAGGTATCGGGATCGCCGGACGAGAATTTCCCGTACACTTTCACGCCCCCGATAAGCCCGACTACCGCGCCGATGGCGTAGATGAGTTTCGTGCCGGGGTCGAAGTACGAACTCACCATAGAGGTGGCTTCGTTGATGCCCGCGATGCCGTTCCCCTGCGCGAAGGCGGAGGCGGTTACGGCAACCAGAAGTGCCGCTGAGAGGATAAGTTTCTGTCTGTTGTTCTTGTTCATAAACTGTTCTTGTTTTGTGCCGTCAAAAGGGTGGATGGTCCTTTGTCGGGCGGTTGATACTCGGTTACTTTTCTTTGGTTTAGTGGGTTGCCCGTTTGTTTCTACGGACTTGGGTGTGTCCGTTGCGGACCGGCTGTACCTTGTACCGCCGTGCGCGTGGGTGATGCCGTCTTACGTTTTCATTTTCATTCTTTTTTAGTCGTTATACATAGTTGCGGATGTCGAAGTCCTCAATATTGTCCGGGACGACAAAATCCTTTTTCGGTTTCTTCAGCCGGATTTCGATAAGCCCCTTGATGCGGATGCTCATTTCAGACGAGCCGGTCATCAGCTTCTCGTACAGCTCCGTCCCTTCCATGTCGGTGAAGACCTTTGCCGCCCGCTCCCGTTCCGTCGTTGTCGCTTCCGGGTTCTTGGCGGTTCTGACCGCATCGTCTATCTCGTCGAAGCTGCTTCCGGATGCCCTCGGCGCGTCGGGCGTTTCTTCCTCCGGCTCGTCCTCCCCGAACTCCAGTTCCGAAGGCGTGAGGCTCGTGAAGGTTTCGTCGAGTTTATCCTCCGGGATTTGGGCGGGACGGGACACGGTTTCCGTGTTTCCGTCGTCAAAAGTAGCCTCTTCCTCCGTCAGCTCAATGCCTTTTTCCGAAGTGGCGGCTTCTTGCGTCGGTATGGCAGCGGTTGTCCGGGTCGATGCCATCCTGAAACGGCTCTTGCCGATGATGTCCGGGGTGTCTGCGGGCGGTATTTCCCTTACCGCTTCGGGCTTTGCCGCCGTGCCGCCCAACGACCGCCACACTCCGGCTATGCTTCTGAGGAAGCGGACAAGTCTGGTTTCCATGATCCTGTCATAAAGGAGCAGGAACAGGAACCACAGGTTGCAGCCGACCGATACGGTCAGCAGAATATCAGTCATGCTTATTGTTTCACTCATGCACGTTCTCTTTTTTGAGGGTTAAAATACTGCGTCGTAATTCCGGGCGTAAAGGCTTTTTATCGCCTCCTCGCACTGGTTGAAGTGGTGCGTAAGCACATGGTCGATGTAGGCGGACAGCGACAGCCGGTCATGCCCGATCACACGGGTGATGCGCATGATGCGGTCGTGGTACTCCGGGCGCACATACGCCATCTTTCCCTCGCGTGCCTTCACTTCGGCTTCACGGATGAACAGCCGTTCATAGTCCTTCTCACCGCATTTGCCGCATAACGGCACGGGGGACAGGATTTCCACACTCGCCTGCACTTGGGCAAGCATACCGCCGCCGTCATGCTGCGGACTTCTGTTTTTCTGGTTCTTTTCCATATTCAAATCAAGTCTTCACGTTGTTTCTTGTACAGTTCGTTTATTTTCTCCTTGTGCTGTTCCAGATGTTGGCGCAGCACGGTGTCCACGTAGCCGCCTACCGAGATTTCACGCCCGGCGATGTCGTTCACGATTTTGAGAATCTTGCTGTGGACGTCGCGGCTGATATAGACGCACTGGCGCGTCTTTATCTCGTTGCGGCGGAGGAACAGCCCGGAATAGTCGTCCTCCTGCCGTTTGCGGCGGACGGTGTCCCTCTGCGGTTTTTCCTTTGCCGTGTATTGCACGGGCGGCGGTTCCGTTTCAGGGACGCTTTCTTCTTCGGGAGCAGGTGCGGGCGGCTCCTGCGCGTGGTACAGGGTCCCGTCCTGCCTGCGTCTGCCGATGGAGGCTATCAACAGTTCCTCGTCAATGCCTTCGGTGTTCACTTTCCTGCTGCCCATGATTATTGAGGTCTGATGATACGGCTTATCTCTTCCGAGAACTCACGGATGCCGCTCCCTTTCAGCAGGGACGCATCCATCGGGAAGATGGTAGAGCGGAACACGCTCTTGCGCTCTTCCGAGAGGTCGCGCCGGAACTTCTTGCTGTCGGGCAGGCGGGTGGACAGCACCGGCAGCCCCATCTCGGCTATCACATCCCCATACAGGTCGTAAAGCCCGTTCTTCTCCCTGCCGTCCACCATCGTCCAGAAGAGGTACAGCCCTTTTGTTTTCGCCTGTCCCGTCGTCATGAGGTTGTCGCGGAACATCACGGCGAATTGCAGGGTGCTTTCCACGACAAAACGGTCGGCACTCATGGGCGCGAAGATGTAGTCCATCTGCGAGAGGGTCTTGACCACGCCGTTGCTTTTCAGGGTTCCCGGCATGTCGAAGAACACGACGTCGGGTTTCACCTTTTCTTCGGCAAGCATCCTTTCGGCATCATCGAGGGCGTTAAGGGCGTCGCTTGCGATGACCGGGTAGGCGTTCTTCCTTATCTTGCGGAAGTGGTCACACGCGAGTGCCTTGAAATAGAGGCTCCCGCCGATAAGTCCCGTTTCACGCTCACGCAACCCGTGTATGCTGTGCTGCGGGGCGTCGCAGTCTATGACGGCGACATTGTGTCCTTTCACGTTGTGGAGGTAGTTGGCGGCAAGTGCCGTGACGGTGGATTTGCCGATGCCCCCTTTCTGTGTTGCGAATGCAACGAATGTTTCATTACTCATGGTTCTGTTGGTTTTAATGGTTGATGAATTGTTTTCCTGCTCCGATACGGAATCGGTGACATGTATATCCGCGTCCGCGAATCTCCGCCTGTCCGGTTCGTCACGTATCCGCTTCAACGGTGAGGCAGGGATTCGGATAACTGGTGAATGACGACATTGCGTCATGAAGTCATTGAATCCGTGAATCACCGCGTCATTGGAAAGCCGGGCATCCGAAGGTTCGGGTATCCGGTCTGGCAAATAGCCGCCGAAGCGGTTTGCCGGGTATTTGAAAGCCTCATTTTTCATATCTTCAAATCGTTCGTTTCTTGAATCATGCTGCAAATAAACAAGGATATTTTTGAATCCGCACCACTTCCCCGGCAAGTGGCGGCATGTTGCGCCGGTTGGCACTGATTGTCCGGGGCAAGCCTCTGTCCGATACCGCTTTAAGGGCGTAACTTTGCACCCGAACGGCAGGGTTCGCCGCAGGTGGCGCAGCCCGGAGTTTGAAAGGTATTCCCCCAATCCGTCCCCGACGGATTTTTATGTTCGTCTGAACATAGCAAGATGTCTTTTCAGCCGCTCAAAACGTTTTGAGCAGCCACGAAAAGCACTTGCCCTTGCAGGGGGCGGGCTTCCTCTCCGAAGTCGGGAAGCCTTTCAAACCTGCGGTGTCTGTGCCAAGAAGCGGCGGCTTATGCCGTCCATCCGCTAAATCCAAAGTTTATATGAAAGAGAAAAGAAACAAGACCGGGAGAAATCCCAAACTTGATCCGGCGGTGTTCCGCTACACCGTCCGTTTCAACGAGGAGGAACACAACCGTTTCCTCGCCATGTTCGAGAAGTCGGGCGTTTACGCCAAGTCGGTTTTCATCAAGGCGCACTTCTTCGGGCAGCCGTTCAGGGTGCTGAAAGTGGACAGGACGCTGGTGGATTACTACACCAGACTGTCCGATTTCCATGCGCAGTTCCGCGCGGTAGGCACGAACTACAACCAAGTCGTGAAGGAACTCAGGCTGCATTTTTCCGAGAAAAAGGCGATGGCGTTGCTCTACAAGCTGGAGCAACAGACCGTCGAACTCGTGAAACTGAGCCGTCAGATTGTGGAACTTTCAAGGGAAATGGAGGCGAAATGGTCGCAAAAATCAGTGTAGGAAAGTCGTTGTACGGCGCGCTTGCCTACAACGGGGAAAAGATCAACGAGGCGAAAGGGCGTCTGCTCACCACCAACCGCATCTACAATGACGGCACGGGGACGGTGGACATACGCAAGGCGATGGAGGGCTTTCTTGCCTGTATGCCGGAGCATACGAGGGTGGAGAAACCGGTACTCCATATCTCTCTCAACCCGCATCCCGACGACGTGCTGACCGACACGGAATTGCAGGACATCGCACGCGAGTATCTGGAGAAACTCGGCTACGGCAACCAGCCGTACCTTGTTGTCAAGCACGAGGACATAGACCGCCACCATCTGCATATCGTGACAATCAATGTGGATGAGAAAGGCAGGCGGCTCAATCAGGATTTCCTTTTCCGTCGCAGCGACCGCATCCGGCGGGAACTGGAACAAAAGTACGGGCTGCACCCGGCGGAACGTAAGAATCAACGGATAGAGAACCCGCTGCGCAAGGTGGACGCTTCGGCGGGCGACGTGAAGAGGCAGATCGGGAATACCGTCAAGGCTCTGAACGGACAGTACCGTTTCCAGACGATGGGTGAATACCGCGCCCTCCTTTCCTTATATAATATGACGGTGGAGGAAGCGCGGGGAAACGTGCGCGGACGCGAGTATCACGGGCTGGTCTATTCCGTCACCGATGATGCCGGGAATAAGACGGGCAACCCGTTCAAGTCCTCGCTTTTCGGGAAGTCCGCCGGCTATGAAGCCGTGCAGAAGAAGTTTGCCCGTTCCAAGCAGGAGATTAAGGACCGGAAACTCGCCGACATGACAAAACGCGCCGTCCTTTCCGTGCTTGAAGGCACGTATGACAAGGAGAAGTTCGTTTCGCGGCTCAGGGAGAAGGGTATCGACACCGTGCTGCGCTATACGGAGGAAGGACGCATCTACGGAGCCACGTTCATCGACCACCGCACGGGCTGCGTGCTGAATGGCTCGCGCATGGGCAAGGAGCTTTCCGCCAACGCCTTGCAGGAACACTTCACGCTGCCTTATGCCGGACAGCCGCCGATTCCGCTGTCCGTTCCGGTGGAAACAGGAGAGGATATGCGCAGACAGACCGCATCCGACCACGAGGACACGGTGGGCGGTGTCGGTCTGCTCACTCCCGAAGGTCCGGCAGTGGATGCCGAGGAGGAAGCCTTTATCCGGGCGATGCAGCGCAAGAAGAAAAAGAAAAGGCGCAAGGGCTTGGGAATGTAATCGAGGTATCAACAATCAAAAATTTTCAATCTATGTCACAACAAGAAGACGATTTGAGGGCATTGGCGAAAATCATGGATTTTCTGCGTGCCGTGAGTATTATTTTAGTGGTCATGAACGTGTACTGGTTCTGCTATGAAGCCATACGGCTATGGGGCGTGGACATCGGCGTGGTGGACAGAATCCTGATGAACTTCGACCGCACGGCGGGGCTGTTCCGTTCCATCCTCTACACGAAACTGTTTGCCGTTCTCCTGCTTGCCCTGTCCTGTCTGGGGACAAAGGGTGTGAAGGGAGAGAAAATCACTTGGGGAAGAATCTGGACGGCACTTGCCGCAGGGTTCGTGCTGTTCTTCCTCAATTGGTGGATACTGGCATTGCCGCTGCCGGTTGAAGCGGTGACGGGGCTTTACGTGCTGACCGTAGGCACGGGCTATGTATGCCTGCTGATGGGCGGTCTGTGGATGAGCCGCCTGTTGAAGCATAACCTCATGGATGACGTGTTCAACAACGAGAACGAGAGCTTCATGCAGGAAACACGGCTTATCGAAAGCGAGTATTCGGTCAATCTGCCCACACGCTTTTATTACAGGAAACGTTGGAACAACGGCTGGATCAATGTCGTGAATCCGTTTCGTGCGTCCATCGTGTTGGGTACGCCGGGCAGCGGAAAGTCATACGCGGTAGTAAACAATTTCATCAAGCAGCAGATTGAGAAGGGCTTCTCGATGTATGTCTATGATTTCAAATTCAGTGACTTGTCCACGATTGCCTATAATCATCTGCTCAACCACCCGGAGGGGTACAAGGTGAAGCCGAAGTTTTATGTGATAAACTTCGACGACCCGCGACGCTCGCACCGTTGCAATCCCATTCACCCGGACTTCATGGAGGACATCACGGACGCTTACGAGAGCGCGTACACCATCATGCTCAACTTAAATAAAAGTTGGGTGCAGAAGCAGGGCGACTTCTTTGTGGAATCGCCCATCATCCTTTTCGCGGCTATCATCTGGTATCTTAAAATTTTTCAGAACGGCAAGTATTGCACGTTCCCCCATGCCATCGAGTTCCTGAACCGCCGCTATGAGGATATTTTCCCGATTCTGACCTCTTATCCCGAACTGGAGAACTATCTCTCACCGTTCATGGACGCATGGCTCGGAGGGGCTGCCGAGCAGTTGATGGGGCAGATCGCATCGGCGAAAATTCCACTGTCACGCATGATTTCCCCGCAGCTCTATTGGGTGATGTCGGACAGCGAGTTCACGCTGGACATCAACAATCCCGAAGAGCCGAAAATCCTCTGTGTGGGCAACAATCCGGACCGTCAGAACATTTACGGGGCGGCTCTCGGTCTGTATAATTCCCGTATCGTGAAGCTCATCAACAAGAAAGGGATGTTGAAGTCGTCAGTTATCATCGACGAGCTTCCGACGATATATTTCAAGGGGCTGGACAACCTTATCGCCACCGCACGAAGCAACAAGGTTGCCGTATGTCTGGGATTTCAGGATTTCAGCCAGTTGGTGCGTGACTATGGCGATAAAGAAGCCAAAGTCGTGATGAATACTGTCGGAAATATCTTCTCCGGTCAGGTGGTGGGCGAAACCGCCAAGACGCTTTCGGAGCGGTTCGGAAAGGTGTTGCAAAAACGGCAGTCTATCTCTATCAACCGGCAGGACGTTTCTACATCCATCAACACGCAGATGGACGCGCTTATCCCGCCGAGCAAGATTTCCGGATTGACGCAGGGCATGTTTGTCGGTTCGGTGTCCGACAACTTCAACGAGCGTATCGAGCAGAAGATTTTCCACTGTGAGATTGTCGTGGATGCCGAGAAGGTGAAACGCGAGGAGAAAGCCTACAAGCCGATACCCATCATTACCGACTTCACGGACGAGGATGGCAAAGACTGCATGAAGGAAACAGTGCAGGCGAATTACAGGCGCATCAAGGAGGAGGTGAAACAGATTGTTCAGGAAGAGTTGGAACGCATCGCTAATGACGAAAATCTGAAACATCTGTTGCAGCAGAAATAGCCGACAGGAGGCAGTCGGTAACGGAAACGGGCGGGACAAGTTTGATACCTTGTTCTGCCCCGTTATAAGCATATTATTACCAAGTAGTTAAATATAAAGCAAAAAACAGATGATGGCAAACAATATCGCATCATCTGTTTTTGCTTAGAACAATTTATTTCTCCAACAATCGATATCGTCTGATGGAACGGCTATCCATAACATTTTTTTAGGTCGTGTACATGCAACATACACAATGCGGAGTTCTTCATTATTGTCAACAGAATACTTTGCAGGATTATTCAAAATCGTTGCATAGTTCGTGCTGACAGCTTTTTTAGATAGAAATACTAAAATAGCCTCCAATGTCATGCCTTTTACCGAATGAATTGTTTTCAGGTAAGGTCGCTCTTGCCGAAAGAGATGATTTACTGTTCTAAAAAGCGATTCAATACGGACATTCGCCTTGCCCAAATCAACAGTTAGATTTATGCCCGTTTGTTGAAGTTCCGTAATCCAATTAGACAGTGTATTATTCGTTGAAGGTAATTTTTGAATAAACTCAACCATTTCTGCTCTATGTCTTCTAAACCCTACTTCCCCTATTTCTTTTCGTATTGTACTTGCGGGAACATACCGTACTCGCTTTGTTATTTTATAGCAACCTTTTTCTATAAGAGATAGTCCGTCAGTATATTTTCCATGATCAATCAAATATTTTCCATATACAATATCTCTAACGCCGTAGTGTCCGTTTATCCACGGACTATTCTGTCTTGATGAGCTATCATTGTTTACTAATCCAAAGTTTGTTTCGCCAAACTTTTGTCCTCGAAATACAACTGCATATTCAGATTCATCCAATCCCATCTCATTGCATTTTTCGATGAAATGATTCGTAATTTGATTGACAGATTCCGGCGTGTCGAGATGCCCTTTAATACATGGCTCGTCTGTGTAATCCTTGTCACTTGCTATTGAACACATTTCATTTCCTGAGAAACGATTAGCTAATTGACATATTTTTTCGGAGCTACGTCTATTTTCCGACAAATCCAATGAATGCCAATCTGGATTATTGTATTTTTCCATAAATAAATGTGGACTGGCAGTATTCCATTCAAAAATTGCTTGGTCAGGATCCCCAATCAACATAATAGATTCCGCTCCATATTGAGATAATTTATCAATTATAGCCATTTGCAACTCTGTTGTGTCTTGAGCTTCATCAATTATCAATATAGGAAATCTACGGACAAGATTTTGTGTTATTGAAGGATATTTATCTAATATTCTGAATGTAAAATATATCGCATCTGCCTGATTGAACTTGCCTGCATTGAAATGTTTCCATTTCATCTCTTTCAATTCAGATATAATCTTTTTAGGTGAACCATCTTTCTTATTGGGATTATCCCAATCCGCTTTTCCGAAATGATATGACTGATATGGGGCTAATCGCAATAATTGGTCATTAAGCCCAAATGATATGAGATCGAAATAGTAGTTGGTATCACGAGATGTAATTATTCGTTCACCGTGCTTACCCCTAATATATCTTGTTTGGGTCGGATCATAATCAAACCATTTATTAAATGCGGTTCCTACTATTTCAGGACGACAATCACATCCCATAACTAAATGGGCATAAGGCAGAAATATGTAAGTATTTATAAAACTATCAATCGTCCCTATAAATGAAGGATAACCTATATTTCGACAACCGAATGTCTCTTTAAGTTCTTTTTGTATAACCTCACATGCAGTGTTGGTAAAAGATATGGCTGCAATTCCTCGGTGTCTCGATAAATTATTCTCTCGTAAAAGTTTTGCCATACGCGCAGCCACAGAGAAAGTCTTTCCACTTCCCGGACAGGCTTTCACGACAATTCTCGGCTCGTTGCAACCTACAACAGCTTGTTGTTGTGCTGATAATTGAATATCCATACTTTTATTCTGAAGGGGCTATGAACAAAATAGCATCCTTTATATAATCAGGTACATCGAACGCTACTTCGGTTTCTAATCTATCACAAAGTTGTAATGCAAATTCCGCTTTATCTTTATTAGATTTGAGTTTTTTCATTAAAGTAGAGACATTAAAATCACCACTTAAATCATCTGTTTGAGCATGTATTTTTCGATATACATCTCGCATTATAGCTTTGTTACGCTCAGATTGTTCGAATAAATCATGCTCAAGAGTGTGTGTAGCCAAACATACTTTCAGGTTATGTTTCTCTAAATCCTTTGCTTTTTGCGCTCTGTCAGATATATCTCCATTGTCTTTGGGATCGCTGTCTGTAATGATCGCACATTTCGACAATAGTCGCTTTCTCTCATCATCATTGTTAAATAATAACCCAAAATGATTGAATGCGACACCTCCGATATTGACTAATTCAATGCCACTTTTACACAAGTCGATTTTTTCGGTCAAGAATTTCTTTGCGAGAATGGGTATAATAATCGCTTCTGCGACACCTTCTACCAACAACACTCCGTTAGCAAAAAATAATTGAGCTTTTGTCGTGTCCAAGAATTTTCGCAAATGTCGTTTACTTTCTTTCGGATAATCATCTTCCGATAATTCATCAAATGAAAATGACTGTATAATACTTTGTTTACGTTGCAAAATGGAAATATTATTGACATCCGATTTAGCCGTAATTGTCGGTGAGTGCGATGTTACAAATACTTGAAGTCCTTTGCTTTGTAATTCATTTAGATACTCGAAGAAAGTATTCTGATACTGTGGATGCAAGTGTGCTTCGGGCTCTTCCACAAGTAAAGCGTTGTAGATTTCCAAAGCATGGTCTTCGCATCTGTTGATAAGATCTCCTAAGACAACGGATGTGAAAATAAGATTGTTTTCACCTAAACCATTTTGAGATAGGGTAAAGTATTTCTGTTCTTGTCCGGCTTCGACTGTTTTATAAACCGGACATTTTAATTCGATACCACGTACAACATCCGAGAACTCTCGGCCTACATAGCGCATTTCTATATCAGGATGTTTTAGAGTTATTCCTGTACCTTCAAGATGCTCATTAACTTTGCTCTTTCCTGTAGTTAAAATATGTTTCCAATCATAAGCATCATTCTCGAAGATTTGGTATAGATTTTTTGCAAGTGATTTTTTCTTTTCTTCATTCAGAGGTATGCTTTCGTTGCCTTTGTCATATTTTGTAAGTTGGTTGAATAACTGCGATGTTTTATTGTCATATGAATAAGGTCGCAGACAACTTACGGCATCTCTTAGTGGACTTAAATAGGTATAAAAGATTTCTTGTAAAGATTCATAAGGTACTTGCTGCCCTTCGTTGTCTCCACCCCATATTATTCGTTTGAAATATTTTTTCTTCCCATTATTTTCTTGGATGAATTTCAAATGCAACTGTATCGTTTGCTTGTCAGGATTGTCTTTATCTTGTGATATGAAATCATAGAAACATTCCCTTTCAATTGACGCATCTCCAAATTCAAATATCAAGTCAAATTGTATGACTGTGTTGATTTCTGAAGGATTTTCCGGATTAACATGTAAATCTCCGTCTTGCACATAAATAAAGTTATCTGGTTTACCGCATCCGAGACATATACGTAAGGCATCTATAATTGCGGTTTTTCCCGAATTATTTTCTCCAATCAGTATATTTATACCATTCTTGAAATACAAGGTGATATCATCGAATACTCTAAACTTACTAATATGCAACCGGCTTAAATACATACTCTTATAAATTTTTACATTACACAAATTCTAAATAATTTTCCCTGTTCACCACATGAAACTCTACGTGTGGATATGCTTCTTGAAATACTTTTGGAACAGTCGGCATCTTGTTCCCCCATTTAAATTCCAATGCGGTCAGATTATTAGGATTCTCTTCGATAAGATCAATCTCTTGTTTATCGTAAGTACGCCAAAAATAGAACTCCTTATGCAGCCCTTCGTTGAAATTCGCCTTACGACGCTCTCCGATGATATAGTTCTCCCACAATGCACCAACATCCTGCCGAATAGCCAATGGTGAAAAAGCACCTATAATAGCATTTCGAATGCCATTATCATAGAAATACCACTTCCCAGCTTTCGTCACCTCCTTGCGAAGATTGCGCGAGTAAGCCCCAAGACGATATATAACGAATACTTTCTCCAAGAGGTCAAGATATTTTTCAACTGTTGTTTTGCTCATGCTGAGCTGTTTACCTAACTCATCGTAAGAAACTTCACTGCCCAACTGAAAAGCTATCAATCGAAGCAGATCGCGCATCTTGCTCGAATTTTTTAAGCCGTCAATTGCTAAGATATCTTTAAGCAGGTATGCACCTACAATATCGCGTAAATAGTCTGTTTTACGTTCATAGTTCTCCATCATTACTACTTCAGGATATGAACCGTAAATTAAACGGGCTTCAAGATTCTGACGAGTTTCAAAAGGGGTTTCTATTTGTGCTATTTCCCGTTGCGAAAAAGGAGTAAGTAAAAATTGCGTACTGCGACCTACCAACGGTTCACCAGTCTTATTCAGTAAATCGAATGATGAAGAACCACTTGCCAAGACGCTTATTCCCGGTATTTCATCAACTATCAACTTCAGAATACTACCGATTTGTGGTATGTTCTGTGCCTCATCAATAGCCAGCAAATCAATACCATCCAGCAAATGTCGATAATTGGCAATTGAGCGATTCTCCAAAAGTGCTAATGTGTCGTAGTCTTCACCGTTGAGCATCATAGTCCTACCTGAATAGTTGTCCACAATTTTACGCATCATTACCGTTTTACCAACACGGCGGGCACCAAAAATTAATACTGCTTTATTGGGCGCGATTCGTGCAGTAATCTTCTCTTGAAGTATTCTATTTACTGTTTCCATACCTTTATGAATTATAGTGCAAAGATAATCATAATTTTTTAATTGGCGAATTTTACACAAAAAACAAACTGCAAAGTGGCGATTTTTATAGATCAATCTTAAAGTAGTTGTTTCATCGTTCGTAGTAATTATAAATGCTAATAGCACTAATTGTTCTATTATTTCCCAGACATAATGTTTTGCAGTTTATCTTTATCGGATTGAAAGGTTTCATATAGAACTAATTAGTATGTAATCAAATATAAACTAAAAAGACAGGAATACATGCATCCTGTCTTTTTATTTATAATGGATATTTTTTATCTTCTCATGCGCTCCATTTCTTCGTCGCGGAGCATTCTCTCGTTCAGTTTCTCCTGCATTCTGTTAAGGAAATAGGTGCGGCTTTCGTTCTTCCGGCGTTTGATGTCTATATAGAAGCGGTAGCAGTCCTTTGATTCAACCCCGAAAATCTTGTAGAGAAGCGGGGCCAGCTGTTTGAGCGGCATGTTGCCGTTGTTGATGCAGCCCATCTCGTTGATGCCGTAGATAAGTTCCACGAGGTCGATGGCGTTGCCCGTCCATTGCAGGGGTGAGGCGGGATTTTCGGTTGTGTTGTCGGAGGATGTACGGATGGGGATTAGTGGTGGCACTTGGGGAGCGGCAAGGAACTTCTGCATCTTCCTCACGAAAGAGAGTGCCTTGCTGATGTAGGCTGCAACCTCCCTCTTTTCTTCGGGAAGATTGCGCACGGGATGGTGCTGCAACTCGATTTCAATGTAAGCCAGCGCAATGATGGTGCGGTTGGTGTCCACATTGCCGCTGCATAGTTCGATCACTTGCGTGGCGAAAGCCGTGTATGCCGTTTCCATATTGCAGTCCCCGGCTTCGTTTATACGGCGGAAGAACTCGGTTTCCGCCAATAAGAAATAATTCATGTCCTGTCAATTTTGAAATTTTACACTCTGTTTTTCGGTATGCGCACATGAATATGATTGGCAAAAAGCGTGTACATAAAAGAAAAAATCCGGCACGCTCTCTGCAAGGTGCTGGATTTCAGTGTGATAATTTCTCAATTTATTTATCCGACAGGAATTGTATTCAGCTTAAAGTGTTCATTTACTGAACATTCGTCCACTTTCCGGACATCAAACGCACGCTTTATAGATATGGCGGACCACTCCGTTGCGGTACACCTTCTGTGAGGTCAGCGTCCATTGTCCCTGTGGCAAGGCGGACTGGAAGAAACGCTTTCCCGTTCCGGCAATGAAAGGAATCGTGTAAAGTATGATTTCATCCACCACACGCATACGCAGCAGCCCGTTGATGTAGTCCGCCTTTTCAGGAGTGACTTCTGCCAGATAGCAGATGTCTGTTGTGGATTTCCGCCATTCGTCAAGCATAGATATGGAATAATCCGGTGTGATATGATAAAGGGCGTTTTCCCTTATCTTATTGATGCCGCAATCTTCAAGGCGCAGTTCCTTATACGCTTTGCAACATAACTCGGAGCTTTGACAACCGTCCATCGTGAGGACGGCAAGAATCTGTACTTTACCCATTATCGTTTCCTTTCGTTGGGCAAGGACAAAAAAGTAGCGTGCAAATCACACTACTTTCGAGCGACGGCTCTGGTAAAGCCTTTTACGGAGAGTACGTGAATGCACGCTATGCGTAGGCATAGCATAAGCATCACGCAATCGTCTCCGTAGTGTCAATTTACCAGATTTTCGCTCGAAACGCCTTGCGGTCTTATGTTATATATAGGCGGCAAAAGGCTCTGCCAGTCGCCGTTACCTTCTAATATGTCATGCAAAGATAGCCATTTTCAGCGAATTGCGGGCTATGGTTGCTCAAATTTATACTTCAATCCATATTCTTCCAGTTTATTATAGAGTGTTGTCCTGCCTATTCCAAGCAATTCGGCAGCGACCTTCCGGTTCCCGTCAGCCTGCTTCAAAGCACGCAGAATCCGCTCTTTATCTTCCTCATCGTTGCGTAGGGAGAAGCCGGTAATAGAGGTTGTTTCGGTTATCCCAAGTTCCAGATGCTCTTTCGTGACAAGTCCCGTCTGTGCCTGCAACACCGCGCCCATGATTTTCTGCCGAAGCTCGCGCACGTTGCCCGGCCATGAATGGGTCAGCAACGCTTTCCGTGCTTCGGAGCTGAATCCGCTAACCTTGCACTCCAATTCATTATTGGCAATCTCGCGGAAAAACTCTGCCAGCGGCATGATGTCTTCCTGACAATCACGCAGCGGCGGAACGGTTATATCGAAGTCGTGCAGACGGTACAGCAAGTCCTGCCGGAAACGCTTTTCATTGACCGCCTTTTCCAGATTCTCGTTGGTGGCAGCGATAATACGGACATTGAAACTTCTATCCGTCCTGTCACCAACGGGGCGGTATCGCCGCTCCTGTATGGCACGCAGAAGCATCTGTTGGGTTTCCGGTGCGAGGTTGCCCACTTCGTCCAAAAACAGCGTGCCGCCTTCGGCTTCATGGAAATATCCTTTCTTGGCACTGTCCGCACCGGTGAATGCGCCTTTGACGTGTCCGAAAAATGCCGATGGAGCAAGCTCTTTGTTTAACGATCCGCAGTCCACAGCCACGAACGGCTTGCCGGAACGTTTGCTTTTATCATGCAGATGGTGGGCGATATGCTCCTTGCCCGTGCCGTTCTCTCCGAATATCAGTACGCTCATGTCGGTTGGTGCTACCAGCCTTATCCGGTGCATGATTTTCCGGAAGGCGGAACCGTCACGGGCAAACACGGGCATACGGCTCCGCCCGATATTCCGCTCTTTCAGTATGGTACGGAGAAGAGGCACGAGTTTGTCCTCCACGAGTTGTTTGGGTATGTAGTCCAGCGAGCCGAGTTTCATACTTTCAACCGCCGTATGCACTTCGGCATAGTCGGTCATGATGATGAACGGCTGCGTCATACCCTCTTTGCGCATCCAACGCAACAGGTCGATACCATTGCCGTCAGGTAGGCGCAGGTCTGAAACCACGATGTCCCCGTCAGCGGCTTGTTGCAGAAGTTTCCTCGCTGTCGAGAGGTGGAAAGCCTGCACGGTACGGAATCCCTCACGTGCCAGCAGGTTACAGACAAACTCGCAATACACGATGTTGTCCTCCACCACGATGATTTTTATCTTATCCATTGTTGTATTTCTTCCTTTCTTCTTTTGCCAGCCGGATTATCTCCGAACCCTTATCCAGCACAGCTCTTACGGCATTGCCTATTGCTTTGTCGTCAGGTGTGCCATTGTGATGAATCAGTTTATAAAGTTCCCTCAACGGTCTGTCGGCACGGAGTATCTCCCAAGAGCTGCGCAGGTGGTGTGTTAGGGCGTCCAGTTCCGGAAGGTCTTTCCGTTGTTCCGCATACCTGAGCGACTGCATTTCCTTTTCTGTTTCCGTTATCAATTTCTCCAGCATGACGGCTTCATTGCCGTAGGATAGCAGGGAGGTGAAACCCGGCTTTTCATTTTGTGCCGCATTCATGGCGCATTTATTTGAAATCTCCATCAGTTCAGATATGGAGAACGGCTTGAACAGGCATTCTGTGAATCCATGTTCTATAAGTTCCTCTTTGCCGCAACTGCCCGAAGCGGTTGTCACGATTACCGGGATATCCCTTGAATTGCCAACGTTGGAAGTGCGCAACAGTTCCAGCAACTCGAAACCGTTTATATCCGGCATATTCAGATCCGTCAGAAGAAGGCTGTATTCCTTTTTTCGTATCAGTTCCATCAGCTCCGCAGCATTGGTGCAGGTATCGCAGTGTATCCCTTCCTGTGCATACATTTCTTTCAGCATCAGGAGCAGCACTTCGTCATTGTCGATGGCAACCACATCGTGGAATGTATGGTTATGATGAACCTGTGTTTGATTTATCCGTTCCGGTAGTTCCTCGGCTGTCTGCATGGGGATTTCCACCGTGAAACGGCTACCTTTGCCTTTATCGCTCTCCAGACGGATTGTGCCGCCGAGCATTGTCACAATACGCTGAACAATGGAAAGACCTAATCCGAAGCCATCCTTTGCGGCAGCGTTTGACAGACGTTCAAACGCCCCGAATACCCGTTGCTGTTCCTCTTCGGTCATACCTGTACCCGTATCTTCGACGATAAGTTTCAGCAGACCGTTATCATAATCTGCCCGCAAAGAAACACTGCCGTTCTCCGTGAACTTGATAGCGTTGGACAGCAGGTTGTTCCCGATTTGCAAGATGCGTTCCTTATCTGTACATACAAAGGCATCCTTGTGGCAATGTATTGTCAGAGTCAGTCCTTTGTTTATGGCGATTGGCATAAACTCCGTTTCGAGCGTATGTGTGATTGCGGAAATCCTACATGCGGAGAAATTAGGCTGTTCCTTGCCGTTGTCCAGCCGGAAAAAATTCAGCAGGGTGTTCAGCATTTCACGCATGCGGTCAGAAGATTCCTGAATGTTTCGGATATACGTCCCGGTTTTATCCGTATTGCAGTCTTTCCGCATCAGTCCGGCATAACCCGTTATTGCCGTCAGTGGTGTACGTAATTCATGGGTAATGGTATGAACGGCTTTCTTGCGAGAGGCTATCAGTGCCTCGTTTCGCTTTGCCATTTGTTGCAGTCGCTCAATTAAATCTGCGGTTTCCTGTTTATATCGCTTGATGCGGTTGGCATTTCGGTGTATGATGATATATGATATGACCAGTAGCAGTATAACGAACCCTGTCAAGCCCCCAATCTGAATGAACGACCGTTCCCGCATGGCTGTTATCTCGGCTTCCCGCTTTTGTAGGTCAGTTTGTACTTTCCCGTCTATTTGAACAACCAGTCCTTGCAGTTGCCTGTTAAGTTCCGCATTTCGTGCGGCAAGGCTATCGGCATGAACCGATAAGCGACGGCTTTGCGCCTGTTGTTCGGTTCTCATATTCCGGTTAAAGGAACGGTGCATCGTGGTAGTCACAGTTGGTTTCGCTTCTTCCTTTTTGCCGAAGATGCCCAAGAATCCTTTTCGTTTAGGTTTCTTGGGTTGTTCTTGCACACTTTTCTGCGCGATTACGGGTACTTGACGGGGTATCTTATCGTTGATGGCTTGTTGCTGTTCAAGTATCTGCACGATTTGGCACATCTGCCGTTCCTTATCTTCGAGAAGATGGCGTACGCTGTCTATACGCTCTGCCGGATAGGTAGCTTTGAAACGGCAGAGCATACTGTCCATTGCCATACGCTGTGCATGGTAATGTTCGATATCTTTATCGTTCCATTCCAGTATTGTTTCACCAAATAGAGAGAATTTTATCATTTGAATATTGATATTGTTTATCTCTTTTCGGAACTCGTCTATTTTTTTATTGTCAAGTTCTAATGCTTCTATCTCCTGCCATTCATAGAAGCTATTATATGCTATACATCCGATAAGAACGGAGATAAGTATATACCCCAACCGTATTGTCTTATAGAAATTCCTGGATCGTTCCATTATTTTGATGATACTGATTTTTCAAACATGAATAAAAGTTTATCCTTTTCTTCCATACGGGTATTATCAGAATAACCGCCTTTTGTTATTTGATACCCACACGGCTTAACCATAAAAGTGCCTAAGCCTTTAGTGTATGAACTTACTTCTGAGGCATAGTCTTTACTTGTATTTAATGGAACTTTCCCTTCAATAAGACACCACTCATTATTACAACTGATACCTTTAATCTCAGACATCATTTTTTGCAGATCTGTAATAGCTTTGGAACTTGCTACTTGTGGTATCTGTAACTCAAAATAGAGCATCGGTTCGAGAATATCCACTCCTGATTGTTGCAAAGCCAACCTGAAGACATAAGGAGACAATTGTCTAAAATCGGCAGGGGTACTTATCGGACTATAATAAAGGGCATAAGTAAAGGTTACTTTCAAATCCGTCACTTCCCATCCATGCAATCCCGATTGGCAAGACATACGGATTCCTTCAAAAACGGCATTTTGAAAAGAATGGTTCAGATAACCAAAGGAGATTTCACTTTCGATTTGCAACCCTGACCCTATCGGTAAAGGTTCAAGAGTCAGTCCTATGGAGGCCCAGTAAGGGTTGGGAGGGACTTCGATATGGATAATCTTATTCACCTTCTTTTTAGGTCGTTCTTTGTAGATAGTCTTGATTTCATCAAAATGGGCCTTTACGGAGAATCGTTCTTCCAGCAATGTTTGTATGATTTCTTTTTGGGTTAAACCATATAACGAGATTTCCAATTCATCACTATATGAATTTATGGAAAAGGACAGAGACGGGTCTTCAATAAACAATACATTTAGAGCGGATATCAACTTGCTTCTCTCTTCGGGCTTGTCTGGTCGGACAGAAGATTTGAGGGCGGGATGCTGATGAGATAATCCTTGAATCAGACAAGGTTTAACACCTAAATAATCTCCGATTCTTAATTCTTCTATATCTTCTATAATTGCGATATCATTAGCAACCACTTCATCAACATTTATCTCTTTGCCCTGATAAATGGTTTTTAGATTTTTAATCTTGATGAATTTTTCAGAATCATTGACTTTTATAACGGTTCGAAGTCTCAGCCTTCCGTCAATAATTTTTAGAAAACTTCTTTTATGCCCTTTGGGGTCATGTTCTATTTTATAAAGATAAGCTGAAAGTCTATTGGGGACTGATGCCGGAGGAAATATAAAAGAAATGATGGCGTCTAACAACTCATTGATGCCAATATTGCACATTGCTGATCCATGCAAGACCGGATAGGCTTTGGCTTTTGCCACAAGAGCGATTATCGCATTCCAATAATCTGCCGGTAAGATTTCTTTATCCGCCAAATATAGTTCTAATATATCGTCGTCATGGTTGCATACAAATTCTTTGTGTTCTGCCCTTATATCTGTTGGGGTGCAAATCGGGTAAACGACTCCATCGACAACCGTTTGCATAAACAAGACGTCTTGCGACAGATTTGTTTTTATGTCCAGATATAAACGCTCAAGATTTACGCCGGCACGATCAATCTTATTGATAAATATAATTGTCGGGATTTGCAGTTTTTGCAAAGTCTTGAACAGCAACTTTGTTTGTGCTTGTATGCCTTCCTTTGCCGATAATATGAGGACTGCACCATCAAGCATTTTGAATGTCCGCTCCACCTCTGCAATAAAATCCATGTGTCCCGGAGTGTCAATGATATTGCATTTCACACCATTCCAAACAATAGATGTCGTAGAAGCCCGAATAGTAATTCCTCTACGTTTTTCTATATCCATAGAGTCTGTTATGGTGTCACCTTTATCAACACTGCCGCGCTTTTCCGTTGCTCCGCAGGCAAATAGCAGATTTTCGGTTACGGAAGTTTTTCCTGCATCAATGTGAGCAAGAATTCCTAAATTTATAATGTTCATTTGATTAAGCAATAATATACTACAATAGATGCATTGCCGAAACGCACCTTTTAATACCTCCTCGTAGCATGTAGAAAACTACAGGATTCTTAACTCGTATTAATATGTATATTATTACTGCCGCATAATTGAACGCAAATTTACGAAAAAAAAGTTCCCTGACAAAAGCACAAAGAACTTTTTTAAACTTTTTTAATCTATGCGTATTTTTATTTGGTATTATTAATTTGTTATTTGATGATGAGGGCTATTCATATAAATGTAGGTTAAATTTTTCTGACCATTTCAAACTGTTGTCCTTTTGGGGTAAGTCCTAATGATGACAAGAAACCAGTGACTGATTCACAATCGCAATCAACATTAGTAAATTTGAGTACATCGCTTTGAAAATGACTGACAGCACTTTTAAGCAAAGACTTGCCTATTCCTTTACGCCGGTAATCTTTTGCAACTGCGAGGGATGAAATATCGCCAGATGCCGGTTCAAAGATAACAAATCCGACAAGTTCTTCTCTTTCATAAGCTCCCAATATGTCCAAATTGTCGATTCCGCGTTCCAGTGAAGCCCTGTCATTTTGCCATGAAGGATGAAAATCGAACCAGGCCGTTTGGTTAAGGCAGTTTTTTAAATCCGATGGGAGTATGCGACATGCGGTATGGTTTACTTGCAATACAGGAACAATATCGCTCAGTTTGGCAGAGTAGTAGTTGAAATTTCTCTGTGTTTCAAAGCCTAATTTGCGATATATTTTTATTGCTTTGTGATTGTGTTGCAAAACTTCCAGTACATATTGCCGAACTCCTTGTTGACATATCAATTCGAGGCTGAAAGTGAATATTTTTTGGGTTAGGTGTAATCCCCGGAATGAAGGTACGGTTCCCGTCCCTGTGTCATAGGCAGTCAAGATGTTGTTGTACATGCCTGTTCCGTTAAGCACAAAAGAAATCAGCCGTCCTTCGAAAAATACTCCGAAAGATAGTTGTGGATTGTATCCTCGTCGGTCGAGCATGCGTCGCAATTCATCCGCATTCAAAGAGAAATCATAATCTTTGAATGCAGATGAGAATGCCGCATACAAATCTTTGAAAGAAACGGACTCTAAAGAATGAATGATGATTCCCATATCGGACGGTGTTATGTGTTTGGATTTTCATCACTATTCTCTACGGGTAAACCGTGCTGTTTGAGAAAGCTGAGCTTATCCCAATAACCTCTTTGGAAAACTATTTTATCGTTTTGCACATGAAAGAATCCGCATCCTCGCAACCCGAGCGGATCTTTCCATTCCATGATAGCCCATTCTCCATCCTCGAATATATGCTCAACAATACAAACCATTTTTGAGGTTGCAAATTCATTTACAAACATTTCATGGATAGCTGTTTTTCCTATAACTGGGGTGTTTGCGACTTGATGGTTTATGGCATCCTGAGCGTATAAGTTTGCCAAAGCGACTGCATCGGCGGCGTTGAAGCAGTCAATCCATTTTTGTAGTATCTCTTTTGGCGTCATATTTTTCGTATCTTTTATTCTTTAATATTTAATTGTTGCTTTTTCCTCTATAAGTTAGAATTAGACATTTTTTCTAATTCCTTTTGGAAGGATCATCAAAAACAAAATTAGTATTTTTTTCTGTTTTACTGATGATTCTGTAGAAATATTCTCGTTCATATTATTGTGTCATAAGGAATGTGTCAAATAAAGCGGTTTCCACATTACAGCTTTATGGTAAAATGAGTTTAACCAACTACATAACGCAATCTGTTGTCGGTGCTGTTATCTATTTCCCATTCGTATTCTATTTAGCCCCTTATTGTGGGTATGCAGCAAGTTATCTTATCGAATTCATTCTCTTTGGGAGTCAAATATGGTTGTGCAAATGGTGGCTGACAAAACATAAACAAGGTTAGTTGGAATGTTTTTGGTATAATGTTTATAAACATAAATCAAGAAAGAGCAAATAAATTTAATAGAGGCTGCCCAAAAAGAAAGAAAGTCTTGCAATCACTCTCCTACAGATACTTGCAGAGGGGATATGATTTACTTTTAGACCTTTTGGATAGCCCCTATTAATATTTTATATAAAATTCCTAATTTTAAATTTTTATCCCTTTCGATCGGTTTTTATTCTTTAACTGAAAACCCGGTCGTCCGATGATGACATGGTCGCCAATGATGTTGCCCGTTGGATTTCGCTCATTCACCGGGCTGCGTATCTGCGGTGCATCATCAGTTTGTTGTGGCGATATGCTCCGTACACCTTCCGAAACAGGCTTGACCTCCTGTCCATCCTTTTCTTTTTCGTCGGCTTCCTGCGTAGGCGGCGCAAGTTCCAGCTGTATCTTTCGGTCAAGTGCGGCAAGTTCGGACTTAAGCTGTTTCAGTTCGTCCTCCTTTTTCCATACCTTGCCCGCTATCTCCTGCAACTGCGGAACTTCCTTTTCCAGCACCTCGTTCTTTCCCTTGTACTGGTCGATTATGGACGGAATCCGCTCCAATGCGTTCAGGAAATTACGTGCGGCGGCTACCGAATCAGCCATCGCCAGATGCCCGTTGTTGTAGGTGTACTTGTAGTTTCCCTCCACCACGAAGCGGTTATCGGTAAACTCCAGCCCCTCTTTGAGTATCCTCTCGCTTACCACCTTTATCGGAAAGCCGTAAAGTTCCCCGACAGGCTTGTACAGCCCGCCCGTAGTGGCGTTCTTGGCTATCTCCTGCAAACGCTTTCCGATAACCTTTTCATCGGTAGAATCCACGCCGTCCACCTTGACCGCATTCAGGCGGTTGCCCTCCTTGTCCGTCTGCACAACGGAAAGAAAGCGGTTCCAATCTTCCGTCATGGCTTCGATGACAGCCGTGTTGTTACGCAGTTCCCCCGTCTTGGCTTCCAGCTTGAACTCCGAATCGCGCTTGCCCTTGTTGAACGACTTGCGTTCCCCTTCAAGCGATGCGATACGCTTCTCCAGTTTCGCCTTGTCCAAAAGGTCGGTATTGCCGGAGAGCAACGCCATGTACTCCGAGAAATTCATGCCCGATTTCTCGTCCATCGCCCCCTCGTCGATGGTACGCGCGCCCATCGCCCCGCTTTTAAGCTGCGAGATGAACGTCTGCTTGCAGTGCAGCAGGTTGAACTTGTAGCTGTCCAGCGACTTTTCCACCGCGTAGATGATGACATCCACATTGTTCCCGGCAAAATGCTTGGCAATCTCGTTGCCTGCCCTGACTCCCCGTCCGTCACGCTGTTGCAGGTCGGACGGTCGCCAAGGCGTATCCAAATGATGGATGGCGACACACCTTTTTTGCGCATTCACGCCCGTTCCGAGCATGGAGGTGGAACCGAACAGCACGCGCACCGTTCCGGCGTTCATGGCGTCTATCACCGCCTTGCGCGCCTTGTCGGTCTTGCACTCCTGAATGAAGCGCACCTCGCTTGCCGGTATGCCGTAGTCCTCCGTCAGCTTCCGCTTTATCTCACTGTACACGTTCCACCCGTCGCCCGGCTGGTACGTCCCCAGATCCGAGAACACGAACTGCGTGCCTTTCTGCGCGTCGTATTTATGGTAATACTCCGCAATCGTCTTGGCACAGTGGGAAGCCTTGTTGTCGGGGTGGTCTTCGTAGTTCGGGTCTATCATGCGCATATCGAGAGCCATCTTCCGTGCGTAATCGGTGGCGATCAGCATCTTTGCCTTCTCTTCCGTTTCCGACAGGGGCGGTCTACCGAGCAGCGTGGCGTCGCCCGTCTTGGCGAACTGCATCAGTTTTTGAATGAAGTCCTCCTGCTCCGGCGTGGGCGGTATATGGTGCAGTATCTCGTTCTTGTGCGGACGATCCACACCCACATCCTCTGCCGTGCGGTAGTCGGTTATCTCGTTGTAGAAGGCGGCAAGCTCCGGCACTTTGATGAAGTAGCGGAAACGCTCCTTCTGCACCACGTTGTTCGTCACGTTGAACTCGAAATCGGTCGTCTTCTTGGCGAAGATAGCCGCCCATGCGTCAAAGCACCGGATATCCTGCCGTTCCAGTTCCTTCGGGCGCAGGTACTTGAAGAGCAGGTACAGTTCCGTCAGCGAGTTGCTGATGGTCGTGCCGGATAGGAACGTCGCCCCCAAGTCCTTACCCGTGCGCTCTTGTATGGTGCGGATGGCAAAAAGCATATTCAGGGCTTTCTGGCTTCCTTCCGAGTTGCCCAAACCAGCCACACGGTCATGCCGCGTGTTGAAAGTCAAGTTCTTAAATTGATGGCTCAAATCCAAAATTTCGGATTTGAGCCATTATCAGAACTTTTATGAGTTTCCTATTAAATCACTCAATTATTTAGTAATCATTTGTTTTGATCTGTAAACAGTTCTGATTATATTCCGTCATAATTGTAGAATAACTTTTAAACAAGATGCGATTATGGACATATTTAATCTGAATGAAAAAGTCGAGGGGCTTGTTTCTTATTTACAAGAAACCGGTTATTCAGCCATGTACATAGGCTATGTGAAGAAAATGGCTGAGTGGCTATCGGAAAATACTAACCATTATAAATGGCAGAGTTTCTCCGACGTTGAACCGACATTAAAAGAATTGTGGTCCAACAAGTATACCTACAGGAACAAGGTACGCCTGTTGCGTGTAATCTGCCAATATATTGAGAATGGATTATTACCCGATGGTTGCAAACACTACAGCAAGCCTCACCACTATGAGTTGCTCGGCGCAGAATACAAGGATGTAACGGACATGGCTTTCAACATGGTAGACAGACGTTGCAAATTTTCAATAAATGTGAAGTATGCGCTATCTTCGTTCTTCTTCCGGCTACAGGAAATGGGAGTGTACTCATTCGAATCAATAACAGAAGATGCGGTATTGGAAGTGTTTTCCAAAGACGGAAAACCGAAAATGGGCCATTCGCTCAAATATTCGGTGGAATATGGGCTGAAAGCCTGTTTGCCTCACTATGGCAAATCCGTTGAACGTATAATCGCATACCTGCCGTCCATACCCAATATGCGGAAAAACATTCAATACCTTACGGAGCAAGAACTGACTGCTATCAGGCATACTTTAGAACACGATAGCACAATATCTCTACAGGACAAAGCCATCATAACCTTGGCCATGTACACGGGATTGCGTGGATGTGACATCTCTGCACTCACGCTTGACAGCTTCGATTGGGAACACGACCTGATAAAAATCACTCAGGCAAAGACGGGACAGCCCCTGACATTGCCACTTCGTGCCGTGGTAGGAAACGCTGTATTTGATTACCTGCTCAAAGAACGTCCCCGAAGCCCGGAACCATATGTTTTTCTCACAGTACAGGTGCCATACAGAAGGCTTCATACAAGCAATCTCGATGCTATATGCTCAAAAGTCATGTGCAAAGCAGGAATAAGACAAGGTGAAAATGAGAGAAAGAGTCTGCATCTGTTCCGCCACAATGTGGCAACGGCCCTGTTGCAGGGCGGTGTGCAGCAACCTGTCATAAGTGCCACCCTCGGCCATGCGTCCCCGGATTCTCTCGACCGCTACCTTAGTGCGGAATTCAAGAGGCTGAAGGAATGTTCATTGAGCATAGAATACTTTCCCGTAGGAAAGGGGGTGTTTGACGTATGAAAACTATTTCATTCCTATCCAACGCTATAGAAGGGTATGTAAAATACCGCAAGGCTTCCGGGCGTAACAGCCATAGCTATGTCAAGAACGTAATATTGTTCGATCATTTTTGCGCAAGGGAATATCCGGGACAAACTGAGCTTACCCAAGAAATCGTGGACAGATGGTGCAGGCAACGTCCGACTGAATGCACAAACTCCTGCGTGTCACGTGTCTATCCTGTCTTGGACTTCATCAAGTACATGAACAAGCGTGGAATGACGAAAATTGACTTGCCGCAAGTGCCAAGGTCTGTGCCGAGGACTTATACGCCGCATCCTTTTACACACGATGAATTGAAACGCTTCTTTGACGCTTGCGACAACATAAAGCCAAGGCGTGGCAGACTCGCGGCCATCCAGCGCATGACACTGCCGGTGTTCTTCCGTTTACTGTACAGTTCAGGAATAAGGACAACCGAAGCCATCCTGCTGGAATGCGATGACGTAAACCTTGAAAATGGCGTGGTATCCATCAAACGTGGCAAAGGGTATGACCAGCATTATGTAGTCCTCCATGACACAATGTTGCCCCTGATGCGTACTTATGACGGAAAAATAGATGGGCTGATTCCGAACCGCAGGGTGTTTTTCCCGACACCGGATGACAAGCCGCACCCTCCTGTATGGGTAACGTACCACTTCAGGGTGCTGTGGCAAAGCTGCAATTCATCCCGCGCAATCCCATACGAACTAAGGCACAACTACGCCATAGAGAACATAAACAGCTGGACACACCAAGGATTTGCCGTACATGACAAATTGCTGGCTCTAAGCAAGAGTATGGGGCACAGGCAAATAGAAAGTACATTGGCTTACTACTCTTTGACTCCGGCGATTTCGGACATAATGGCGTGTACCGACAATGAAATCAGCCAACAATTAACGCAAGACGATTATGAAAAAGAAGATTAACCCACAGGCCATGCAGATTGCCGCGTGCCTGCATGACTGGCTTGAACACCATGTGCCTTCCATCAAGGCGTGCAGCCGACATACCCTAAGAAACTACCATGTTTCCATGACGCTTTATGCAGAGTTCCTCAGAACGGTAAAAGGCATAACGCCCGAAACGTTGAATGCTGATTGCTTTTGCAAGAAAAACATTGAGGAGTGGATTGTTTGGATGAAAAAAGTCCGTAACTGTAGCCCGGCAACCTGCAATGTGAGATTGTCCGCCTTGCGCGCTTTTCTGAAATACCTATCAGATAATGACATATCATTCGTTTCAGTGTTCCTGCAGGCGGAGAATGTGCCGAATGAAAAAACTCCAAAAAGGAAAGTGATCGGGCTCAGCAAGTTGGCTGTTGACACGCTTTTATCCATGCCAAACCAAAGAACCGCCATTGGTTTTCGTGATTACACGCTTCTGCTTCTTCTGTATTCGACTGCCGTGCGCATCAATGAGCTTTTGACGCTGAAGATTTGCAATATTACCATGGACTGCGCAAAGCCTCACATAATTGTCATAGGAAAAGGACGAAAGAGACGCCCAATACCTCTTCTGGCAAAGCCTGTTCAATATTTGAAGAAATACCTTACCGAGTATCATCCTAATCCTGGCGATGCTGAAGCATTACTCTTCAGTTCAAAAAGCAGAGGTATATACACGCCCATGTCTGCGGAAAATGTTAATAAAATGCTGAAAAGGTACGCAAAGATGGCGCATGGCAAATGCAGTGACGTTCCTTTGGACATACATGCGCATCAGTTCAGGCACGCCAAAGCATCCCATTGGCTTGAAAACGGCATGAACATTGCCCAAATCTCTTATTTGCTTGGGCATGAGAATATCCAAACGACAATGGTATATCTTGACATAACTACCGAACAAGAGGAAAAAGCATTGGAAACGCTTGAGGATGAAAACCAGAGGTGCGTTGGTAAGAAATGGAAATCGGCAAAAGGTAAAATGGAACTTGAGGTTTTCTTGGGTTTGCATAAATGACGAATGTGGGGTATTGTGCTTGTAATAAGTACAATGCCTCATTTCATAACAACTCACTCAATAAATAATCCGAACTATATTAAAATGCAACAAAATAAGAATCAGCAACTTGATGCGAAATTTAGGAAATTCATAAAAGTTCTGATAATGCGATTCGTCAATAAAAATATGGTCGATGCCCATCTGCTTGAAGTCCACCACGTCGTCCGTGCGCGACTTGATGGCGTGTTCCACCTTCTCCAGCTTCGCTTCAAGGTTGTGCTTGCGCTTTTCCAGACCTTTCAGCATCGCCCTCGATACGTTCTTGCCCTGCTGCCGCAAGACTTCGAGGTTTTCCTCCACCGTGTCAAGCTCCGCTTGCAGGATGCGCTGCTGCAACTCCGGCGACTGCGGAATCTTGCCGAACTGGTCGTGCGACATGATGACGCAATCATAGTCGTTGTTCTTGATGTTGTTGAAGAAACGCACGCGGTTGGCGGTCGAAAAGTCCTTCTCCGAGGCATAGAGAATCCGCGCGTTCGGGTATGCCGCCTGATAGGTGGCGGCAATCTCCGCGACATTGGCTTTCAGCCCGATAATCATCGGTTTGTGCGCCAAGTTCAGACGCTTCATCTCATGCGCTGCAATGCACATTATCAGCGTCTTGCCTGTACCGACTTCGTGGTCGCAGATGCCACCGCCGTTCTGTTTGAGCATCCAGACGCAATCCATCTGCGACGGATAGACGCTCTTGATACCCCTGCTTGCCAGCCCTTTGAGGTTGAGGTCCGGAAAGGTCTGGTGTGAGCCGTCATATTTCGGGCGCACGAAACAGTTGAACTTGCGGTTGTACATCGTCGTCAGCCGTTCCTTGAACTGCGGCGACTGCTCTTCCAGCCATTCCGAGAACCCGTTACGGATTTCGTCAATCTTGGCGTTGGCGAGCTGTATGCCCTCGCTGTCGCGTACCTTGATGTCGTTTCCGTGTTCATCCTTTCCTATGGACTTCATCATATCCGGGCAGGTGTTATGCAGGGCGTGTTTCAACAGGTGCATGCCGTCATAGTTCCGGTAATAGCCCTTCACTAAAAACTCGTCCGTGATTTTCATGGTGCGGTAGCCGCACGCCACCGAAAATTCGTCCATGCTTGCGGAGTAGGCGATTTTCACGTCCGTGTCAAAAAGACGGCTCATGTAGGCGGCATATACGCCCGTCGGAATCCAGCGTTCCCCGAAATTGAAGTCGAGGTCTTCAAAAGCGATGCGCGGCGGCTCGGCTTCTTTCAGAGCCTCCAACGCCTGCTTCACTTCCGGCATACGCCCGTTTTCGGGGTTGTCGCCCATCCATGCCTCGATGCGTTCCGCCTTCTCTATCACGTTCCCGGCGATGAACCTGTCCTTTATCTCGTAACCGGTTACGAGCGGGTTGTAGAAGATGCGTCCTTTGAGGGCGTCAAGCAATCCCTCCTCCGTACTGTCGGTTATCTCCCGCATATAGTCGAGATTGACCGTGCCGAACTTGTTGAGCGATGCGGAGAGTGCCTCTTCGGGAGAGCTTACGTTGGCATGGCTCTCTACCGAGAAGGAAACGGGACGCTCGAAAATGTCCGCCTTGACGAACCTGCCGTCCTCCGCACGTTCCAGCGAAAGGATGTCGCGTCCTCCTGCATCCATCACCACCAGTTTCACGTTCTGCTTGGCGTTGAGGTTGCCGTAGCGCATGACAAACTCGTCATAGCAGGTGTTCAGATGCTCACGCCACTGCGGGTTTTCCTCGCGCCTGTTCGATTCATAACGGTACAGACGCTCGTATGCGTCACGGAGCGACACATACAGCAACGCCTTCTCTTTCTGATAGCCTGTCAGTCCAAGCGGCTGGAATGTCGCGCCGTAAGGCGTGATGTCTTTCAGATAACCGATGTTACGACGCCCACTGTCAGCCACTAACGAGCCTTCACGCAAGTGCATTTCCGGCGTGCGGTGGTAGGGACGCGGCGACAGGTCGGGAGCTTCCTCTTTCGGTTTTTCCGCTTCCATTTCGGGAAAAAGGGAGGTTGCAGCCGCTTCCGTTGCGGGAGCGACAGGAATGGCGGCAACTTCCGGCTGTGTTTCGGGTTGCCGTGTTTCCTGCTCCGGCGCGGCTTTCACGTCCGGGACATGCTGCCGTTTCTCCTGATGCTGTGCCGCCAGCCTGCGAAGTTCCTTGCGTCGCTCCGGCGTGAGGTCCATCATCATTTCATAGAAGCCGTTGATGGGCGGATTGGTGTCCCAATCCAAAGTAGCGTAAATATCATCCGGATCGGCTTTGGCTGCGACACTCACCGGCTTTGTTTCATGGCTGTCCCTGCTTTCCGTCGGCGGTGCGGCAGACGGCTGTGGCGGTGCGGTCGTAACCTTCGGCGTAACCTGCGCCTGCGGTTTGGGAGGCATGCGCCTTGCCGGGCTTTCCTTTTTCGCCGTCTTTTTCTTCTTGGCGGGTGCTTCCTGCTTGCGTACTTCCTCCGTCATGCCCCAGAGGTCGAGCAGGGAGAGCTGCACGCCCTCCGAATAATCGGGGCGGCGCGGCTCTATCTCCGACTTTTCTTCCTCCGGCTGCGGTGTTGCCGCTTCGGGCTTCACTGCCATTTCATGACGTGGCTGTATCTCAGGAGTGACAACCGGTGTGGAAATGGTTTCTGTCACCGTGCTTTTCCCCTGTGCCGGATGCAGGCTGTGCATTTCATACAGCTTTTTGTCCAACTTATACAGCTCAATATCCATATGTTCCCGCAAATCCTCCGCCATTTGCTCGATGCCGTCCCGGTGCATGACTTTATAGGCTGGTTTCCCGTAAGGGTCTGTGCCGCTTATCAGATCCGAGTGGGGAATCATGCCGATGCTGCCGACATACCCGTTCTGGAAACTACCTATCGGTGTCTTTTCCGTCTGCACGAACAACTCTTCATAATCGTACAGCTCCCGTTTCTTGCCGCTGTTCTTTTGCAGGATAATCAGGTCGCTACCCACTTCCGTACCCGCGTTGTCCGTGAAGAGGTTGTTCGGCAGGCGTGCGACTCCCACCAGATTGGCATTACGCATCATATACTCGCGTATGGGCGCGTTGGACGGTGCGTCCAGTACCCCTTGAGAGGTGATGAACGCCACGATGCCGCCCTCACGCACCGCGTCAAGGCTTTTCAGGAAGAAGTAGTTGTGTATTGCCTTCGGTGCGGAACGCCTTGCCGGGTCTTGGCTGCCCGTGAACTCCGGGTCGAACACAGCCACGTCGCCGAACGGGATGTTCGAGATAGCAAGGTCGAAATAGTCCGTGAATGGCTTCTCTATCTTCTCGAATCCCTGCACCCTTACCTTTTGGTCTGGATGCAGGTATCCCAATATTTTGCCCGTCATCAGGTCTTTCTCGAAAGCCATGATATCCGCGTCCGGCTTGTTTTCCAGCACGGCATCCACGAATGCGCCCACGCCCGCCGACGGCTCCAATACGCGATCGGGACGTATGCCGTGTTCATGCAGTACATCCGCGATAGTGCCGGTTATCTCCGGCGGGGTGTAGAAAGCGGTCAGCACGGACTGCTTCATGGCATCCACGTACCGCTTGTACTCCGTATCGTCCTTGCTGTTTTCACGCACCAGCCTGTGCAGCTCCACCGTAGGGGCAAACAGTTCGAGGTCCGATTTCGCCCAATGCACGGCATCCGTCAGTTCCTTTGCCGGGTTCAGTATGCACTTCAATCCGCCGAAACCGCAATACTTCCGAAGTATGGCTTGTTCCTCGGCGGTTGCCGTCCTCCGTTCCCTGTCAAGGATGAATGCCGTCCGTATCGCCTCGATGTTGTCCCGCAGCCGTTGTTTGCGGTTAAACGCCATACTCGTCGATATAAAGGACGGCGGCTCCCGTCAGCTCCGTGTAGAGCAGGTCGTATTCGGGCGACAGGGCGAAGTTGTCGTCCGAAAGGTCATAGGCGGAGAATACATTACCGACAGGCGGCAGCAGCTTTCGGATGAAGGCTTCGCGTTTCTTTTCCGGCACTTCGTTGGCAAACTCGTTTTCCACGACTTCGCGGAGGATGGCGTACTTGGAATAGCGAAGCCCCCGCAGGAGCGTGTCCATCGCCAACTCCTGCGCCCCTTCGGGCGGATAGCCTTCGAGCCGCACACGCTCATACGTTTCGGCGGCACGGTCGGCACGCTCCCGGATGAAGGCATCATCGGAAGCCTGTTCAAACCTGTTCGTGCGGAGGTAGTCCAGCAGGTACAGACCGTAATAGGAAAAGTCGGTCTGACCCTCGTTTTTCTTCTTGTTGTTCATTACTTTGGATTTAGCGGATTGATAATTAACGGGATAATCGGTTGGAAAAAGGAAGAAAAAGGCACTCGGTATCCCTCCGAGTGCCACCACTAAATCCAAAGTATGAGTGTAATCCGGTATCGAAGAACAATTCATTACTCTGAACCAGTGGCAAAGGTAATACTATTTCTTCCGTCCTGAAAATTTCCTGCTCGTTTTCCTTTCGGGGAACACGAAAGTCGTGTTATAGTCCCCGTCAAAGGCGACTATGGCATCAAAGCTCTTGCCCTGTTTGCTTTTGAAGCCTTTGAGCAGCTTCGTATGCCCGTCGGTGAGCAGCTCTTTGATCTCGTCGTCGGAAAGGGTGCGGTTCGCCTTCAGGCGGAACACGGGCAGCCCGCACTCCGCGTTGTCGCAGCGTACCACCTTGCCGTAGAACTGCATGCTGCCCGTCCCGCACTTGGGACACTTGCAGCCGGAATCCCTGCGGGAGAACAGTTTGTCGCACGAGAGCAGTTCGGAGGTGATTTCACGTGTGTACGCCTCTATCTCCCTGCGGAAGGTGTCAGCGGGCAGTTCCCCGCGCTCGATGCGTGCCAGATTCTTCTCCCATTCGCCCGTCATGGCTACGTCGGCGATGCGCATCGTCTTCACGACCGAGTAGAGGGCAAGCCCTTTTTCTGTCGGCACAAGCGATTTCTTGCAGCGTTCCATGTAGCCGCGTTTGAAGAGCGTTTCGATAATCGCCGCACGGGTGGCGGGCGTGCCGATGCCGCAGTCCTTCAACGCCTGACGCAATGCGTCGTCCTCTATGTCCTTGCCCGCCGTTTCCATTGCCGACAACAGTGTCGCTTCGGTATGCAGCGGTTTGGGTTTGGTCTTGCCCTCCGTGATGGAGCAGCCTTTCAGCGTCAGCGTGTCGCCTTCCCGCCAATCGGGGATGGCGGTTTCTTCCTTGTCCTCCCCGCCATAGACGGCACGCCATCCGGCTTGCCTGATGATGCTGCCTTTCACCGTGAACTCCACTCCGGCACATTCCGCCGTGACGGTGGCGGTGTCCTTGACGCATTTCTCGGAGAAAGCCTCAATCATGCGCCCGGCAACCATCTGATAAATGGTGCTGTCCTCTTTGGAGAGGAACAGCGGCTTCTCGCCAGTGACGAGCAGGGCGTGGTGGTCCGTCACCTTGCCGCCGTCCACACTGCGGCGTGTCGGCTGCGCTTTCGGCTGCACCTTGCCTTTCCATTCGGGCAAAGCCCCGATGAAGGCGAGCAGCTTGGGGATTTCAGCGAACATGTCTTCGGGTATGTAGCGGCTTCCGGTTCGCGGATAGGTGATGAGCTTCTTCTCATAGAGCTTCTGCGCGATTTCAAGCGTCTGTTCCGCCGTGAAGCCGTGCTTGGCGTTGGCTTCCTTCTGGAGCGTCGTCAGGTCGTACAGGAGCGGTGTTTCCTCCGTCTTCTCCTTGCGTTCGGCTTTCGTGACGGTGGCTGTGCCTGCCGACTTCACCTTATCATACAGTTCCGTCGCAGGCTCTTTCTCTTTCCACTTTTCGGAAGAGGAAAACTTCACTGTTCCTTCGTCGCAGCCGTCCGTTGCGATATGGAGCTGCCAAAAGGCTTCGGGTGTGAAGCGGCGGTTCTCCCAATAGCGTGCGCACACCATTGCCAATGTAGGTGTCTGCACCCGTCCGATGGAATATGTGCCGTGTCCGGCGGCGATGGAGAGTGCCTGCGTGCCGTTGATGCCCACGAGCCAGTCTGATTCGCTCCGCGCTTTGGCGGCAAGATAGAGATTGTCGTATTTGCCGCCCGCTTCGAGGTTGCGCAGCCCCTCGCGGATAGCCTTGTCGGTAAGCGAGCTTATCCAAAGGCGCACAAACGGGGTGGTGCATCCGATATAATGGTAGAGGTATCGGAAGATAAGCTCACCCTCACGCCCTGCATCGGTCGCCACGATGATTTGTTCGCTCCTGTTGAACAGGGTGGCGATAACCTTTATCTGCGCCGCCACACCGCTGTCAGGCTTGTAACCCTTCTCCGTCTTGGTCTGGCGGGGGACGAGCGTGAAGGTGTCGGGGATGACGGGCAGGTTGTCACGGACGAAGCCGCGTATGCCGTAGCCGTCGGGCATGGCAAGCTGCACGAGGTGTCCGAACGCCCATGTCACGGCGTAGCCGCCTCCCTCGAAATATCCTTCCTCTCTCTTTGTCGCGCCCACGATACGGGCGATCTCACGTGCCACAGACGGCTTTTCTGCAATGATTGTCTTCATATTCTTCTGTCGTTTTGAATTTTACAAATGGTACTTCGGATTTAGTGGCGGACACCGGATTACATCTTCATGCCCTTATTGTTTCTTTTCTGCGGCTTCTCCTGCTGCTGTTGCTGTGCGGTGTCCTTCGGGGCGGTCTGTCCCTTCCGCAACGGTTCTTTCAGGTTCTTGGTAGCCTCGTTGGTCTTGCCCTCGCTGTTCACCGCCACCTGCGTGCGGCTCTCGTTGGACGGGGCGACCTTCTGAGCGTTGTCGGGGTTGGTGTCGTAGCGGTACGGGCGTCCCTTCTCCGGATTGAACTTGATGTACATCGTGGCGTGGAAGCCTTGCTTGTCGGTCACGTTCTCTAATTTCACGGCTTTGCCAGCCACGTAGTCGGCTTTCTGCTGCTCGGTGAAGTCCACGCCGCTCCATTTGCTGATGGGTCGGATGCTGCCGTCGGCGTTAGTCCACGTGTTGCGGCGTTGCTCCTTCTGCGTGTTGGCGGCATTCTCCGTACCCTGCGCCTGTCCCTGTGCGGGGTTGTTCTTCGTTTCCTGCGTCTGGACGGCACGGGGCGACCTGCCGGTTCCCGGCACGAACTCCACGCCGCGCTGCTCCACGTTCACTTGCAGGGTGGTGACGAACTTCCTGCCGTCCTTGCGCTCGATGAGCTTGTCACGCACGGGCAGCCCGGCACGCAGCATGTCCTGCTCCTGCTTGGTGATTTCCGTCTTGCCGATGCGCTCCGGTATGCGCACCTTGTTTGCCGGGACATCCGTGATTTCGTTCGTCTTGCGGTCGATGCTGACGAACGAGGGGATGATCTCGCCCGTTCCCCTGTCCACGAGGTCCACGACCCTGCCGAGGTTGCCCGTTTCGCGCAGGTTCTTCCGGTCATCGTCGGAGAACTTGTGTTCCTTATACTCGTCGAGCTTCTGCTCCTTGCGGATGAAGTGCGGCACAAGGCTGACATTGCCCTCGCCGTCCTTCTTGAAGGAGAGGCGGGCGTCCAGTTCGAAAGCCTCTCCGCCGAAATTGGGCGACACCCTCACCAAGTCGGACTTGCCGTAGTTGAGCATCCTGTTAAGATCGCCCGACTTTTCAAGGTCGTCGCGCTTCACGCCCCATTTCTCCTCCAACTCCTGCCAGTTGATCTTGCTCTCGTCGATGGGCTGGTAGCCCCGGTTGCCCTGCGTCTGTTGCGGGCTTTCCTGATTCTGTTCGTTTTTCTGTTCCATTTCTTCCTGTTTTTTAGGTTCGTCATCTTGTTTCTGTTCCGGTTGTTCCTGCTTTTCGGCGGACTGCTCCTCCTGTACTTTCTTTTCGTAGCCGGAGGTGTCCACCTTGTGGGGCGCAAGCATCTCCTTGTTGCCGTCGGGGTCTTTCAGCAAGTCCTTGATAACCTCCAGCAGTTTGTCGGCTTGGTCCGCCGCGACACGGTAGAAACCGAAGCGGCTGGGTTCCTTGCACTGGCGGAAGAAGTTCTTGAAGAAGTTGTCCAGCACGTCGCCGTGCCGGTCGAATTGCAGGAAGCTCTGCGAGTTCTCCGCTTTCGCGGGGATACGCTTGGGGGAGCCGTCGGCGTTCAGCCCGGCTACCACGCTGATTTCGCCCGTCTTCTCGTCACGGACAACCAGCACGTCCTTTTCGTCTTTTTTCTTTGCCATCTGAAAAATGTTTTAATGGTTATTTTTGAAAGAAATTATGGATACGAGCCTTGTAGAAGGCTATATCTTCCTTGCGGAAGTCCTTTACATGTTCGGAGAGGAACGTCAGCACGTCCGCCTCGCTGTAATAGGTCTTTTTGCCGAGCGTCTTGTAGGGCAATGCGCCGATGCTGCGGTAGCGTTGCAGGGTGCGCTTGCTGATCTGGAGCAGCATGCACAGGTCTTGGTTGTCGAAAAGCCTGATCCCGTCCATCGGGTTCGGGGCTTTGCCGGACGGCTGCATGGAGAGCAGCATCTCGTCCTGACGGTCGAGCCGTTCCATAACTTTCTGCATCCAGTTCTCGAAATTGTTGCGGGTAAGCAGTTCCATGTCCTACGTCCTCCTTCCTTTGGGTTTGCCGCCCGTGCGCAGCGTGTGGTTGCGTTTCATCTGTTCCGGGGTCGCGGCATCACCCGTAATGGTGCTGTCTTCGAGCAGGCGGTCGATTTCCGACTGCCGGTAGCGGCACTTGCCGCGCAGCACGACATAGGCGATGCGCTGTTCGCTGCGCATGCGCTGGAGGGTGCGGCAACTCACGTTCAGCAGGTGCGCCGCCTCGCGGGTGGTGAGCAGCCTGTCGGGGGATTCTTCCTTCCTCCCGCCGGAAACGGCACGCACGTGTGCCGCTATCTCGGCTATCTGTTCCGTCAATGCGGTGAAGGCGGAACTTTCCATCGTTATCACTTTCATATTCAGTCTTTTCTTTTGGTTTCTGCGGCAAAATTCGGCAATAAACCAAAGGGGCTTTAACAGCTCACTACGTGGCTCACGTAAGATTTTTATGGATAATGGCTCCGTAACCCGGACAGACGGCGCAACAAGCTGCCTTTTAGCGGGAAACGGTGCGTGTTCATGGCGGCTTCGTTACCTTTGCGGCAAACTCTGAAATGTTTTGCTTATGGAAATAGTATCTATCGAGAAAAAGACCTTCGAGATGATGGTGGTGTCCTTCAACGCCCTCGCGGAGAAGGTAGCCACCCTTAGGCGCAGGAGCGACGGCGGGCGGATGGAAAGGTGGCTCACGGGCGAGGAGGTCTGCGGGCAGTTGAGGATCAGCCCGCGCACGTTGCAGACCTTGCGCGACAGGCGGCTTATCGGCTACTCGCAGATTAACCGCAGGTTCTATTACAAGCCGGAGGAGGTCAAAAGGCTCATTCCGCTTGTCGGCACGCTCTATCCCGGCGGAAAATGATTTTTATTATTCACAACCCACTGAATCCGAAATGATGATGAACGAGAACAATGAAGTGTTTACGATGGAGGACGAGCCGCTTGCCACCCTTGTGCAGAACATGCGCAAAGGCTCGAAATGGCTCTCCGCCTTTCTGGAAAGTTACCGCCCGCCGTTGGACGGGGAGCGTTACCTGACGGACAGGGAGGTGGCGGAACTGCTCCGTGTCAGCCGCCGCACCTTGCAGGAGTACCGCAACAACAGGGTGTTGCCCTTTATCCTTTTGGGAGGGAAGGTGCTTTACCCTGAATCGGGGTTGCGTGAATTGTTGGAGGCGAACTATCGCAAGCCGATGGAATAAGGCGGCTGCATGAAAAAAGGAAACGGACAACTCCTTCACGGGGCTGTCCGTTTCCTTTTTCTTATTTATATGCGTTATCAGCAATACCCGGCTTTTCCGTTCTGTATGAACATCACGTATGCCTGCCGCTTTTCCTTCGAGAGTGCTTTCTCTACCAGCCACGTGCGGAACACATGCGCATGGTAGGTGTTCAGCCGGAAGGCGACGGGGATGATGATTTCAAGAGAGTAAACATCCGCGTGCAGCCCGTTTTCAAGCCGCATGTAGCGGCACACTTCGTAGTCGTTCAGCACGTCCGGCTTGCGGACGGCTCTGATGGCGGCGTTCACTGCCGGGACGCCCGTGTGGAACAGTCCGGCGATTTCTGTGGCGGTCATCCATATCTCGTTACCGTTTACGCTGATCGTGTTGTCCTCTATGATGATTATATCACGTTTCATGGCTTCTCTGTTTTAGATGGTGCAACCTGCAAATTCCTCGATGCCGTTCAACCTTGCCGCAAGGTTTTCCATGTCTTGGTTGAGCTTCTCTTTGGTGATTTTCGCGTATATCTGTGTCGTCTTTATGCTCTTGTGTCCCAGCATGGAACTCACCGTTTCGATGGGTACGCCGTTGGAGAGGAACACCGTCGTGGCTGCCGTGTGGCGGCTCTGATGCCACGTGATATGCTTGGTGATGCCGCAACGCTTGGCGACGGAACGGATTCCGGCAAGGCACGTGTTGTAGTGGGGAACGGGGAAAATCCTGCCGTTCCCGCACAGACCCCGGTATTTGTCGATGATGCGCTTTGCGATGTCGAGCAGGCGGATATTGGACACCACGCCCGTCTTCTGGCGGTTGATGTTTATCCACTCGTGTTCGTCGAAGTAGGTGTGGATGTTCTCTTCCGTCAGGTTGCGCATGTCGGCGAACGACAAGCCGGTGAAGGCGCAGAACAGGTAGAGGTCGCGGTAAAGCTCCTGCTTGGCGTTTTTCAGCCTGCCCTCCATCAGCAGCCGGATTTCCTCTTTCGTCAGGAAACTGCGCACAGTTTCCTCCTTCTTGATTTCGTACTCCCGGAACGGGTCGCGTGTGAGCCACTCGTTGTTGATAGCGATGAACACCATCGTCCGCAAAGGGCAGACATACAGCCACACGGTGTTGGTGCAGCAGTGCTTGTCCGTGCGCAGGAACATCTCGAAGTCGGAGATGAAGGCGGGCGTAAGCTCTTTCAGCGCGATGTCCTTCACGCGGTAGCGGATGGAGAGGAACTCTTGCAGGTGCTTGTAAACGGTCTTGTATTTCAAGAGTGTACCTTTGGCTTTCATGCCGGCCTCCACCTGTTTCTCGTAGTCCTCGTTGTGCTGGCGGAACACCTGCATCAGCGTGTGGTAGCGGTGTTCCAGTCCGAGAAAGGCGTTCTTGACCTTCTCTGCCGTGACAAAGTTGTCACGCTCCATGATTTCCTGATAATGTCTGTTGATGCGTACACGCATCTTGTCGAGCATGCGGTTCGTTTCGAGTGCCGCCGTGCTTCTGCCCGTGACACGTCCCCCTTTGGTGTCCCACAGCTTGGGATCGACGGTCAGTTTGCAGCTGAACTGCATCTGGGTGCCGTCCACCGTGATGCGTCCCATGACGGGTACTGTCCCGTCCTTTTTCACTACCTGACGCTTGAGGTAGTAGATTACTGAAAATGTACTCTTCATCGTCCTTAATTTTTTTAGGTTCAAAATTAGTTGGTGAAGAGTCCGTTGTCGGTACGCAAAACGGGGAGGAACGGCGCAATCTTTTTCCGTAACCGGATTTGTTGCGTGGGTTGTCAGTAACTCACTAATCCTTAACGCCTTGTTTCGCTATCCGTGTCCGTTTGTCGCCCTTTCGGGCATGGTTACGGACAAGTAACGTAGCGGCGTCCTGATTTGGCTTCAGCGGTGATTGCGATGGCTTCACGAATAATCGGAAGCACGACTGAAACCCTTGTAACTCAATTCTATCACTATTTCTTTCCGCATTTCACTTTTTTGTAGTAACTTTGTTATAATAAAAAATTTTTTGCCATGAAAAAAATCGTATTGCTGCTATGCGCTTTTTTAGGCGGCGCGGCAGTCCTGCGGGCACAGGCGATACGCCCCCTGCCCGACGACATCTACCAAGATATTCCTTTTGAAATGCAGGCGGTTGCGCTGCCGACGTTTCCCGACTATCGGGTGAGCATCGTCGATTTCGGCGCGACAGCGGGCGCCGGCACCCTCAACACGCAGGCTATCGACGCGGCGATACGCCACGTAAACGGCAAAGGAGGCGGCACGGTGGTGATTCCGGCTGGACTGTGGATTACGGGACCCATCGAGCTGCGGAGCAACGTGCGGCTCCACACCGAAGCCAACGCCTTCGTGCTGTTCACCGACGACCACACGCAATACCCGCTGCTGCCCAACGACAACAGCATGGACAACCGCAAGATACACGCCACCTCGCCCATTTATGCCAACGGCGCACACGACATCGCCATTACGGGGAAGGGCGTGTTCGACGGCAACGGCAACACGTGGCGCATGGTGAGGCGCAGCAAACTCACGGAAAGCCAATGGAAGCAGCTCGTCGCTTCGGGCGGCGTGCTCAGCAGCGACGGCGACACGTGGTACCCCAATGCCGCAGCCGCCACCGAAGAGGGCGAAGGTCGCCCCAACATGGTGCGGCTGTTCGAATGCAAACGGGTGGTGCTGCAAGATGCCGTTTTCCGCAATTCGCCGGCATGGTGCATTCACCCGCTGCATTGTGAAGACCTTGTGATACAAGGCGTTTCGGTCATCAACCCGTGGTACGCCCAAAACGGCGACGCGCTCGACGTAGAGTCGTGCGACCGCGTAATCGTCTGCGGCTGTTCGTTCGACGCCGGCGACGATGCCATCTGCATCAAATCGGGCAAAGATGCCGCCGGACGCCGCAGAGGGTGGCCGTGCCAAAACGTCGTAGCGCGCGACAACACGGTGTATCACGGACACGGCGGCTTCGTGGTGGGCAGCGAAATGTCGGGCGACGTGCGCAACGTGGTCATCGACCGCTGCACGTTCATCGGCACCGACGTGGGTCTGCGCTTCAAGAGCACGCGCGGCAGAGGCGGCACGGTGGAAAACATCTACTGCCGCCGCATCAATATGTTCGACATCGCCAACGAAAACATACTTTTCGACCTCTATTACGCCACGAAAGAGGCGGACTCGCCGCGACCCGCCGCCGTAGATGAAGGCACGCCGGTATTCCGGAATATCCATATCAGCGACATCACGGGCATCGGCGGGAAAAAAGCCGTCTATTTCAACGGCCTGCCTGAAATGCCGATACAGGACATCGAGCTGCGAAACATCTCTCTTGCCGACACCGACAAGGGCGTCATCATACGGCAGGCGGAAAACGTCGTGCTCGAAAACGTCGCCGTCGCACCCCGCGACCAACGACCCTACGTGTTGCAAAACGTGAAAAACGTACGCCTCAACGGGCGCACGATTCCCGCCGTCGAAAAATCCAAAACGTTCGAACGGTAGCAACTGCCTGTACACATCACACGCTCAGCCTTGACTCAGGGCTGGGCGTTTTTCATTTATAAGCCTAACCGGCAAATAAAATAAACCTTTTTTTGCTAACATCAAAATATTTCGTATATTTACCGCCGACTTCCACCATCTCAAAACTTTGCCGGCGACGCCGGAGAAATCCGCCCGATACTTTCAAAGTTGCGAGTACCTGCGCCGAAGCCGCATGACGAATCCCGTCCCAACGGGAAACGGCATGACGACGGTTTGTGGTGGGAACGGAAGTCGCTATATTGAAAAAGCGTTTATCATGCGCTTTTGTTCCTGATCGCTTGAAATTCTCGCAAAGTTTCAATTCTAAGTAGGAACATGGCAACGATAGATGCTCATGGGATTGTTTTTACTGACCTTCCCCGAAACATATACACACTATTGTGCATACGGGAAAGAGATGTATAGACCATCGGCGTGGGTTCTGCGTTGCTCGTTCGACTTAGAAAGGCAATGCGAGAAGCCTCAAGCGATGGAACGGGCACAAGGTCAGATTTCCACGCTTTTTTTGTATAGATCAAGTGCTTATTTTATTTACGTCCTGCCGGGAAATCAAGGACAGAAAATTCACATTACATTATGTTATGAAAAGACGAATTTTTACGGTTGCAATGGCAGCTATTTCGCTCCTTGCGGCAAAAGCGCAAAACAACGAATTACCTATGGCTACCCTGCAACACGGCGAGCAAACCATGGTATTCATCGGGGTAGATGCTTTCAAAAACGCATACGATGCAGCTGCCGACTCCGGCGATGTGATAACCCTGTCGTCGGGACTATTCAACTCTATCCTCATTTCAAAATCAATATCCGTCTATGGAGCCGGATTTGAAGACGACGAAGCCACCGGTACCAAAGCGACAATCATAGACGGATATATCGGTCTAAAAAATGAAGAAATTGCAACAGAAGACGGCGACGGAAATATCACTAAAAACATACGCAAACCGAACAAATGCCGGTTTGAAGGAATTGCCTTTGTTGTTAATTATAGTCCTGATAAGACATTCCGAATAGATTCGGACATGAGTGATATAATCTTTTCCAAATGTATGTTTAACAATATAATCATTTACAACGATATTAAACATCTAATGGTTAATCAATGTGTTGGTAATAATATTTCAGGATATTATACTCCCGTAGTTAAAAGCCTTTATGTTGTAAACTCCCATTTGTATGAAATCGCCGGATATAGTTTAGATAAAACAAGTGCCATTAAAATAGACCATTGCATTATTTCTCACAACGGTACCCCAAGCGGTATTGGATTTTACAGCAATAACATTCTTTATTCCAGTCTTCACAGCGGTGCAATGGCTGAAAACAATATCTTCGTCGGTCTCAACTCTTCCGTCGGCATGGGTGTTCAAGATATGGGCAACAATTGGACAGGCGTTGCCGACGCCGACGTTTGGGCGGAAGAAAATGCCGACGGTAGTTATGCCGAAGACAAAACTTTCGAACTGAAATACCCCGAAAAATACGTAGGAACGGACGGTACGCAGATAGGGCTGCACGGCGGACTCTATCCGTGGAACAAAATACCCGGTACTCCCCGAATCGTGGAAAGCAATATCGACACCAAGACCTCGGCAGAGGGTAAACTCAAAGTGAGCATCAAAGTAGAAGCACAAACGAAAGAATAACGATATGAAGATACAGAACATCATCATGTCGGTGGTCGGATTGCTGACGGCAGTACTGCCCGTATCGGCTCAGAAAGTCGTTTTGCAAAAGGGCGAATACTGGCTCGACGGCGATTTCGACAACCGGACAAGCATTGCGCTTACAGACAAATGGGAAACCGAGCTCGACGTATCGTCCCTCTGCGAAGGAATACACACGTTGGGATTCCGCGCCTCCGACAGCGAGGGTCGATGGAGTTCGCCGAACGTACATTATTTCTTGCGAAGCGGACGCACGATCGAGGGCAACCAGCCGGCAAGTTACGAATTGTGGATAGACGACGATTTCGACCATCGTACCACCGGAGTGCTTACCGACGGAACGGCAGACATGGAACTCGACCTTGCCCGACTGCACACGGGATTGCACCGCCTTACACTTCGCGTGAAAGACACACAAGGTCTATGGAGTACACCTATGGTAAGATTTTTCGCCGTACCCGACACGCTGCCCGCCGAGAACGCTATCGGAGGGTACAGTTATTGGTTCAATCGCGGACCCCGCATTCGTATAACGACAGCGCCAGCCAATCCGCTGGAAATCGTCGATTTGACAGTTGAGATAAAAGATGTCGTACCCAACGAGATTCCTGCCGATTACCGATTCGACGTCGGCACGAAAACCGTTTATTGCAACGACAACGTATTTTTCGGCATAGAGGCTTATGACCTCGCGGGACGTTCCACCCAAGCGGTATTGTCGGATACGTTCCCGATGACCGTACCCGTCCGCATCGACTTCCGCGAACTCGAAAACGGCCACCCCCGCAATCTTCGACGCTCCGCAAGCCGGACACATCGGCGGCTTCTTCATGCAAGCCGTTGCCGGAGATACCTTGATATGGACGGTAAACAACGACTGCGCCGTCGATTTTTATACGGAAAAGGGCGAGCGAATAAATGCGGAAAAGCAAACGGACACAGAAGGTCTGATAACATATCGAATGAATGTAGAGAGCAAAACGACTTATGCCCTCGTGCATCACGCCCAAATGATTCCTGCTAAAATGGAAATCTGCTGCACCCGAACAATTCCTACGTCGGCTATCGCCGAACATACGGAAGGTTTCGCCTATCATGCCGACAAAACGGGTCTGACCGTCGAAACGACCGACGGTGGTATATTGTGCATCGTCGGTACGACCGGCATCACGATGTATCAGAACAATCTGCCTGCCGGCTCTACACGCATAAACCTGCCCTCCAGCATCTATCTGCTGTTGTGGAACGGCTCGCCTGTCGGCAAAATACTCGTGCCTTGATACGTGAGATTTCTATTTCCGAACAAGGGAAAACAAAAAAAGAAAGGCGCGGAACAGTTCCGCGCCTTTCTTTTTTCTTCTTGCTTTCACAACGGAATTACGCATTACCGCAGGTGGAGGAGTTTGTGGGTTTGGAGGGAGAGCGTCCAGCAGGGGTGCGCCTCGACGTAGGCAATCGCGGCGGCGAGGAGTTCGGCATTGCGCGCCGCATCGCTGCAATCGCAGGGTTGCAGGGAATAGACTTTCGCCGCGATGCTGTCGTACGGCTCCATAGGCTGCCCGCAATAAACGACTTTCAATTCATCGACGGATTGCAGGCGGAGCGGTGCATCGGGGCAAAAATCGAATTTCGGGGAGCAGGTGTACCAATCGACGGCAAGAGCGTCGGCAGCAGGTACGGTGCCGTTGGTTTCGACCTGTACGAATTTGCCGGCACGGTGCAGGCGCTCCACGAGCGAGGGCGTGAGCTGGAGCATCGGCTCTCCGCCGGTAACGACCACATGACGCGCAGGGTACGGGGCAATCGCCTGCATGATGTCCTCCTCCGAGAGTTCGCGGAAAGCGCGATGGTCGGTGTCGCAGAAGCTGCACCGCAGGTTGCACCCTGCCAAGCGAATGAAAATGGCGGGCGTGCCGGTGAAGTGCCCTTCGCCTTGCAGCGAATAGAAAATTTCGTTTACTCTCATAGGGCGTCGTCTTCGCCACCGGCGGAGTCAGCTACATAGAGGGCGGTGTTGTTTTCGCTCTCCTGCACCTTACATTTGTAACACTCGGGTATGCGTTCGACGACCCAGCGGGCAATGTTCTCGGCGGTGGGGTTGAACGGCAGCAGCTCGTTGAGGTTACCGTGGTCGAGGTAGCCGTGTATCTGCTCCTTGATGTGGGTGAAATCGCACACCATGCCGTCGGCATTGAGCGTTTCCGACTTGCAATATACGGTAACAATCTAGTTGTGCCCGTGCAGGCTTTCGCACTTGCTTTCGTAAGAGAGGGTCAGGCTGTGCGAGCCCGCTATTTCCATGCGTTTCGAGATATAGAACATCGGTATTCGTTTTTTGTCGCTTTCGTTACCGGAAACTCCCGCGTAACAAACAGGCACACAAAAGTAACAATTTCTTGCATACGGGCGTGCTTTTTTCAAACAGATTCGATGCGGAGTGTAAAAATTCGGGAAAGAGATTCTGCGAATTTGCTTGCGCGGAATCGAATATGAATTAATTTTGCAGCGGAAAATTTGTATGACACCATGACCGGAAAAAATGCAGCTTCCGAAACGAAAGAGCCCATCGCCGCCCGCCCTTCCGAGCGCCTTTGGAACAAGGAATACATCAAGGTGATGACGGGAAATTTCCTGCTGTTTTTCTCGTTCTATATCCTCACTCCGCTCCTGCCGCTCTACCTCAACTCCCAGTTTACGGCAAACAAAGACATGATAGGCTTCGTGCTGTCGGGCTACGTGGTCGCCGCGCTCGTGGTGCGCCCGTTCAGCGGATTCATCGTCGATACGTTCGACCGGCGGAAGGTGCTGATGCTTTGCTTTTTCTGTTTCTTCATCTGCTTTGCGGGGTATCTCGGGGCAGCGTCGATACTGATGTTCGCCATCGTGCGCACCCTGCACGGGCTGCCGTTCGGCGCCACTACGGTGGCAAACAGCACGGTGGCGATAGACGTGCTGCCTTCGTCGCGCCGCAACGAAGGGGTGGGCTATTACGGACTGAGCAACAACCTCGCCATGGCTATCGCCCCTACGGTGGGCATCTACCTCTACTCCGTAACCGACAACTTCCGGCTGCTTTTCTGGCTGTCGCTCGTCGTGGCTTTCTTCGGTTTCATTACCGTATCGACCATAAAAACCCGCCCCCGCGAACGCGTGGCGGAGAAACCGAAACTGAGCCTCGACCACTTCTTCCTCGCACGGGGGTGGCTGCCGGCGGTGAACATCATGCTGTTCGGCTTGTGCTGGGGCGTGCTGAGCAACTACGTGGCGATATACAGCAAAGAGAAATTGGGCATCACCGACGGCACGGGACTGTTTTTCGCCATCATCGCGACGGGGCTTTTCGTCTCGCGCCTGACGGGCGCCCGCTCGCTGCGGAAAGGACGACTTACGGAAAACGCCCTGCAAGGGACGATACTTTCGTCGGTGGGGCTGACGCTGTTCGCATGGTCGCCCGGCATGTGGGCTTACTACGTGTCGCCGCTGCTGCTGGGACTGGGCAACGGACGTATGTATCCGGCTTTTCTGAATATGTTTATCAACATGGCGCGCAACGACCAGCGGGGCACGGCAAACTCCACCATACTCACGTCGTGGGACTTGGGCATGGGCATAGGCATACTGCTCGGCGGCGTCTTGGCGGAATATTTCGACTACACGGTGGCGTTTTGGTTCACCGCCGCCACGCAAGTGGCAGGGACGCTGCTGTTGCTGCTGTTCACGCGCAGCTTCTTCCTGCGCCGCAAGCTGCACGACTGAATCGAGGAATAACCCAATAAAAACATATCGACATGAAAGTAGTTTTGATAAACGGAAGTCCGCACGAAAAGGGGTGCACCTACACGGCGCTGGCAGAAGTCGCCGCCGCACTGAACAAGAACGGCATCGACACCGAAATATGCTCTATCGGCACCAAGCCTGTGCGGGGCTGCATAGCCTGCGGCAGGTGTTGCGAACTCGGACGATGCGCTTTCGACGACGACCCTGCCAACGAGATATTGAAACGTCTGCGGCAAGCCGACGGCATGGTGGTAGGCTCGCCCGTATATTACGGCGGACCGAACGGCGCGCTGTGCGCCCTCTTAGACCGCATATTCTACGCAGGCGGCGACGCGCTGCAATTCAAGCCTGCCGCAGCCGTGGTAAGCGCACGCCGCAGCGGCACGACGGCGACATTCGATCGGCTGAACAAATATTTCACGATAAACCGCATGCCGGTGGTGTCGTCGCAATACTGGAACGCCGTGCACGGTCTCACGCCCGCCGATGTGTTGAAAGACAAGGAGGGATTGCAGACCATGCGCACGCTGGGCAACAACATGGCGTGGCTGCTGAAAAGCATTGCCGCAGGCAGACAGCAACTCCCCGAAATCGAAGACCGCACTCCGACCAACTTTATCCGATAATAGATTCGGTTGCGCGTCAGCATGCAAGAAAATTTTCGGCTGCGTTCGCAAAAAGCGACAGCCATGACACACTGCGTGCAAACGATATTTTCCGAGAGCGGGATTTACGATGATACACGAAAGAGAAAAATATTTTTGGTATCTGAAAAAAATTCCATAAATTGCGCTGTTTTTCGACCGTCGAACCGGCGTGGAAAACCCTCGCTGTCCGACACAAGAAGGAATGAACATGAAAAAATTTTTCCGGCACATATTCATGAGCCGTATCGGTTGGTGCCAGTTGGCTTATTTCATCGGTGCAGTGGCTTTGGTATTGTACTTTTTCCCAAGAAAAGAAAAATCGGAATACATATTCCAAGAGGGGAAACCGTGGCGATACAACCTGCTTACCGCCGACAGGGATTTTCCCATTTACAAGGACGAAGCCCAATTCCGCCGCGAACAGGACAGCGTGCGAAAAAGCGCACTGCCGTTTTTTGAAATCGGGACGAACATCGGGGCAGAAGAAATTGAGAATTTCAAGACCGATCACCAATATCTTTTGGAAAACAAACAGTCGGTCGGGGCTTACCGATATGCCATAAAGGCATTGAACGACGTTTACAATCAAGGTATTATCGACATAAATACCTACAACGACCTTTCACAAAAGAGTACTCGCGGCGTACGCATCGTCAATCGCAATACACTGCGAGGCGAATACTCTATCGACAACCTGTTTACTCCGCGTTCGGCATACGAATATATCATAAGCAGGGCGGATAACAAACAGCAGGAGATTCTGAACCATTGCAACCTCAACAGCTATCTGGTGGCGAACCTTCTGTACGACAGCATAAAGTCGCAAGACGCCCTCAACATCATGCTGCAACGCATACCGCAATCGACAGGCATGGTGCAAAAGGGTGAAAAAATCATCGGGCGAGGCGACATCGTCACGCCGCAAATTTACCTTATCCTGCAATCAATGAATCGCACGTCGCAGAAAGACAATCGGCGCAGCGACAAACAATACGAGATGTTTTCATTTGCCGGACAGGTCATTATCATACTTATACTGTTCATCTTCCTGTACCGCTACTTGGCGATATTCTACTCCCGCACGTTCTACGACTTGAAGAAGTTGGGCTTTGTGGTACTCATGGTTACAGCAACGACCGTCGTCTGCTATGTATTGTGCGACCTGTACACGACAGCGGGCATGTACGTCATGCCGTTCGCCATTCTGCCGATTACGGTCGTGGTATTTCTGAAAAAGTCGATTGCGCTGATTTCGAGCGCCATTGCGCTGCTGCTCTGCACGTTTGCCGTACCGTATCATTTGGAGTTCATTTTCTTCCAATTAGCAGTAACGATTACAGCCATTAACAACCTGAAAGAATTGGTGCGCCGCTCGCAATTGCTGCGTTGCGTCATCTTGATATTCCTCACCTATTCATGCACCTACACGGGTTATACGCTCATCTTCGAGGGCGCCGACAAACTCGACCCGCAAATATTCTTCTACTTTGGCATCAACTGCACGCTGTTGTTCTTTACTTATCTGTCGATATACCTGCTCGAAAAAACGTTCGGATTCATATCCACCGTAACGCTGGTGGAGCTGTCGGACATCAACCTGCCGATATTCCGGCAGATGTCGGAAACGGCGCCGGGCACATTCCAACACTCCATACAGGTGTCGAATCTGGCAGCCGACGCCGCCAACCGCATCGGCGCGCAAGCGCAGCTCATACGCACGGGCGCCCTCTATCACGATATCGGAAAATTGGAAAATCCGGCATTTTTCACCGAGAACCAATCGGGCATCAACCCGCACGACACGCTGCCTTACGAGGAGAGCGCCCAAATCATCATCAGCCATGTAAAAAACGGTGTGAAAGGTGCCGAAAAGCTCGGACTTCCACAAATGATCACCAACTTCATAAGCACGCACCACGGACTTGGGAAAACGCGCTATTTCTACAACAAATATGTGAATGAACACCCGAATGAGCCTGTCGATGAAGATATGTTTACCTACCCGGGACCGAATCCTTCGACGAAAGAGGAATCCCTGCTGATGATGGCAGACTCGGTGGAGGCGGCTTCGCGCAGCTTAAAAGAATATACGGAAGAAAGCATTTCAAAGCTCGTCAATGCCATCATCGACGCGCAGATAGCCGACGGGCTGCACAAAGACAGTCCTATCAGTTTCAGAGAAATTTCCGAAATAAAGGAGGCTTTCATCGAGAAACTGAAAACGGTGTATCACACGCGTATCAGCTATCCCGAACTGAAAAAGAAATGATTTTCATAAAAGCATAAAAAGCCCTGTTTTCACATGAAAACAGGGCTTTTTGCATTCATCAAACGATTTATCTGCCGTGTTGCAACGCGGCTCTGATACGGAAAAATATTTCGGTGTTTTCGAGCACGCCGCAAAAATCGTCGGCGTGCGGACCGTAGGCATATACGGGCACGGGCACAGGGGAGTGTCCTGTCGAGGTAAAGCGCCCTGATACCCGACCTTCGCTTATATCGCCATCGCCCAATGCCAAACCGCCGGTTTCGTGGTCGGCGAGTATGACGACAAGAGTTTCGCCATTGCTGTCGGCAAAACGCAAGGCTTCGGCAACGGCTTTATCGAAATCAAGGGTTTCGCGCACAACACCTTCAATGTCGTTTCCGTGTGCGGCATGGTCTATTTCCGCTCCTTCGATGAGCAGAAAAAATCCTTTGTCGGACTTGTCGGCAAGAAATTTCATGGCAAATTCGGATACCGAACGCAGGTAGTCGGAGTCGCGTCCGTTTTGCACCTGTTCGGCATCACGGTCGCAGGCAATCAAGGCTACTTTTTTATCGGCAGCGAGCTCGGGCAGTGTGCGAAAGTCGTGCACGACAGTAAAACCGTGCGCCCGCAACGAATCGAGCTTTCCGCCTCCCACATTCTCGAAGAGCGATACGCTGCTGCCGGCAACAAAAGAAGCACGCGTGTCGGCAAGGTCGGTAAGTATTTCGGCAGTCATACTCCGTTTGGGTTGATGAGCATAAAAAGCAGCAGGCGTAGCGCCCGAAATTTTGTCGGTGGTAACGATACCGGTGGCATAACCGCGAGCGGCAAGTATCTCGGTCATATTTTCGAGGGTGTCGCCGGCAGCGGCGGTGCCGACACAACTGTTATCGGTTTTCCTGCCTGTGGCATAAGCGGTGCCGGCAGCTGCCGAGTCGGTGATGTAGCGGTTGCCCGACTGCGTGCGGACAAGCCCGATATGATGCAGTCGTGCAATGGTGAGATCGCCGCGGTTGGCATAGAGGGCAGAAGCCATGTGTGCCAGCCCCATGCCGTCGCCCACCATCAGTATGACGTTCTTCACGGGAGCATTTACACCGTCGTTGCGGTAGGTCGGCTCGTAAACAGGCTGTGCCGACGGCAGGATATAGACTTTTTCGTCCTGCGCCTTTATTGCTGTCGGAAGCAACAAGGCTGCCAACAGCAGAATGATTCCATATTTTTTCATGATTAAACTCTTTTTTAACGGGGACAAATATAATCATTCGTTCCGATTCCATTGCGGAATTTTACATTTTTTTGGAAAAAACAAAAGAGCGCGTATGTCGTATACGCGCTCTTTCTATCAGCGTTCCGGAACGATTATTTTCCGGAGAGTTTTTCTTTGAGGGCAGCCAATTCTTCGATGTCGCCGAGCGTGGTTTTTTCCACTTGGGGAGCTGCGATTTCTTCGGCTGCTTTGGCAGCTTTTTTGGCGGCTTTCTTGGCGGAAGCCTCTTTGTGGGCTTCGGCTTTGGCTACATCTTCGAATATGCGGCTGTGCGAGAGTATGATACGTTTGGCGTCTTTGTTGAACTCGATGACTTTGAAATCGAGTTTTTCATCGACTTGTGCCTGCGTACCGTCTTCTTTCACCAGATGTTTGGGGGTGGCGAAACCTTCGACGCCGTAGGGCAATGCTACGACAGCGCCTTTTTCCTGCATATCGACGATGGTGCCCGGGTGTACGGAACCTACGGTAAATACGCTCTCGAATGCGTCCCACGGGTTGTCTTCGAGCTGTTTGTGTCCAAGACTGAGGCGACGGTTTTCCTTGTCGATTTCGAGCACTTGTACTTCGATGTCGGCACCGATTTGGGTAAATTCGGAGGGGTGTTTGATTTTCTTCGTCCACGACAGGTCGGAGATATGAATCAAGCCCTCGACACCTTCTTCTATTTCGACGAACACGCCGAAGTTGGTGAAGTTGCGCACTTTTGCCTGATGACGCGAACCTACGGCATATTTGGTCTCGATGCTCTCCCAAGGATCGGGTTTCAGTTGTTTGATACCGAGCGACATTTTACGTTCTTCACGGTCGAGGGTGAGTACGACGGCTTCGACTTCGTCACCGACTTTCATAAAGTCTTGTGCGCTACGCAGGTGCTGCGACCACGACATTTCCGATACGTGGATAAGCCCTTCGACGCCCGGAGCTATTTCTACGAATGCGCCGTAGTCTGCCATAACGGCGACTTTGCCTTTCACTTTGTCGCCCACTTTGAGGTCGGGGTCGAGAGCGTCCCACGGGTGCGGGGTGAGTTGTTTCAGACCGAGTGCGATGCGTTTCTTCTCGTCATCGAAGTCAAGTATCACGACGTTGAGTTTCTGGTCGAGCGAAACGATTTCTTCGGGGTGGCTTACGCGACCCCACGAGAGGTCGGTGATGTGGATAAGACCGTCTACGCCGCCGAGGTCGATGAACACGCCGTAAGAGGTGATGTTCTTGACGGTACCTTCGAGCACCTGACCTTTTTCGAGTTTGGCGATGATTTCTTTTTTCTGTTGTTCGAGCTCGGCTTCGATGAGAGCTTTGTGCGAAACAACGACGTTTTTGAATTCCTGATTGATTTTTACGACCTTAAATTCCATCGTTTTGCCGACGAATACATCGTAATCGCGTATGGGTTTTACGTCGATTTGCGAACCGGGCAAGAAGGCTTCGATGCCGAATACATCGACAATCATACCGCCTTTGGTACGGCACTTGATGTAACCTTTGATGATTTCGTCGTTTTCGAGGGCAGCGTTTACACGGTCCCACGAGCGGGTTGCGCGCGCTTTTTTGTGGGAGAGTACCAACTGACCTTTTTTGTCTTCCTGATTTTCGATGTACACTTCTACTTTGTCACCGACTTTGAGGTCGGGGTTGTAGCGAAATTCGTTCATCGAGATGACGCCGTCCGATTTGTAACCGATGTTCACCACCACTTCTCTTTTGTTGAGGGAGATTACGGTGCCTTCGATTACCTCTTTGTCGTTTACGGTGTTGAGCGAGCGATCGTAGGTTTCGATCAGCTCTTCGCGGCTTTTGCCGGTAACTACGTCGCCTTTTTCATAGGCGTCCCAGTCGAAATTTTCAACGGGATTGACTTGTTTTTCTTCCATTGTTGTTTAATAATTTGATTTTCTTACTACTAAATTAGACATTATATGGTCTTAAAAATCGGGAGCAAAGGTAGTATTTTTTTTCGAGCGGGCAAAATAATAGGGACGCAAAAGATTACGTCCGTAAAAATATGTTCCATTTTCTCAGTGGTGGCGGTCGATGAAGAGTTCGTCGATGAGTTCTTTCGGCGGGGCAGGCAGTGCGGGCAGTGTGTCGCGCCGGCTTCCGCGTGTACTTTTATCGGATTCGCAGCCGCGTATATGGGCGCGGTATTCCAGCGGAGTATATCCGGTCTTTTTCTTGAATATGGCGAAGAAGTGCTCCGACGATTTATAATTGAGCATGTAGGCTACTTCTTTCACGGAGAAAGAGGTATGCACGAGCAGGTCTTCGGCTTTTTTTATTTTGAGTTCCTGATAGTATTTGGCGGGAGCATAGCCGGTGTGCTCTTTGAAGAGCTTGCGAAACCAGCTGTACGAAAGATTGAGTTTGGCTGCAAGCTCCTCGACATCGACCTCTTTGTAGAGGTTTTCTATCATGATGATTTTGGCTCGCTCTATTTTCTGACTGATGTTGTCTTCTTCAAAGACGTTGTTGTGCGAAAGGTAACACGACAAACCGAGCATGTGCACGATAATGCCGCAAAGACGTTCCTGCACAGCATTTTTGTCGGCTTTTCCTACTTCTATGGCTTCTTGAAAAAGACGCACCAACTCGGCATTGAAGCCTACTTTCAGTATGGGACGGGCAGGCGACATTCCGGCTTCATCGAGGTACGACAGCGCGGCGCTGCCGTTGAAACCTATGTAGTATTCGTTCCAGCCGGTCTTTTCGTTTGGGGAATAGGTGTGCCACTCGTCCGGAAAGAGACACACCAGCGAACCTTTTTCCAACGGTTGCGTAGAGAGGTGTGCTGAAGCAAACGTACCGCCGCCTTTGGTGATATAGAGGAGCTGGTATTCTTGAAGTATCCGTCCCTTGCCGGCATTGAAGAAGTAACCCGACGGGTGATTTCTCAGCGGATAGTGCTCGCCCGATTTCACCGACTGAAAACCGACGGCATCGACGCAGAGTCCGAAATGTGCGTCGTGCGCCCCCGAGAAGTATTTTACAGAGTTTTCCAAATTGTTATAATTCATAAATTCTGTTTATAAATACCTTACTTGACGCAAATATAATATATTTTTTGAAAAAGACAAAAAGATATGTATAAAAATCAATTTGTGGGGAGTCGGGATTTTCCCGAAATAAAAAAGCAAGACGGGGAAAAAAGAAAATAAAAAAATGGGACAACGGATCGGAAACGAGTGGACGCACTTCTCTCTCCCGCCACCCGCGTAGGCGGGTGGCTTTCTCTTTTTCTTTGCGGCACGGCGGGTAGAGTGCAGCGGGGAAAAACGGCGAGGTGGAAAATTTTTCTGTTTTCTTTTGCGGGTAATAAATTTATTACCTATATTTATATTTTCCAAATATTGAAAGCAACGCCTACTATTTTTATTTTATTCGGTTTCCGATTCATGTTTTACGCCAACGACCACGAGCCTATTCACGTACACGTCGTGAAAGGGGATACGGGCAAAGTTTTCTTTGAACCCTGTTTCGTTGGTCGAAAATCACGGCTTAAAGCCGGCGGAGCTGAAAATGGTTGAAGCGGTCATCGAAGAAAACCGCGAAATCATTGCCGAACATTGGAACAAATTTTTTAACAGCTAAATAGTTATGATTACGATTAGGGATATATGGCTTTCCGATACGGGGGTGTGCATTCGGACGGACGACAGCAGGGTGGCTTGCGAAAAGTTTGCCGACTACCCGCGTCTGAAATATGCAACGCCGGCGCAGCGGGCGAATTTCTCGCACGATGCTTTCGGCATTCACTGGGAGGAACTCGACGAGGATTTGAGTTTCGAGGGATTTTTCCGTTCCAAAAAGGAGAATACGTTATACGACCTGTTCATGGCACACCCCGAAATCAACGCTTCTGCCATAGCGCGGCGATTGGGTATGGCGCAAAGCCTGTTGGCGCAGTATATCAGCGGGTCGAAACGTCCGTCGCCCGAACGGTTGGAATCTATAAAAGCGGAAATCCGGCGCATCGGGGCGGAACTGGCGGCGGTGTGAACGGCTTTTACGGAGAAACGCTCTCCCTTTGCGGATAACCCGCAAGGAGATTTTTTATGCCGTTTTGCGTGGGCGATACCTCCCCCCTCTCCTGTTGTTGGAATAAAAAACGGGACGGCAAGCCGTCCCGTTTCAGGTATTGGGTGTCGGGAAGTGCGGAAACCGTCCGGTTTCTTTCTCCCGCCAAATGTATGGTTCGATTATTTTACGATAATCACTTTCTTGCCGTTTACGATGTAAAGTCCGCTTTCGAGGGTGTTGAGGACGGCTGCATCGTCGGATTTGAGTACCAGCACGCCTTGCAGGTTGTAAACGGTTACGCCTTCAGCGGCAGCTTCTACTTTTACCGTAGAGTCGACAGAGGGGTCATCGGCTGGTATCTGATACATGAAACCCCAGTCTGTATTAGTTACGCTCTCGACTTCGCCTTTACTGAATGCTTCGTCGCCAAATGTACTGGCAGGTATTATTACTTGCAAAAAAGAACCGGGTGAGGCAAGAGTTGTATCCTGACCGTTTGCGCCTATGGGAGTAACGGTTGCGCTCATTCCGTCGTCAGCAAGGTCGATACGGGAAGAATACATTTCATATGTTCCCCAATCCAAAATTCCTTGACCTTGTATTTCGACAGAAGATTTCCCCTCTGCAAGGTAGGCTTTTTTGGCAAAGGTAATGGTAACTTTTTTGAGGGTATCTATAACTCCTCCCTCATAATCACCGGTCATGGGATCGACCAATACAGCAGAAGCGGGTGAAACCTCAACATACTTAAGCACTTCCGGAATCAGGTAGAATGCGCTAACATCGGCATTGACTTTGCCTTTTGTGTTATCGCTCACCCATTCTTTGGTACCAAGTGTTCCACCCGGCAAGAAAAACGCAAGGGAATCAGGCTCTGTCAATTCAATCGGATTACCGTCTGCATCGAGAGGAAACATCAAAACAGAAGATCCATTCTTGTTATCTAATATAGTAGCATAGAGATCGTACTGCAGACCCCCTTTTTTCATAGAACCCAAAGCCACTTTCACCGTATCACTCTTCTTTTCCTCCCTGAAATAAAGCGTGTCGGGAAATGCTACTATTATAGACGAGAGAGGAGCCAACTCTCCATACTCATTTACAACCACTTCCAGCTTTGTGGCATCGGTACCACCTTTCGGAGAAATGGACGTCGGGTTAATTTCTGTCTGTGCCGAAGCACCGAATGCAGCCAATGTCATAGCTGCAACAAAAAGTAGTTTTTTCTTCATAACAACTTTTTTAATTACACAATAAAGTTTATTATTTCATTTTTTGATTATTATACCTATTTCTTTCGTTTTCCGTGCACACCTATACAATCTTTGCTTTTAGTAGCAAAGTAAAGAAATATTTAGGAAAATGATATACTATATGATACTTATTTATATTTTTTTAACATCGGAGAAAACAGAAGAAGGGAGAGAAAACGAGTGACTTTTTTTTGCACGTCCTATACCGTGCAAAAAAATCGGGCAGACGTATAGAGTCTGCCCGACCGGATAATGAAAAGAAACTATTGTTTTTTAGGCTATTCTTCTTCGTCGGGTTCTTTCATGTTGTGGAAGACGTTTTGCACGTCTTCATCGTCTTCGATGCGCTCGATGAGTTTTTCGATTTGGGCGCGCTGTTCGTCGGTAACTTCCTTCGTGTCGTTGGGAATGCGCTCGAACTCGGCAGAGGTAATCTCGAAACCGTTGTCTTCGAGGTATTTCTGTATGGCGTTGAAGGATTCAAATTCGCCGTAGAGTACGATTTCTTCGTCGTCGGCATCGAGTTCGTCGACACCGAAGTCGATGAGTTCGAGTTCGAGGTCGTCGAGCGACACGCCGTCTTTGGGTTTGACGTGGAAAACGCTCTTGTGCTCGAAAAGGAAAGAGAGGCTTCCGGAGGTGCCGAGCGAGCCGCCGGCTTTGTTGAAATAGCTGCGAATGTTGGCGACGGTGCGGTTGTTGTTGTCGGTGGCGGTTTCGACGACGATGGCGATGCCGTAAGGTCCGTAGCCCTCGAAGAGTACTTCCTTGTAGTCGCCTTCGTCTTTGGAGGTGGCTTTTTTGATGGCGCGCTCGACGTTTTCTTTCGGCATATTGGCGGCTTTGGCGTTCTGAATGAGGACGCGGAGGCGGGGGTTGGCGTCGGGGTCGGGACCGCCGGCTTTTACGGCGATGGATATTTCTTTTCCGAGTTTGGTAAAGGTGCGTGCCATGTTGCCCCACCGTTTGAGTTTACGGGCTTTCCGGTATTCAAATGCTCTTCCCATATTGTTCTGTTTTTTTCTGTATATATAATGTATGAAATTTTCGGAGTTTATCGCAGCTCGGCACCGAGTTTGTTGCGAAGATTGGCGACGACGCGCTGCATGATGTTTTCAATTTGCCGCTCGTCGAGGGTCTTTGTCTCGTCCTGCAAAAGCAGGGCTACGGCATACGACTTTTTGCCGGCGGGGAGATTTTTGCCTTCGTAGACGTCGAAGAGGGTTACGCTGCGTATGATGCGGCGGTCGGACTCGAGCACGGTTTTCTCGACGTCGGCAAAGGTAACGGCGTTGTCGAGCAAGAGCGCCAAATCGCGTCTGACGGGGGGATATTTGGGTATCTCGGTGAAAGTAACTTTCTTGCCTGCCATACGCATGAGGAGCGACCAGTCGAGTTCGGCGAAAGCGACTTCGGCGTCGATGTCGCATTTTTTCAGCATCTTGCGGGCGACGATACCGAGACGGCCGACCGCACGACCGTCGCGCGAGGCGATGTCGAGGGCGGCGGAGAAAAGCTCGTCGGCGCTCTGCGTAAAGGTGAGGCGGCGGCTCTCGATTCCGATGCGGGCGAAGATGTTTTCGACGTGGGCTTTCAGCTCGAATACGCCGGATTTTTCATCGGGGTGCGCCCAGCTGCCGGCGACGCGGTTTCCGGTAATCCACAAGGCGAGGTGTTGCGTTTCGCTGTACGGAGCGAGCACCTTAGCGGAGGCATCGGCGACGGGGTCGAAGCGGTAGCAGTTGCCGAACTCGTAGAAACGGAGGTCGGGACGGCGGCGGTTGATATTGCGGGCAATGCTCTCCAACCCGCCGAACAGAAGGGTCTGGCGCAGGACGCTGAGGTCGGCGCTCAGGGGGTTGAGCAGGCGGACGCAACGGTCGGCGGGGAACAGGGCAGAGTCGGCATAATAGGCTACTTTCGTGAGCGAATTGTTCATAATTTCGTTGAAGCCGCAGCCGGTGAGCTGTTCGGAGATAAGCCGCTGCATGGCGTAGCTGCTGTCGGTCGGGGTTTTATAGGAGAGGTTGGAGTGTACGGTGTCGGTAACCTCCACGTTGTTGTAACCGTAAATGCGGAGTATGTCTTCGATAACATCGACGGGGCGCTGCACATCGACACGGTAGGTGGGGACGCGCAGGGTGAGCACACCGTCGGCATCGGCGACGATTTCGACTTCGAGGGAGCGAAGTATTTCACGCACGACGTCATGGGGTATCTGTTTGCCGACGAGGGCGTCAATGTGGTCGTAGGCGAGGGTTACGGGGTACGGGGCGACCGGCTCGGGATAGATATCAACGATGTCGCCGGTGATTTCGCCGCCTGCCAACTCCTTGACTAAGAGGGCGGCACGTTTGAGTACATAGATAGTGTCGTTGGGGTCGACGCCGCGCTCGAAGCGGAAAGAGGCGTCGGTGGAGAGCCCGTGCCGGCGGGCTGTCTTGCGCACCCACGTGGGGTGGAAACAGGCGGATTCGAGAAAGACGTCGGTGGTGGCAGCGGTTACGCCCGACTGCAACCCGCCGAATACGCCGGCGATGCACATACCTTCACGGTCGTTGCATATCATGAGGTCGCGGTCGGAGAGCTTGCGCTCTACCTCGTCGAGGGTTACGAAGGGGGTGCCTTCGGGGAGGGTCTTCACCCGAACAGTGCCGCCCGATATCTGTTTCACATCGAAACAGTGGAGGGGCTGCCCTGTGGCGTGCAGCAGGTAGTTGGTAATATCGACGATGTTGTTGATGGGTCGCAAGCCGATGGCGGAGAGGCGTTTTTTCAGCCAGTCGGGGCTTTCGGCGACGCGGACGCCGCGTATCGTCAAGCCGCTGTATCGAATGCAGGCTTCGGGATTTTCGACGGAAACTTTTATGGCATCGCCCGCCGGATTGTCGATGCGGAAAGCTTCGACGGAGGGGCGGTGCAGCTCGGGCTCGACTCCCTGCCGGCGCAGCCATGCCGCCAAATCGCGCGCCACGCCGTAATGCGAGGCGGCATCGATGCGGTTGGGGGTAATATCGACTTCGAGTATATAATCGCTTTCGAGGTGGTAGTATTCTTTGGCAGGGGTGCCCGGACGGGCAGTGTCGGGCAAGACGATGATGCCGTCGTGCGAGGTGCCGATGCCTATTTCGTCTTCGGCGCAAATCATGCCGAAACTCTCGGCGCCGCGTATTTTCGATTTCTTGATAGTGAAACTTTGATCGCCGGAGTAGAGCACCGTGCCTATGGTGGCAACGATGACGTGCTGTCCGGCGGCGACGTTGGGTGCGCCGCAGACTATCTGCACGGGCTGCCCGTCGCCCAAATCGACGGTGGTGATGTGCAGGTGGTCGGAATCGGGGTGGTCGATGCAGGTAAGCACTTTGCCTACGACCAGCCCTTCGAGTCCGCCGCGTATGGCTTGCACCTCTTCGATGCCGCCGGTTTCAAGACCTATGGAGGTGAGGGCTGCCGCCGTTTCTTCGGGGGTGAGCGCCAGATGCAGGTACTCTTTCAGCCAATTATACGAAATATTCATTTTTTTTCTTGCTTTTATCGAACGATGCGGCGGCTTCGGCGAAAACGCCGCTTCTTTTTTTGCGTATGCAAAGGTAATAAGATTTTTGTTTATTTATGTTTTTCAATGCACAATTTGTCGGAAACCTGCCGGCAAAGGTGTTTCGAAAAACATATCGCGCCGTGTAACGGGGTGGACGAAGCGCAGGCGGACGGCGTGCAGCGCCAGCCGCCCGAGCGGATTGCCGGCGGCACCGTACTTGCGGTCGCCGGCAATGGGGTGCCCGATGTCATGCAGGTGCACGCGAATCTGATTTTTGCGTCCGGTAGCCAATTGCAACTCGACGAGGGAGTAGCGTCCGTTGGTCGCCAAGACTTCGTAAGCGGTGCGGGCGAATTTGCCGTTCTCGCGGTCGTCGGTGGAATAGACCTGAAAGGCGGCGTTTTCTTTGAGGTAAGAGGTGATTTCGCCTTTCGGCGGGTCGGGCTCGCCCTCGACCACAGCGACGTAGCGGCGGTCGATGACCATGTCGTTCCACGCACGCTGCATCGCCTCCTGCACGGCTTGGCTCTTGGCAAACATCATCAGTCCCGACGTGTCGCGGTCGAGCCGGTGGAGAATGAATATGCGGGCGGCGGGGTCGGACTGCCGCACGTAGTCTGCCAGTATGCGGTATGCGGTCTTTTCGCGGACGCGGTCGGTCGCCATGGAGAGCAAGCCGTAGCCTTTATCGACGACCAACAGGTATTCGTCTTCATAGACAATGCGCAGGCGGGGGTGGCGAAACTCGGGAAACCCGCGCGTGAAATCGACCGACACTTCGTCACCCGCGTGCAGGGGCGTGTCGAAGCGCGTGGCGACCGCATTGTTCACCGTGACCTGCCGGTGGGCAAGGTACGACTTGACGGTCGTCTTGCTCCTGTCGCCGAAGGTGGCGAAAAGGAAGTCGAGCAGGCGGGCGTCTTCGGCGACCCGATAGAAAGCCGTCTTGTCGGGACGGCGGGTGCGGCGTGCATCTTTCTTGTCCATGAACGGAATTTTATCGGCGCAAAGGTAGTCAATTTATCGCGAAACAAAAACAGATGCAGCGAAAAAGCCGCTCCCCTGCCCCGCCGAACAGCGCGACAAAAGAGATCACGGAAAGGCAAAGGGTGTCGGAAAAATCGCTACCTTTGCAAAAATTATTTTTTATGGTCGTTTTTCCGAATGCCAAAATCAATCTGGGCTTGCAGGTGATTGCCCGCCGCGCGGACGGCTATCACGACATCGCCACCGCTTTCTACCCCGTCGGGTGGTGCGATGCCCTCGAAATGGTGCCCGCCGACGGCGAGGGGTGCCGGCTGCATCTGTCGGGCATCGCCATCGACGGCGACCCGCAAAACAACCTCGTGGCAAAAGCCTACCGACTGCTGGCGGCGGACTTCGCGCTGCCGCCGGTGGAGGCGTACCTGCACAAAAACGTTCCTTTCGGGGCGGGTCTCGGCGGCGGCTCGTCGGACGCAGCCCATGCCCTGCGCCTCTTGCGCGACCTCTGCGCCCTGCCGCTCACCGACGAGGCGCTGGCGCACTATGCCGCCCGATTAGGCGCGGACTGCGCTTTCTTCATATACGACCGCCCCATGTTGGCGGAGGGAATCGGCGACCGACTGTCGCCTCTCGCGCTGTCGCTGAAAGGGTATCACCTGTTGTTGGTGAAGCCACCTGTGGCAGTTTCCACTGCCGAAGCCTACTCCGCCGTAACGCCCACCGTGCCGCCCGTCGCCCTGCGCGACCTGCTGCAACGCCCCGTAACGGAGTGGAAAGGTCTGGTGGAAAACGATTTCGAGAAAAGCGTCTTTGCCCTCCACCCGCAGCTGGCGGAGTTGAAAAAACGGCTTTACGAGGCGGGCGCGGCTTATGCAGCGATGTCGGGCTCCGGCTCGACGGTTTACGGGCTGTTCGAGCAGCTGCCCGAAGATGCGGAAAAGATTTTTGCCGGCTGCCGGATTTGGAGCGGAGCGTGCGCCTATTAAGGCGGGCTGTCAAAAAGACTTATTTGCCATTTTGGCAATATTTTTGCATAAATAGAGTTGCCGGCGCGATGCCGGCGACTGCCCGTAAAACGGTAAAAGAAATTGCAATTTATTGATTATGAAAAACAAACATACGAAAGAGCAACCGGAGGAAGAGTTGGAAACCCCGAAGGAAGCGACGCCGGAAACACCGGAAGCGAATGCAGAGGTGTCAGCAGAAGAAAATGCCGACACCCCCAAAACTGACACATTGGCAGAGGAAAACGAACGCCTCAAAGCCGAAGCAGAACAATTGAAAAAAGATTATCTGCTGGCGCGCGCCGACCTCGAAAATTTCAGAAAACGTACCCTCAAAGAGAAAGCCGACCTCATACGCAACGGCGGCGAAGGGTGCCTGAAAGATATTCTGCCCGTCATCGACGACTTCGAGCGCGGCATGCAAGCCATCGCCTCCAACGCCGACGTGGAAGCCGTGAAGAAAGGCATCGAGCTGATTTACAACAAATTCAAAAGCTATCTCGAACAGCACGGCGTGAAAGAAATTCCAACCGAAAACGCCGACTTCGATACCGAATACCACGAGGCGGTAACCACCTTCCCCGCTCCCACTCCGGAACAGAAAGGGAAAGTGATAGATTGCGTGCAGAAAGGCTACACGATGAACGACAAAGTGATACGCTTCGCCAAAGTGGTCGTGGGCGAATAATCGTAAAAACAAATTGCCATGAGCGAGAAACGAGATTATTATGAAGTGCTGGAAGTCGCCAAAACAGCGACGGCAGATGAGATAAAAAAAGCCTACCGCAAAAAAGCCATTCAATATCACCCCGACAAAAATCCGGGCGACAAGACGGCGGAAGAAAAATTCAAAGAGGCGGCAGAGGCTTATTCGGTGTTGAGCGACCCCGACAAACGGGCGCGCTACGACCGCTTCGGACACGCCGGTATGGAAGGCGGCGCAGGCGGATTCGGCGGTGCGGGCGGCATGTCGATGGAAGATATATTCTCACACTTCGGCGATATATTCGGCGGGTTCGGAGGTTTTGGCGGATTCAGCGGATTCGGCGGCGGCAGCCGTCGCGGCAAACGGGTGAATCGCGGTACCGACCTACGTGTGCGCGTGAAACTTACTTTACAGGAAATAGCCACCGGCGTCGAGAAAAAAATCAAGGTGAAAAAATATGTCGCCTGCCCCGACTGCAAAGGTACGGGCGCAGAAAACGGCACGGCATCGGAAACCTGCCCGCAATGCAACGGCAGCGGTGTCGTAACGCAGGTGCGGCAGACCATACTCGGCACCATGCAATCGACTTCGCCCTGCCCCAAATGCGGCGGCGAAGGGCGCATCATCACCCACAAATGCCCCAAATGCAACGGCGAGGGCATCTTGAAAGAAGACGAAGTGATTTCGCTGAACATTCCGGCGGGCGTGTCGGAGGGCATGCAGCTCTCGATGAACGGCGCGGGAAATGCGGCACGGCACGGCGGCGTGAACGGCGACCTGCTGATTCTCGTACAGGAAGAACCGCACCCCGATTTGCTGCGCGACGAAAATGACTTGATATACAACGCACTGATAGATTTCCCGACAGCAGCGTTGGGCGGTACGCTCGAAGTGCCCACCATCGAAGGAAAAGCCAAAGTAAAGATAGAAGCCGGCACGCAACCCGGCAAAGTGCTGCGGCTGCGGGGCAAAGGGTTGCCCTCCGTCAATAGCTACGGCACGGGCGACCTGCTGGTAAACCTTTCTGTTTATGTACCGGAGAATCTGAGTGCCGACGAGCGGAAAAAAATCGAGGAGCTGCGCACTGCCAACTTCACGCCGAGCCGTTCGGTAAAAGACCGTATTTTCAGCAAGCTGCGCCACATGTTCGAATAATCCTCAACGACAATAAACAATAGAGGCGGAAATGAAGATTTCCGCCTCTATTTATATATATAAGGTATTAGCTACAACAGCAGGGCGCAGATGCCCATGTAGATGAGCATACCGATGATGTCGTTGGTAATGGTGATGAAAGGACCGGTGGCAATAGCCGGGTCGAAATTCATCTTTTCGAGGGCAATGGGTACGCACGTGCCGAATATCGAAGCAAAAATGACTACGGCAAAAAGCGAAAGCGATACCGATATGGTCAGCGCAGCACTGCCCAAGTGCAGGAGGTAGCAGGCGGCGAACACCAATACCGAAATCATGCAGGCGTTGATGATGGAGACGCCCAACTCTTTGAAAATCTGCCGACCGGCGTGTTCGAGCGAGAGCGATTTGTTGGCAAGACCCTGCACGATGATAGCCGACGACTGTATGCCCACATTACCGCCCGTACCGCCGACCAGCGGGATAAAGAGCGCCATGGCGGGATTGAGGGCGAAACCGTTCTCGAAATTTCCCAGTATCACGGAGTTGGCTATACCGCCTATCATGCCGATGAGCAGCCACGGCAGGCGGGCGTAGGTCTGGGCGAAAATGTTATCGGTCGTCTCCACGTCCTGCGAGATACCCGAAGCCATCTGGTAGTCGCGCTCCGCCTGTTCGCGCACCTCGTCCATGACATCGTCGACGGTGATGCGACCGACCAGCCGCCCGATGCTATCGACGACGGGTATCGCCACCAAGTCGTATTTTTCGATGGTCTGCGCCACTGTTTCTATCGTATCGTCGGTGCGCACGGACACGGGGTCTTTCTTCATGACGTGCTTTATTTTCGAAACCGACGGGTGGGTAATCATCTTTTTCAACGGAAAGACGCCGCGCAGCTTGCCGTCGTCATCGACGACATAGACGTAATAGATTTCGTCCATTTCTTCGGCTTGCCGGCGCATCTCTTTCACGCACTCGGGCATACTCCAATTTTCGTTCACAATCACCATTTCGGTGCCCATGATACCGCCGGCGGTGTCTTCGTCGTACTTCAACAAATCGACAATATCGCCCGCCTGTTCGGCGTCGTCGATGTGCGAAAGCACTTCTTCCTGCGCCTCCTCATCGAGGTTTCGTATGAGATCGACGGCATCGTCGGTGTCGAGGTGGTCGATAAATTCGCGGGCAATCGTTTCGGTAGGAATTTCTTTGAGCAGCTTTTTACGCTCGTCTTCATCGAATTCCATCAGTACGTCGGCGGCTTTCTCCTTGTCGAGCAGCTGGTTGAGAAACTCGGCATCGTCGAGTTCCAGCTCCCGATAGAGTTCGGCAATGTCGGCAGGGTGCAGCTTTTGAAGCTCGGCTTTCGCCTGCTCAACATTTTTTTCGGCAACGATGGCGCGAATCATCTCCAAATATTCCGGTGTGAATTTTTCCATTCTGCGCTATTGTTTGACGGGTAGTACATAGGGTTGCATTTGTCCGGTGAGCGTTACGAACTGGGCAACGGTAAGTTGTTCCGGACGTTTATCGAAAACAGGCTCGTTCAGCAGCGGGCAATCTTTTTCCACCAACGACCGCAGCGAATTGCGCAACGTTTTGCGCCGCTGGTTGAATCCAGTTTTCACGATTTGGCGGAACAGCCGCTCGTCACAGCCGAGCGAAACCGAGCGGTTGCGCGTCATGCGAATGACCGCCGACTTCACTTTGGGCGGCGGCTCGAACACGTGTTCGGGTACGGTGAAAAGGTATTCTATATCGTACCATGCCTGCATGAGCACGCTCAATATGCCGTAGGCTTTGCAGCACGGCTTTGCCGCCATGCGCTCCGCCACCTCTTTCTGTATCATGCCGCTGCAACAGGGTATGCGGTCTTTGTAGTCGAGCACCTTGAAAAATATCTGGCTCGATATGTTGTAGGGATAATTGCCGATGATGCAGAAGCGGTCGGGGAACAGTTCGTCGAGACGCAGCCGCAAAAAGTCGTCCTCGACGATGCGACCGTCGAGGTCGGGAAAATGCGTCCGCAGGTAGGCGACCGATTCGCGGTCGAGCTCCACGACGGAGAGGTCGTGATGCGCCGCGAGCAGAAATTGCGTAAGTACGCCCGTGCCCGGACCCACTTCGAGAAGGGGCATACCCTTGTAAGCGTCCATCGTATCGGCAATGCGACGGGCGATGTCGAGGTCTTTCAAGAAGTGCTGCCCCAACGATTTTTTAGGTTTTACAGGCGACCGCATATTTTTTGCAATCCGAAAATTAACGGCATTAACTAATTATACGCCAAGATAGTCCGCAATGAAATCGTAAACTTCACCGTGAAAAATCAGGGCATAGAAATCGTAATTACAAAGATATACAAATTCTTTTGAAAGCAAACGGCTGCCGCAAAGAAATATTTTATCAAGAGCAAGGGTAAAACATGGCAGAGACAATCGACATGAATATTTTTCGGTGAAAAAAGTCCGCATTTATTGTACAAAACAAAAATATCGCTTATCTTTGCAACCGCAATTCGGAAGAGAAATCGCGAGTTGCAGACCCGAAGGTGCGGTAGTTCAGCTGGTTAGAATACATGCCTGTCACGCATGGGGTCGCGGGTTCGAGTCCCGTCCGCACCGCAGACGACCAACAAAAAGCTATACAAATCAATGATTTGTATAGCTTTTTGTTTTCACGGACGGCGCAAGCTATGCCGTCATTCAATTCTTTTCCGCGTTCAATTCGATTACTTTCACCTTGGCTTGTTTATATTGGGGCATACTCTCGCCGATATTGGCGTTGATATCAGCGGCGACCGAGCATCGAGAAAAATTCTTCGCGGCGGGCGATGTCTTCGAACACACCGGTATAGGAGCAGGTGGTCGTTACGGTGCCCTGCTTTTCGACGCCGCGCATCTGCATGCAGAGGTGACGCGACTCCATCATGACAATGGCGCCCTGCGGGGCGAGCGTCTTTTGCAGGGCTTCGCAAATTTCGAGGGTGAGGCGCTCCTGCAACTGCAAGCGGCGGGCAAAGGCATCGACCAGACGCGCCAACTTGCTAAGCCCCGTTACGTAGCCGGTGGGTATGTACCCGATGTGTACTTTGCCGAAAAACGGCAGTATATGGTGTTCGCAGAAAGAATAAAATTCGATATCGCGTGCGACGACGATTTGTCCGTGCGAGCCGTACTCCTCTTTGAAAAGCGCCGAGCGGAGTATCTCTTCGGGCGACTGCCGGTATCCGGCTGTGAGCGCCAGCATGGCGCGTGCCGCCCGACAAGGGGTTTTCAGCAAGCCTTCCCGCGAAGGGTCTTCGCCCAACAATTCGAGTATGGCTTTGTAATGTTCTGCCAACAACGCCACGCGCTGCTCGTCGGAAAGCGATTTTATATCTGGCATAATCTATTGTGCGGAAAGGGGTAGGACGATTTCATCTTTGACGATTCGCATCTCGGAGGCGTATCGCGGGAATTGTTTTTTTATCGTCTGCATCTGTATGAAGGCTTCTTCGTACGTGCGGTAGTCGCCTATACGCAGCCGCCAAAACGGCGACAGATAGGTAACGTATACGGGTATGAGCGTATCGGACTCGGCGATGTATTGCGAACGAACGTCGGCTTCTTCCCGCGCGTTGCGCCGGTTGTCGGAGAAAACCTGTATCCGATACCCCTGCGTAAAAAGATTTTCTTCTTCGTTCACTTTCAACGAGCCGCTGTTGCGCGAAAGACGGACGTCGAGCACGGGATTCTGTACGACAGCGACCTGCGCTCCGCCGGACGGTCGAGTCAATGACTGCACGATAGAGGTATCGGCGGCGGCAGCTTCGGTGCCGGTCGCCACTCCTTGCGCGCCTGCCGACAGGGCAAGGGCAAAGGAGATGAAAAGAAAAAGAATTTTTTTATTCATACGTTCGGAATCTTTACGTCCCAAAGAGATGTTCAGTCTGCTCTTGCAAGAGCAGACTGAACGGAAATTTTTCAATTACGAAAAGGCTTCGATGATGCCCATGAACGATTCGACTTCGAGGGCAGCGCCTCCGATGAGTCCGCCATCGACATCGGGATTGGCGAAAAGTTCTTTGGCGTTGGAGGGCTTGCAGCTGCCGCCATAGAGAATGGAGCAATCGTCGGCTACCGTCTTGCCGTATTTGGCAGCGAGCGTGGCGCGTATGAAAGCGTGCATCTCCTGAGCCTGTGCGGCAGTTGCCGTCTTGCCGGTGCCGATAGCCCATACGGGTTCGTATGCCAGCACGATTTTACCGAACTCTTCGGCGGAAAGGTTGAAAAGCGAATTTTCAATCTGCGATTTTACGACCTCGAAGTGTTTGCCGGCTTCGCGTTCTTCGAGCACTTCGCCGATGCAGAAAATCGGGGTCAGGTTGTTAGCGAGCGCCAAGAGCACTTTTTCTTTCAGTATCTCGGGCGTTTCGTGATAGTAAGCGCGACGCTCGGAGTGTCCCAGTATGACATACTTCGCTCCGGTGGAAGCAACCATGCTTGCCGACACTTCGCCGGTGTATGCGCCCGAAACCTTGTCGGCGCAGTTTTCAGCGGCGATGCCTATTTTTTTCGTGTCGATGGTCTGCGCCAACGATGCCAAGTGGATAAACGGCGTACCGATAATGACTTCGCAATTTACCTTTTTTCCTGCCAAAGCAGCTTCAATACCTTTTGCCAAATTCAAACCTTCTTGCAGGGTTTTGTTCATTTTCCAGTTTCCTGCGACAATGTTCTTTCTCATATTCATTAGATTAGTTGATAGTATCTTTTTTCGGATTCTTTTTCATTTTTTCAGACAAGGCTTCCCGCAGTTTCTGCAAGCGGGCTACCCGACGGGCACGGGCGCGTATGACATACGCCTCGACGATTTTCGACATGAGCAGCAACAGCAGCAAGGGTACGAGAAATATGATTATCACCGCCATAAGCGGTCTGAAAATTCCGTATTCCATCGGTGCGCCGGAAGCATATCTTTCCAGAAAATCGGTCAAGCGAGATTCTTCGGGCAGATTTGCCGCCCGCATTTTCTGCACGATAACGCCGTCGTGCAGCAGCACGATGCCCGGGTCGCCGCGCACGACGGTGCGTATCGTCGAAGCCTCCATCGTGTAGAAAGGATAATCGGCGCCCGTATCGTCCTGCCATTCGGCAATTTCTTCGGCAGACGAGGCTGTCAGACAATAGAGGTTGTACCCGTGCCACAACACGTATTCGTAGAGTTCGTCGATTTTGTCGATAGCATCGTTTTCGGTATCGCGAAGCGAAGGTATCATCAAGAGAAACGTATAGCCCTTGTCGGCAAGAATATTTTCGGTAATATCTTCATCATCGTCGTATATGACGAAATTCCGTATATCGTCCACCCTGCCTGCCGGCGTTTCCGTCCTGTCGATGAAATGCCACGCCGTATCGGTAGGCAGCGTGTCTATCGTAAATTCCTGTCGCACGCCGTTTTTTTCATAGATGAAACGCGGGGCGTCGTAAGAGTCGGCGGCAAGAGCCTCCCGCAAGTTCACGCCCCTTTTGTACGGACGAAAATCGAACAAGGGGTGATAATAGTAAGCATAGAGCGACAGCCCTACCGAAAAGAGCAGGAAGAAATAGACCGTAAGCGATTGCAGCTCTTTATGATATACCCCTTTCACCTGTTCGTTGTAAGCCAACAGGAAGAGGACGAGCAGCAGCAAAACGACGTTTTTCCCGAACGACTGCCACGGGGTAAGATGCACGGCTTCGCCGAAACAGCCGCAATCGGCTATCGGCTCCGCCACGACCAGATAGAGCGTGAGCAACGTCATAAACGACATCGTGAACAGCAGCAGCCACGAAGTAAGCCGGCGGTAAGTGCCGAAGAGCGTACCCGCCCCCAACATAAATTCGTATGCCCCGAAAGCCACCGCCAAAAAGAAAGAGAACGACCGGAAATAGTCCAGTCCGAAAGTGAGCAGGTATTCCTCGATTTTCAGCGACATACCGACGGGATCGACCGCCTTCACGAATCCGGAAAAAAGGAATGTGCCGCCGACAACGAGCCGCGCTGCCACGACAAGTACCGGCAAAACATATTGTCCGAGCGTTTTTTTCTGCTTAATCGCCATATTCGAGTTTTATCAGACCGAACAAGGAATAATTGACCATATCCATGTAGTTGGCATCGACACCTTCCGATACGAGGGTTTTGCCTTCGTGGTTTTCTATCTGTTTGGTGCGATATATCTTCATCAGTATCAGGTCGGTATATGAAGTGGTGCGCATGCCGCGCCAAGCCTCGTCGTAGTCATGGTTTTTGGCGTACATGAGATTCTTGGTAACGGTCATGTGCTTGTCGTACAGTTCCAACGCTTTTTCGTTGGTGATATCGACCGTATCGGTATATCCCAACTCCAACTGTATCAATGCAATGATTCCGTAATTGACGATGCCGATGATTTCGGAGCGAATGCCTTCGTCTATCAGCGCCTCCCCTTTTTCTTCGATACTGCGAATACGTTTCGCCTTGATGAATATCTGGTCGGTGAGCGATGCCGGACGCATGATGCGCCACGATGCCCCGTAATCTTGCAATTTCCGTGCATACAAGTCGCGGCAAATCGCAATGACATGCTCGAACTGTTTCTCTGTATCGGACATAGGTAAAATTTTTAGCCGCAAAGGTAGCAAAAAAATCGGAAATAGACCGGTCGTTTCCGCCGCATTTTCTTCTTACTTTACCAAGTATTCCTGAAAAAATTTTTCCCATTGCTTTTTTCTTTGACAAATTGCCGTCGTTTTTAATAATTTTTCTACATTTGTTCCCCTTATTCATGGAAAATAAAATGAAAACAAAATTCTTTCTTGCGCTGGCAGCGGCTTGCTGCGTGTTGTCGGCGTGTTCCCGAAAAGAGGTTCGCATACACACGATAGGCGACTCCACCATGGCAGACTATGCCGAAAATACCACCCGCGCACGCGGCTGGGGAGAGATGTTCCAAGAATTTTTCACCGACGACGCCGTAGTGATAAACTACGCGCGCAACGGTCGCAGCACCCGCTCCTTCATGAGCGAAGGGCTGTGGGATAAAGTGAAAGCCGCCGTACAGCCGGGCGACTACGTGCTGATACAGTTCGCCCACAACGACGAGAAAGGCAACGGCACATACAGCGACGATGGGCGCGGCACCGACCCGTGGGGACACTACAAATCCAACCTCGAAACCTACGTGAACGAAACCCGCGCTCTCGGCGCCACCCCGATACTCATTACGCCTATCGTGCGGCGCTATTACACCGCCGACGGGACGATTTCACCGAAAGGGTGCCACAACTTGGGCGCAGTGGGCGACACCACGCTCGACTACGTGTACGTAATGAAACAGGTCGCCCGCGAAATGCAGGTGCCCCTCATCGACCACACTGCCCTCACGAAAGCCTTTATCGAGGAGCTGGGCGAGCAACAGGCGACCGACCTCATCTACGCGCCCACCGACGGCACGCACACGCAGGCTACGGGTGCGGCGCTCTACGCCCGCATGGTGGCGCAGGCGCTGCAACAGGCGGGCATCTTGACGGAGTATGTACGCCCCGACGTGCCTATCGTTCTCAATCCGGATACCTTGAACTTCGGACAGATGTACGTGGGCGACGAGGCGTGTATGCGTTTCGACCTGACGGGTCTGGCGCTGCCCGAACGCGAAGGTGAAATCGTCGTTACCGCCCCGAAGGGCATGACCGTCGCCTCCGCCCCCGACGCCCAACGGCAGGAATCGTTGGCGTTAGCCTACACCGACGGCAAGCTGTGGAACCAATGCTGCTACCTCTACTTCACCCCCGAACAGGCAGGGACGATAAACGATGCGATAACCGTCGTGTGCGGAAAGGTGAAACGCGAAATTCCCGTCGTAGCCGAGAGCCGCGTCATCACGCTCGAAACGCCCGAAAAAGCCGAAATCGGGAAATATACGTTGAAAGGACTTGACGAGAACGAAACCGGCATCGCCATCGCCGGCGGCAAATGGCCTGCCGACATCGACGAGGCGGGCGACCGTTACGTGGAGTTCGTATTCAAAGGAAACAAAAAAACATTCCTCGCCCGTCAAATCACTTTCACGCTGGACGGCGGCGTAGCCTATCGGGCTGCCCTGTCGAAAAGCAACGACTTCTACCCCCGCACCATTTTAGGCGAAAACCAACGCCCCGAAAGCGGCGTCCGCACCATCACGCTGCCGACCAACACCACCGTAAAGCCGGGTGAACGGCTGGCAGTGCGCATCTACCCGTGGAGCGTCGCCGAGAGCGACAACCTCCGTTTCCGCATCAGCGATTTCGTCATCGACGGCATTGCTGTGGAATAACCCTCATGTTGCACCCAAAAACAAATCGCTATGAATATATCGTACTTGTTCCTTGCAGAAGGATTTGAAGAAATCGAAGCCTTGACCGTCGTCGATATGATGCGACGCGCAGGCATGGAGATACGCACCGTCGCCATTACCGGCGAAAAGAGCGTAACCGGTGCGCACGGCATTCCCGTTACCGCCGACCTTACGCTTGCCGAAGCTCCGCTCGACGAGGCGTTGTGGCTTATCCTGCCCGGCGGTCTGCCCGGCGCCGACAATCTGGCAAACTGCGCGCCGCTCATCGAGGCGCTGAAAGCCCATGCCGCCCAAGAGCGTCCGGTGGCTGCCATCTGCGCCGCGCCTTACGTGCTCGGTGCGTGCGGCATTCTTAAAGGGCGAAAAGCCACCTGCTATCCGGGGTTCGAAAAACGCATGTCGGGTGCGACGCCCACCGGCAACATGGTCGAGATAGACGGCTCTGTGGTTACGGGCAAAGGTCCTGCCGCCGCTGCCGAATTCGCCTCGACAATTATCCGCCTGACATACGGCGACGAAGCCGCCCGCACAGTACGCAAAGGTATGCTGCTCGACTGACAGCCGCCCTGCGAAAACCTTTATCCCCTCCCGACGCTTTCTGTCGGGAGGGGATTTTTTGTACCGGAAAAACTCCGAATCCTAACTCTGTTTTTCCAATATGCCTTTCTCTACTGTCCCGAAAATTTATTTGATTTTTCGCTTGCCGCTTTTCTGAAAATTTTCCGCGAATGAAAACAAAAATTTTTAGCGAAAAGTTTTGCGAATCGACATTTATAAATTAATTTTGCAAAAACAATTTATCAATTAAGAAAATTCGATTATAATGAAAAATTCACTCATTTATTTTTTGCAAACATGGGGAATTCTTTTGGTCGTATTAGGACATTCTGAAACAGAAGCACCTCAATCCACGCTTCTGCATATGTGGATTTATTCTTTCCATATGCCACTTTTTATGTTTATTTCCGGCTATTTGTTACGTTATGGATGCGATGTACGCAGGCAGACATTTGTACAGACTATTTGCAATCGTAAGTTTCTTATTAAAAAAGTCAAACGATTGCTTGTCCCTTACTTTATTATCAGCACATTGACATTCGTTCCGAAAGTATTGATGAGCCAATTTGCCATAAGACCCACAACATTTTCATTCAAGGAGTATTTTTCCATGTTAATATATCCATGTGAAAATATTATCATGCTTTTTTGGTTCTTACCGACTCTATTTTTAATTTTCTGTATTTTACATATAGGAGGGCGCATTTTGCAAAAGTGGAATATACCATTGTGGGGCTGCCTTGCTGTTGCATTGGCACTCCATTTGTTCAATCCTGTCCTCGAAATCAAAATCTTTAATATTTCCGGAGTTGTCAATTATCTTTTTTATTTCCTTTTCGGATATTTCGTCTGTCGATACCACTCTTTCGATTTCATTACCCATCATCCGGCAATCGTATTCTCCTCAACCTTTGCTTTATCTGCTGCCTTACTCACTTTACCCGATTTTCAAGGCAGAGATGTATTGACAGCGATGAACGGTATTATGATGAGTTACGCTCTCGGAAGGCTCTATTTTCGATATAACTGCACCATACTGCATCATCTGTTCGGCGCCTCTTATACGATTTATCTTTATTCTTGGTTTCCGCAAGTATTGGCACAACAAGTTTTTTGTGCGCTTACAGGAGCTCCATGGTGGATTGGGGGCATACTAGCTTTCTTTACAGGAGTTTATATTCCACTCCTCATTTATCGCTGGATAATGAAATATCGGGAAACTCGTATTGGTAAGGCAATGGCATTTATATCCGGCATAGCATAGACCTTTTTTGCTTATACTGTTGTCTCTCGATGCAATCGAAGTTTTGCCGTGAAAGATAAAGTCGCGCTCGCGTATTTTCACACATAACAGAATCTTTGTCAGCACTCTTGCAAGCAAATGGGCTTAAAACGAGAACGAAAGAAATTTTTCTCTTTGAGAAACAAAAAATTTTCCGTTGCCGGCAGGGAGCATTGCACCGGCGAGCCAAAGGCGGAAACGACTGCCGCCGAAACCCTCTTGTTTCGGCGGCAAGCATATTCAGACGAAGATTGTTTCAGACAGCCGTATAACCGCCGTCGACGGGCAGAATGACGCCCGTAACATACGAGGCTTCGTCGCTGGCAAGGAATATCGCGGCGGCATTCAGTTCGCCCTCGCGACCGTAACGCCCCATAGGCACGGTGCGTTTCATATACTCCTTGAAGAAGTCGGTTTCGAGCGTTTCGACGGTCAGCTCCGTAGCGAAGTAGCCCGGACAAATGGCGTTGCAGGTGATGTTGTATTTCGCCAGCTCCGCCGCCATGGCGCGGGTCATGTTCACCACGCCGCCCTTCGTGGCGTGATAGGCGACGACGTCCATCGCCGTATTGCCGACCAGTCCGTACATCGAGGCGATGTTGATGATGCGTCCGTAGTTGTGTTTCTTCATGATGTTGCCGAAAGCGCGCGACACCTTGAATACGCTCGTGAAGTCGGTATCGACGGTAAACTGCCAATCGGCGTCGGAGGTGTCGAGCACGCCCGTGCCCTTGTTGGCGCCGGCGCAGTTCACGAGAATATCGACTTTTCCGTACTCTTTTTCGACGGCGGCAGCGGCAGCCTCCACCGACTCCGTAACCGTAACGTCGCATTTCACGGGCAGGCATTTCACGCCCATTTTGCGAATCTCCTCCGCCAGCGACTCCAACCGCTCCAAGCGGCGGGCGGTAATCGCTACGTCCGCACCCTGTGCGGCGAATCCTTTTGCCATTTGCGCGCCGAGCCCGCTGCTTGCACCCGATACTACGGCGACTCTTCCTTTCAAATCGAACATGGTTTTTCTATTTAGGTTAAACTTGACGGACGACAACCGTGTCCGTTCACTCCTACAAATATATAAAAAATAATTTTGTTCGGTAACTCCGTCCGATATGATGGGTTTCAATCTTTCCATTCAAAAAAATGGTCGTTACTATCGTAACATTATTATCATCACATTTTTAATCTATAATACTTTCGCTACTATCGCTATGCCGAGAAACATTTCTTAATACACAATTTTTACTTGCATTAGCATAACAATAAACACAAAAGTGTAAACACGTATTATACATACCGATATCTTTACTTATCATACAGCCACAAACCTTACGTTGTCCTCTATCCTTAAGATTTTTACCCTTAGGCGGAATCATATGTTTAGAATAGAACATATCGGTTGAAGTTTCTGGCAACTTGCCAGTGTGCAGGTAATACACAAGTTCCCAATCTTCTGAAAATATACGTTCCATCAGATCTCCGTCTATGCAACGATTATGTTCAATTCCGTATAAATCAAGGTTTATCTCCTCAGAACAAGTTGCAAGTGTCAAATTCCAACCCATTTCTGCCCAATAGTCCCGTATCTTTGTAAGACCTTTCACAAGCTCCATTTTCCTATCCCCTACAGGTTCAGCTGTTTCAACATTTTCCCTCGTAAAATAAGGCGTCTCTTTGATCAAATTGCTCTGTACCTTACGGTATGCCTTTACATCAATAAAACTGAAAACTAATTTATCGGTGTATCCTTTCAACTGATTGCCAATGTGATAAATTTTTGCAAGCAAGTGACGTGGCGTTAATTGGTCTGTCAATACAAGAGGATCAAAACGCCAAATTATTTTTTCCTTTCCTATCTTGTCAGACAATTTTTTAAACACTTCAATTCGATGTTGAAGTGCCGGTACATTAGGTTCAAATCCCTCACGTTCGTAATCATTGAGTGTAACCTGAAAGTAATAATGAATACCACGTTTGTCGAGTTCGGGCAAATACTCAATCATCGGTTCTGGATTTTTTGTCCAAAACACAACAACTTTCATATTATTGAATGAGATATACATCGGCTGTTGATTGAACGGATTGTACCAAACACAGTATCCGACCTGCAAGCGGTTCATAAACCATTTTGCATAAAAAGCCGGAATATCCGTAGAACGACTCGCGGAGATAATGACAGGCGCAGTAGCTTGTACAACCTTTCCATTTTGGGTAACAATATTTACTTTATCTGCCATAATACTCAACAATTATACGTTTTACGCAAAAAATGTTCCGCATCTTTATATTTATTACCTTTGAGTTGAATAAATTTTTGAATAACTGTATAATTATCAGTCAATTTTTTACCTTTATAATATGTCGAATCTGGGTTATTATATTCATTTATAAACCATTCCAAGTCACCTTTCCATTCCTTTGCAATCTGCTTCATTATATCATTCAATTCCACATTATTAGACAAAAAATTAAAGTCATCCAAAAATTGACCTGTAGATTGATATGTCTCATCAAATAAAGAAGCGCTCTTGTTTTTAGAAAGAAAATCTTTTATTGTTTTCTGAACCCCTTTACCTTTATTTAACAATCTATCATTTTTAACCGCATCAATAAACTTTTGGTTTGAACCACCAGATTGAATATATAATTCTTTGTACCGTACTTCATCCCTTTGGGCACCTCTACATATACTAACAATCTTCGCCATTAGATCATCGAATCCTCCTAACTCTGACTTAGAGCGAACGACATCTCTACCAAATAATTGACCATAAAACTCTCTATATACTTCAGCAATATAGGTCTTCTCTTGACTGAAAAGCACATCTGTAAAATCACGGGGAAGATTTGCAAACCCATTAATTATTCCATACATAGCATATGCCAAACGATAGTCTGTCATCTCTTTTCCTTGCATATACTCCAAAAGCTTCTGCCAATCATCTCCACACATAATAAGAGCAGAAATGGAAGAATAAATAGCGTTATTCCACATATAAGAGTACTCACTCCCTCTAACATGACGACGTAATGCATTCAAGATTAACTCTGAAGATGAACCTTTCCATTTAATATTCAAATCAGACTCATATACCTCTTTTGCTTTTATCGTAATATCATCAGATAGAACATCCTTGAAAGTGCTTATTTTCCCTGTGTACCCATCCTTAACCAACACCTCATTCACCCACGCCATACAAAGTTTCTTATCCTTATCCGAGAGTTCTTCAATGTTTAGTTTTATACGAGAATCTTCACATACAATTACTTGCTCCTCATTGACCGAAATTAGATGAGCACTCTTGGAAATAGTATCCTCTATTTGTCTAATTTTAGCATTGATGTCTTCAATTGGATTTTTTGCTCCTAAATGCATCGGCATATTCAAAAGCTGAGAAATGATTTTATTCACGTCTATTTCATCTGGAATATAACCATACTCTTTTCTTATCACAGAAATAACGTCATCAAACATTCGCTTTTCTGAGATAATTGCAGATAACTTTGAAAACAAAGGTGGTTGAAATGCTGCATATAAATCTTTCAATCTTTCTTGTTGTTGCAACGTTGCTCTACGATCTAAACTTGATAGAATTGCAACTAAAATATTTCGTATTTCTCTTGCTTTATTCAATTTTACAATATCCTTTTTAGAGGCTGAAAGAATGGCTCCGATATAGTAACCATATAAGAAGCCTTTCAGCCGGTTAATGCGCTTATCTTTTTCTATTTCGTCATTATTGACAGATTGTATTTCGTTCTTAGGATTTTCAATTCGAACATAGGAGGATGCAAGATGTTTAACTACTACGATTTTTTGCTCATAAAGCTTAACAAATTTAGTCTCAATACTTGAATCAGACAAGGAAAGAGCTTTGATTTTATCGCTATCGGTAAAAAATATCAATCGCGTAGACCATGGATCTATGTAAATCGTATGGTTACATAAAAATATATGTTCATGTTCAGGCAGTCTTGAAAGAGTAGATTCGACAGATTTATCGAGAGAAATCTCTATTAACAATGGATGGTCTTCAAAAGACGACTGTGGACGCCTAAATGAACAGAGCTCATCGTATAACACAATTGAATTATCAAATGGATTTTCTGGAATAGACACCCATCGACCATAACCAAAAGATCGAACCTGATAGAAAACTTTCGGAGAAATGCTTTCGCTTGATAAAATGTTGTTAAAATTCAACGAGGATGTCGGTATATAATACTTTTTCATTTTATATGTCTTTTACTATTTCGGTTTCAGATATTGTGTACAAATTACTTGGAACAATGTTTAATGGTACAGGCAAAGTGCCCGAATACATAACGTAAAGATCTCGGTAGGTTCGAGTCAATGCTACATACAATGCTTTCCGTTCGGAAATATTCTGATTAGCATCATCGGAAAATGAAACTATTCCTGGTAGAAAAACAGTTTCAAACTGCAATCCTTTTGCACTATGGTATGTCATAACCTTAGGATTTGAAGTATTGAAGTCAAGAGTATTGATTCCACTACGCCAATCTTCTTTATCCTCGTATTTTACTTCATGATTTATGCCATATTTGTTGAGTAATGTACTTGCATTTCGGACATCATTATTATGTGGAAGTAAAATACCAACATCAGATAGAATTCCTTGCTTAAGCTTGAGAATGCGAGCAATGGCATTAATCTGCTCGTCGAAAGAGTTATATCGGATAAACTTAGGAATAGCAGTTTCTTTACTCTTGTATGTTTTTTCATCAAAAGCCTCCAAATCAATTCCTACATATTGAGCAATACGAGCAACAGGAAGAGGCAAACGATAATTTCTGTATAAAGTAAAATTCTTTGGTTCTTTATCTATTGGAAATAATCTGTTTATTCCTTTGACAGGCATAGTTTCCTTCAAACCTTGATATATCGACTGGGCAGTATCCCCAAAAAAGAAAAAATTCTTGTTTGTAGCATTAATAAATTCTTGAATTTCTTCACGGGTAAAATCTTGAATCTCATCAACAATAACATAATCAGCTTTTGGTTTCCTCATTCTGTTTTGCCAATACCAATGATGATAAAAATCTCTTTGTAAACCTAATATTTTACGACCCGCGTTCATATAGTTGCATAACGCTTTCGTAAAAACAATAATTTGATAATTATTGCCTTTTTCTTTTTGAATTCTTTGTGCCTTAATCAATGCAAGCACAGACTTTCCACTTCCGGCACAACCACTAACCAGACACGATTTGTCATTAGTTGCCATCAAGACTTTCAATTGATCTTCATCAAGTTCAGACTCAATTATCATCCAATCTTTTTTTGCCATATTTTAATTATTTATTATGATTCTCCACGCTACTTTGCTTATATCGGCTCTCTGCCGTGAATGATGTACGACAAATGTTTCATTATTCAGTGGATTTCTTTTTATCACAGACGCACCTGCATTTTGCAACCCTTTATCCATTAAATCCGGTAACCATTCTTGCGCGACATCATTTTTTGTCGTAACATCGACTAAAAGCATCAAGCCAGAATCTAACAATTTGGGAAGCATGAACTTTGCTAGATATTCATAGGCATTTTTTTCTTCAAATTGCTGTTTGGTAACAAATTCACACACTGCCTTGAAAGAGACGATAATATCATACTTCTCGTCAAGAATAGAATCGAGAATGCTCAAATCATAGAAATCGTCAATCTTGATAGCTGACGGCTTACTGAAAATTTGGAGAATATGGTGCTTATTAAATTCATCTTTGATATCATCAAAACGGTTGAGGGCATATTGATTCCCGTCAATAGCTTTTACGTTTAATACTTTAATATTTGCCCGACATTCTGCCAAAGCCGTGGACAAACCTATAATTTCACCACCCGTTCCACAACCGAAATCAAGAAGTCTTAACGATTTCTCTGTCTCAAATATACAATTCGTTTGTAAATATCGTTTGAATATGCTGTAAGCCTCAGCATAACTACGAGGAAAATAGGTGCCAAGATAATTGAGAATTTCTTTCTGTCCCCAATCAATCACAGTCATATTCGAATTGCTACGACAATATTGGGCATTTAATTTATTAAAAATAAAATCATCTAACCATTGAGGTAAGACTATATTACATTGGGAAAATACTTTCTCTTTATTAAGTGCAGACATATGTTCCATAAATCATCACATAATTTATTTCTCGTTCTTATTTTATCTTAATAATTAGAATTCGGAGTTCTAGCCAGAAAGTTTCTATAAAACAAATAAAATTGTTTACTTTCATATAAAATCCTTTTATATTTATAATTACAAAGGTAAGAAAAAAAATACATCGTTGAATATTCAACAGCTAAAATCATAACAAAAAAATCAAAAGCAAACGTAAAACAGGAAGTATTTTTTCGGGGCAGGCGATATTTTTTCGGCAAAAATTTGTTTCTTTCCAAAAATGCCCTATATTTGGGATTTCAAATGCAACCGGTATGGAAAATGAAAAGTTAAGGGGCAGCCACGTCATTTCCCGCATCTTTTATTTTTATCTCGACGGGTTCCACTCCATGACGACGGGCAAAACGCTGTGGGCGATTATTTTGATAAAACTTTTCATCATCTTTTTCATACTGAAACTTTTTTTCTTTCCCGACTTTCTGAATACCCGTTACGACAACGACGACGAACGCGCCGCCCATGTGGCGGAGGAGCTGACGTCGGTACCCACCGAACAAACTCCTTTTTAACCTCAACTATATTGTATGGAAGATTTGTATTCTCTGGTCGATTGGTCGCGAGCGCAATTTGCTCTCACGGCGATGTTTCACTGGCTTTTCGTCCCGCTCACGCTGGGGCTGGGTCTTATTATCTGCTGCATGGAAACGCTCTACTACCGGTCGGGCGACGTGCGCTGGAAACACATTACCAAATTCTGGGCTAACCTTTTCGGCGTGAATTTCGCGCTGGGTGTCGCCACAGGCATCATTCTCGAATTTCAGTTCGGCACCAACTGGTCGAATTACAGTTGGTTCGTGGGCGACATCTTCGGTGCGCCGCTGGCGATAGAGGGCATCATGGCTTTCTTCATGGAATCGACGTTCATCGCCATCATGTTTTTCGGGTGGAACAAAGTGAGCAAGGGGGTGCATCTGGCATCGACATGGCTCACGGTCATCGGCGCGTCGATATCGGCGCTGTGGATATTGGTGGCGAATGCGTGGATGCAGTACCCCACCGGTATGCAGTTCAACCCCGACACCGTGCGCAACGAAATGGTCGATTTCTTCGCCGTGCTGCTGTCGCCGGTAGCGCTCAACAAATTTTTCCACTCGGTAACTGCCGGCTGGGTGCTGGGCGCGGTGTTCGTCATCGCGGTGTCGGCGTGGTTCCTGTGGAAGAAACGGGAGACGTTCCTCGCCGAAAAGAGTATGAAAGTGGCGGCTTGGGTAGGCTTTGCCGGCATCTTGCTCGTTTCGTACACGGGCGACGGCTCGGCATATCAGGTGGCTGAAAAACAGCCCATGAAACTGGCGGCGATGGAGGGTATCTACGAAGGGTCGAACGGGCAGGGGCTCGTGGCATTCGGCATTCTCAACCCCGCCAAGAAGTCGTATGACGACGCCGAAGACCCGTTCCTTTTCAAGATTGAAATTCCCCGCCTGCTCTCGCTGCTGGCGACTCGCGACGCCGACGGCTACGTGGCGGGCATCGAAAACATCATCGACGGCGGTTATCCGGTGAAAAACGCTGCGGGCGAATGGGTTACGGCTCCTTCGGCCAACGACCGCATCGTCGAGGGTCGGGCTGCCATACAGGCGCTCGCCGACTATCAGGCGGCAACGAAAGCCGGCGACGTAGCGGCTGCCACCGACGCCGCGCTGCGGCTCGAACAGAATTACCCGAGCTTCGGCTACGGCTACGTGAACGACCTCGCCCAACTCGTGCCGCACGTGCCGCTGACGTTCTATTCGTTCCATATCATGATTATTCTCGGCGGCTACTTCGTCGTGCTGTTCGTGGTGGTGCTCCTGTTCTCGTACAAGAAGATGCTGGCGCGCTACACGTGGCTGCTGTGGGTGTTCATGCTCTCGCTGCCGCTGGGCTACATCTGCCTCGAAGCGGGCTGGATAGTCGCCGAAGTGGGTCGCCAGCCGTGGGTGATACAGGACATCATGCCTACGTTCTCCGCCATTTCGCGCATCGAGACGTCGGCGGTGCAGACCACATTCTGGCTCTTTGCCGTGCTGTTCACCGTTCTGGTGGTTGCCGAAGTTGGCATCATGCTCAAACAAATAAAAAAAGGCTCTGAACTAAAATAACGCGATTATGGTACTGAACGAATTTTTCTATCAACACTATTGGTGGCTGCTTATCTCCATACTGGGGGCGCTGCTGGTATTTCTGCTGTTCGTGCAGGGCGGACAGACGCTCCTGCTCACCATGGCGAAAACGCTGGCGGAGAAAACGATGCTCGTCAATTCGCTGGGGCGCAAGTGGGAATTTACCTTTACGACCCTTGTCGTCTTCGGCGGAGCGTTTTTCGCCTCGTTCCCCCTCTTCTACTCCACGAGTTTCGGCGGAGCCTATTGGCTGTGGATGGCTATCCTGTTCAGCTTCGTGCTGCAAGCCGTTTCGTATGAATATCGGGCGAAGAAAGGCAATCTGTTGGGCACGAAAGTATATGACATCTTCCTGCTGCTCAACGGCATTGTGGGCGTGATTCTGCTCGGCGTGGCGGTGGGCACGTTCTTCACGGGCGCCGACTTCCGCGTGGACAAAGCCAACCTGTACGGCGACATCGCCATGCCGGTCATCTCTACGTGGCAAAATCCGTGGCACGGGCTCGAAGCCGTCGCCGACTGGCGCAACCTGCTGCTCGGCGTTACGATTTTCTTCCTCGCCCGCGTGCAAGCCGCGCTCTACTTCATCAACAACATCGACGACGACACGCTCTGCGCCCGCGCGCACAAACAGTTGCTTTACAACGCCGTGCCTTTCGTGGTGCTGTTTCTGCTGTTCGTGGGGACAACGCTCTGCGCCGACGGATTCCAGCTCGACCCCGAATCGGGCGAAGTGTCGGTGCGTCCCTACAAATATTTCCATAACCTGACGGAAATGGCGTGGGTGGCTGTGCTGTTCGTCATCGGCGTAGCGGGCGTGCTCTATGCCGTCGGGCGGACGCTGCTGTCGCCCGCATGGACGCGCGGCATCTGGTACAGCGGCATCGGCACCGTGCTGGTGGTGCTCTGCGTCTTCTTCATCGCGGGCTACAACGACACGCCTTACTACCCGTCGGCGGTCGATATGCAAAGTTCGCTGACGATATACAACAGTTCGTCGAGCCTCTTCACGCTCGAAGTAATGAGCCTCGTATCGCTGCTTATTCCGTTCGTGCTCGCCTACATTTTCTTTGCGTGGAGGGCTATGGACCGCAAGTCCATCACGCGGCAGGAAATGGAAGAAAGCGACCACCTCTATTGACAATTCCTTATTACACCGCCGCCCTGCAATCGAAAAGTTGCAGGGCGGCGGTTCGTTTCCGACAACGGGCTACGGCTCCTGCCGCAAACGCCCGTACCGCAATTCCGTCAAAAGCAGTTCATAAATATATGCAGGACTTTCCACATACAGTTCCGTATCGAAATCTTCGAGTTTGGCAAACGTTTCGGAATTGTGGAAAGTCGAAATGGCTTCGGGCAAAGACATCTTGTTTCTTTCTACCAAAAACCGCACCACGTCCGAAGAAATGCCCTCGAACAGGAATTGTGCATTTCGCTCGTTCATATCTTTTTCAGCAACCGAATTGCTGCATTCTTGCGAAGCGCCTCCATTGTTTCGGCATACCGCCGTAAGGTCTGCCACACAATCGTCGAACGACAAAAGGTGTTCCACATCATAAAAATCCATTAAGAAATCAATGCCTTTGAAGCGATTGAGGTAGTTGCTCGCCTCCCGAACGGAAAACGCATGATGCCGCGCAAACTCTATAATGGCGGTCATCACGTATTCGATAACATTCTTGTCCGGACGGCGAGCCGCTTCAAGCTCCACCACCGGTTCCACGCCCAAAGCGTCGGCAAGCCGCCCGATAGAATTGACATTGACTATCTTGCCGTTCTCTATCTTCGATACCATGGCTTTGCGGACGCCTATCAGGGCGCCGGCTTCCGCTTGCGTAAGCCCTTTGCTTTTACGCTGTCGGGCAAGCAGCTTTCCTATGGAGTTGAGATTCGTTTTCATACTGCAAATATAGCAAAAGTTTCCCATACAAGAAATTTTATGCCGATTTTTTAATCGAATATCTGCAAGAAATTCTGACCGTTTCATTGAAAAAAAGACCGCCGCACCGGAAGATGCGGCGGTCAAAAACGACTATTCAGCGATTCATTTTTTCATTCTATTGTCATCTTTTATTCTACGACGATGCGCAGGGTTTTCGTCCCTTTGCTGCCGATAATCTGCAACAGATAATAACCTGTCGAGGCGGCGGGGATTTTCACCGGCTGCCATTCGTCCGTATCGGAAAGCACGCCTTGTGCTATCTGTGCGCCATGCAGGCTTATCACCCGATACCATGTCGCTCCGTCGGCACCGACTACCTGCACGCCTATCTCTCCGTTGCGCACCGGATTGCCGGACAGGCGGACTTCAAATTCCTCTTCCGCTGCGGCTTCCGTTTCTTCTATTCCCGACAGATTGGGATCTTCTCCGGTGGTAAAGCTCTCGGTATTGCCGTAGGTCGTCTTTTTGGCGGTGGTGGCATAAGCGCGATAGTAGTAGGTGGTATTGTAGTCAAGTCCCGTAAGGGTTACGCTCATCAGCGAGCCGGAGCCTTCGATGCGTTCGGGGTTGCTTGCCGTCGAGCGGGAAACAGGGGTTTCTGCCCTTTCTGCCCAATACTCGAAGCCCTGCGAGAGCAACTCGTCGGAGCCTTCTACCACGTATGCCGAAATCGTGCTGTTGTTGCCGTGCACTTCGCTTGTGCGGGTGTTTACCGCCGGATCCCATTCGACACCGTAATCGAACGTGCCGAATCCTATCCAGTTGTCTTTGCCGGCGTAGCTGCCGTAGTAGTATTTTCCGCTTGCGGAGCGGTAGTAGGGACGGAATTCATAATAGGTATTCGGCGTAAGGTTGCGCAGCGTACCGGCTATTTTGCCGTCGATGTTGTAGGCTTCCACACGGGCAGGCGGTACATTGTCGGGGGCTCCGTGTCGTCGCCACTCGAAGCCGTAACCGGTTTCGGCATCGCACTCGACCTCTGCTTCAAAGGTTGCCTTGACATCGGTGTTTTTTGCCGGCTGGGCGGTCAGGCGCACGGCATTGGTGGTGAAAGTTATCGGCGTAACCACTTGCTCTCCGTATACGGTTTCTATGATGAATTGTGCCTCGTACCGTGTCTGGGGGTCGAGGTCTGCAAAAGTTAAGGGTATGACGGTTTGGGTACTGTCGAATGTGAATTGCTCTTCCCCCATGCAGAAAGAGAGGCCCCTTACGGGATATTCCATATCGGGAGTATAACTTATGGTGATGCGACCCGTTGTTTCTCCTATATTACTGTCGATTTGCAGGTCCAAAATCGTTTGGACAGAAGGATAAGTAAAGTTCTTCCACCCGTCGGCATTTTTATAGATATGCAAACTGCCTTTCGGATAATTCACTGTTGCGTTTTGGTAAATGTATTGGTCGAATGTGTTGTCATTAATACTTGGCGGGATTGTGCCCAACGGGGTAATCTCTTGTAAGTTCTTACAATCGGAAAAAGCATAGTTGCCAATAGAGTCAACACTCTCAGGTATCGTTACCGACGTCAAACTCGAACAACTATTAAAAGCATAGTCACCGATAGTGGTAACGCCGTCGCCTATCGTTACCGACGTCAAGTCATAGCAGCGACAAAAAGCCTCCTCGCCGATAGATGTAACACTATCGGGTATCGTTACCTCCGTTAAGCCTGTGCAATCGGAAAAAGCAGAGCTGGGAATCCGCTTTACATTTTCTCCGATATGCACTGTTGTCAATGCGGTACAACCGGCGAAACCTCCGCTTATACAGGAATCGGCATTAAACCAAATTTCTTTCAAGCTGGAGCAACCGGAAAAAGCATAGTCGCCGATAGTCGTAACACTATTCGGTATCGTTATCTCCGCCAAGCCCATACAACCGGAAAAAGCACTGTTGTCAATAGAGGTAACTTGGTTGCCTATGGTCAATGATATAAGGCTTGTTTTATTTTCGAATGGTGAATAGTAAGAATAAGAGATATTCCGCCCTAAATACACTGTATCCAACGGGCAACTGACAAACGGTGTTGAGGAAGATGATGTACTTAACGTCAACGTTTTCGTACCGTCTTCTATCCTCAAATTTTTCAATCCCGAGCAACCGGAAAAAGCACTGTTGTCAATAGAGGTAACTTGGTTGCCTATGGTCAATGAAATAAGGTTTGTCTTATCTTTGAATGGTGAATAGTAAGAATAAGAGATATTCCGCCCTAAATACACTGTATCCAACGGGCAACTGACAAACGGTGTTG